>NZ_DCAN01000009.1:7984-41328 GCF_002311545.1 Sulfitobacter sp. UBA1132 | reverse complement strand
GGGCGTTCTAAGGTTTGTTCCAAACACCCGCAACCCCTTTTTTCGGATTTTATCCTTTTCGTCAAAAAACCTTCACAAACGCCTGTTTTATTGACTTTCTGAGCGTCGGAAATTTGTAGCACCCAGGCCCCTCAGGGTATCTCTCTCCGCTTATACGGGGCTTTTCGTGCCTCGACCCAACCACAGGTAGGTCATTGCGGTGGAATCGCCGACTCGCGGGCCGGATAATCGCGAATCCATATGGGGCGTTACAGCCGGTGCACGGTCACATCTGTGCTGCAGGCCTCTTGTGCGAGATCGACCACATGCTGGTGGTGGGTGAGATAGATGGCCTGCCCGCGCTTTCCGACCCGTTGCATCAATCGACAGGCCGCGCGGGTGCGGTCTTCGTCGAAGGTTTCAAAGACATCATCACAGAAGAACGGCAGCACCGTTCCTGTCGACGCCATTTGCTCGTAGGCCGCCGCGCGCAGGGCAAGGTAAAGCTGGAACCGCGTCCCTTTGGACATTGCGGCGGCTTCCTTAGACACCCCATCCTCTGCCCGCACGGCCATTAGCACATCCCCCTGAGCGGCAGGCTGCGTGGTCAGTGTATTGTATGCCCCTTGGGTCAGGTCGCTGAAGGCCTGTTCGGTCGCGGCCAACATCGTGCTGCGGTGGGTGTCGCGATACCGGCGGATGGCATCCTCGGCCAAAGTATGGCCAAAGCGCCCCGTCAGATAGCGCAGCATCACGGCCTGCATCTGTTCTTCGACCGTGCGCTTTTGCGAGGTGAGCGCCGCAATATCACCATCCCCCCCAACCGCATCCAGCGCCGCTTGCGCCCGAGCGCGCGCAGCAATCGCGCTGTCGAGCTCTACTTCAAGTCGCGACAGGTCTTCGCAGAGCTCGGCAAGCGCCACTTGCGCCTGTGCGAGGGGCGCGGCGCTGAGGCGTTCCTGCGCCTGCTCCCAGGCATCAACCCCCAGGATCGAAAGCAGACGGGTACGCAAATCCGCACTTTGCTGGCGCAGCGCAATTGCCTGTTGCGCGGTCGCCGTCGCCTGACGCAATGCATCAAGGGTAGAGGTGTCTATCCGGTCATCAAACGCACGGGCCAGAAGTTGGACCTGATCATCGAGCACGGCAATCTCGCGCAGCGCCTCAGCCGCGGCGTCCTCCGCCACGGCAAGGCGCGCGTCCAGATCGCTGCGACGCGCTTGGGCCTGACGGGCGCGCTCCACCGCGGTTTGCAAAGCGGCGTAACGCGCCAAGGGCTGTTCCTGCGCGTCTGCCCCGCCATCCAGTGCATCCAACTGTGCGATGAAACCGGCGCGGTCCTGTTTGATGCCTGCAATCTGGCGCCGGACACCAGCCATGCGGGCGTCGACCTCTCGGATACTGCGCAGGCCGGTCAGCCCGTTCCACATGTCTATGCCAGCCTGCAGCGCCGGAAGATGCGTCGCGACGGCACCGCGCCACTGGTCACGCGCGTCGGTCACGGCCGTGCGTGCCTTGTCCGCTGCGGCTGCTCGGCGATCCCGCTCTGCCGTGGCCTGACGCACTGTGGCCTGTGCGAGCTTTTGCGCGTTCTGATGCTCGCGCGACGCCGCGATCTGGGTTTTGGCCATGAGCACGACGGTCCGCAAAGGCGCATCCCCTGCCTCCAACCGTGCCGCCAGATCGTCGCGCATCTGTTCTGCCGCGCGCAAGAGCTCTGCGTGGGCCTGTTCAGATGTCTTTAAGGTCTCGGCTGCAGTTTGCGCCGCCTCTGCCTCGCGCACCCATTCGACAAAATCCTCGGCGGAAAGGGTTTCGGGCAGGCCAAGTGCATCGAGGTGGGACCGCAGTTCACCCGTCACATGATCAAACGCCACCTCGGTCTCGGTACGTTTATTCTGCGCCCTGTCGTGATCCTGCCGCGCCTCGATCAACTGTCGCTCCGCCTGCCGCATTTCCGCCAGCGATTGGCTTTGCCCGGCGCGTAATGAGGTCTGCGCGTCATCCGCCCGCATTGCAGCCTCGAACGCAGAAGCAGAGGCCATGTCCAACACATCTTTATGCAGCGCCCATAACTCATCTCGGGTTTGTCGCCCTTTGGCGGCGGCATCATCGCTGATCAAGTCTGGGGACGACGCGGCCATCGCATGTTTTGTCTCGGCACCCGCCAGACGATCGGCTGCCGTGGTTTCCGCCTGCACGGCCGCACGCAGGGCAAGCCGCGCTTCCCCATGGGCCTGCATCAATTCCTGCGCGCGCCGGCTGCTGAGCGGAAGTGCCGGAACCGCGTCGAACGCCACATTGTGCCGCGCCAGCCCGCGCAAGGCAGTGGCCACCCCCTGACGATCCGCCGCGAGCCGGCGCAGCGCGTCATGATATCGACTGACCAGATCCTCCGCTTCGGCCTGCATGAATAGGCGTTCGACGTCCGCGTCGACGGCGGTCTCTTCTTCGGTATCGCGCAGGGCCCGTGCCGCGTCATCGTATTTGTCGCGCGCGACCTCTGCCTCCGCCTGAGTGGTTTGCAGATGCTTGCGCGCATCGTCCAGAGTGGCGCGCGCCTGTTCAAGCGCCGCAAGGGCGGGATCGCTTAAGATGAATTGCGCAAGCGCGCCATCGGCGGGCAACCCTAGAGTATCAAGCCGCGCCCGCATATCAGCGGTATCCTGCATCAACTGTGCTTCGCGTTTGGGCAGGTCGGATTGCCCCGCCTCTACCTGACTTTTCTTGAAGGCAAGCGCATCAACATCAGCCCCCCGCGCCAAATCATCCGCGTTGACGGCGACCTCGTCTCGCGCGGCCCGCAATGCGTGCACCTCGGCGACGGATCGTTTCCTTTCGGCAACAAGCGCGATCCGTTTCGTCATCATTTTAATCAAGTCTTCGCTGTCGAACTCCAGCGTCATGGGGTAATGCGCGATAGGGGTAAGCTGCACCTCTAGGGTTTTCCATTCTGTCGCCAATGGATGCGCATCAAGTATAGCCTCCAGCCGCGTTTTCTGAACCGAAAGCTCGGACTTGGCGGCGCGCAGACGCTGCTCTTCGGTTTGGGTGGCGTCCCGCGCAAGACGCAACTCGCGAAACGCGGCGGCGCTGACGTCATGATCCTTAATCTGCTGGACCAGTTCTGCATGCGCAGCCTTCAGCGCCGCGAACTCTGATTTTGTACCGCCTTTTAGATAAAGGTCACGATTGCCCTGCTCCACCCGCCCCAAGACCTGCGACAGATCGCTGATACCCGCCGCAGCAGAGAACAGCAGCTTCCCGATATCCCCCTCGCTTTTGGTAATCTCTTCGCCGCCGGCTTCGATCGTTTCATCGTCGAGACACAGCAGACTTTGGTATTCCTTTTGCGACACACCGCGCAGCGCCGCAGACAGCAAAGCATCCGCCACAGGTTGGCCCGCCCCGTCCACAAGATTGCCCGAGCGCTTGGGCAATCGGGACAGCTGGTGGATCTGCCCGTCAATATCGACGGTACCGCTGACGCGCAGGTTCGCGCGGGGGTGTTTGAAGGCATAGGGTTCACGCGCTGCAAAACCGTAAAGCAGCCGCAGATACCCCTCCATCAGGGTGGTTTTGCCCGCTTCATTGCGGCCAAAGACGATATGAAAGTCCGATCCGCTTGCGGGGCGCGCGCCGAAATCCAGCACGCGGTCGGTAAAGTGACCAAATCGGTCCAGCGCAAGCTGCTGCAGCCGCATCATTCGCCCGCTCCTCGCATCTGCGCGGCCATGGTCAACACCGCCTCGTCGGTCAGCTGCCGCAATAATGCCTCTTGCGCCTCTGCATCCGGTGCGAGGGCGCGGCGCTGATCAGCAGGCAATAGGCCAAGGATCTGGCTCAACTCTTGCTGCAACCTGTCCCGAGTGGCGGGCTCCTTGGCGATGTCCGTCATCAACTGCTGTACCTCGGCCACAGCACCATCCACCGCATCCTCTGATACAGCAGTCACATCCACCGACATCTTCTCGATCCACAGATCACCGATGCTTTCTGCGATTTCGTCGGCTTGAGCGCGCCAAACATCCGCCAACTGGCGTATCTGCCACGCCAGCGCCGTTTGCCCCGTCACCCGCAACCGCAAAATCGCCGCCCCCCGTCCGGCCTGCGCCTGCAACGCCGACCGCAGTTTGCGGCGCAGATCTTCGTCAGACTCCGCCCCCGTCACATCGCAATCACAGCGGCGGAATTCCACGACCGAGGTCGCCACTTCCGAAACCGAGATCTTGCCATCCTCGATCGTCAGCAGGCTTGCGGACTTTGGCCCCGCCTCCCCGATATCGCGCCCTTGCGGCATGCCCGGCATCACGATCCAGGGGTCTTCGCTGTGCACCGCGCGTTTGTGAACATGCCCCAACGCCCAATAATCGAACCCAGCCCCCGCCAGTTCGCCGACCGACACAGGCGCATAAAGATCATGCCCTTCCGCCCCCGCGAGAGAGGTATGCATCATCGCGATATTAACCGCCCCCGCCTCTGGCACGGTATACTTCGGCAGCAGGCTTTCCGGCGCGTGACGGTCGCGAAAGCTGACACCGTGAATATAGACGGGGTGGCTGGCCAACTGAACTTTCTCGCCCCGCCCGTCGAACACATGCACGTTCGGCGGCAGGTCGATCTCCCCCGCGATTGGGTTTTCCGCGTCGTGGTTCCCCTTGATATAGAACACCCGCACGTCAGCCTGCGCCAAACGATGCATCTGCGCGGCGAGATACGCGCCGGTTTTCGCGCTACGTTCTTGCCCGTCATAAAGATCGCCCGAGATCAGAAAAGCGCTGACCCTCTCGTCGATGCAATATTGCACCATCGTCTCAAGCGCTTGCCGGCTGGCACCGCGCACCTGCGCGGCCAGACGGTCATCCTTCATCGCCAAACTACGAAGCGGTGAATCGAGGTGAAGATCGGCAGTGTGCAGAATACGAAGGGTCACGGACGGAGGCCACCTTGTTCACGGAAAACGCTGCGGTCTTTGTCACGTAGTTCACATTCCGTTGCAACGGGCCGCAGTTGTGTCTTGCGGCTTTGATCCGCTGATCCCGCGGGCTAAGACTGTCACACCCGCCTGATAGAAAGTCATTCGATGCATCGACACGATATCCCGCTGACCCAAGACCTGGTGCTGATCGGCGGCGGGCATGCCCATGCGTTGGTGCTACGCAAATGGGGGATGAACCCGCTACCGGGCGCGCGGTTAACCGTCATCAATCCCGGCCCCACGGCCCCATATACAGGTATGCTGCCGGGCTATATCGCGGGCCACTATTCACGTGAAACACTCGAGATCGACCTCGTGCGACTGTGCCGCTTTGCGGGCGCGCGTCTGATCCTGTCCCACGCCACAGATATCGATCGCACTGCGCGTCTGGTTCATGTCGAAGACCGCGCGCCTATTGCATATGATGTTGCCTCCTTTGATATCGGGATCACCGCTAAAATGGGTATCCCGGGGTTTGATGGTTTTGCTGTCGGTGCAAAGCCACTTGATGTCTACGCCAAACGCTGGCGCGATTTCCTTGCCGCGGTGACGAGCGGCGACATCGAGCCCGAAATCGCCGTGATCGGCGGCGGTGTCGCCGGTTGCGAGCTGTCCCTCGCGATGGCCCATGCCGTACGCAGCGCGGGGATCGAGCCTCGGGTCACTTTGCTACAGTCCGACCCGACGCTTTCGGGCCTTGGCAACCGCGCGCGCCACACGGTCGAGGCCAAGCTTCGCGGCGCCAAGGTCACCCTACGCACCGGCATACGCGTCACGGAAATCGCCGCCGATCATGTCGTTCTGAGCAGCGGCGACAAAATCCCTTCTCAATTGACGGTCGGCGCTGCCGGTGCTTTCCCGCATGAATGGCTGGCGCAAACGGACCTTCCCTTGCGTGATGGGTTCATCGAAACAACGCCCGACCTGTCACTTCCCGGTGACCCAACTGTATTTGCCGTCGGTGACTGCGCAGCAATGCCCTTTGCCCCACGCCCCAAGGCTGGCGTGTTTGCCGTTCGCGCAGCACCCATCCTGTATCACAACCTTCGCGCCGCCCTCACCAATGGTCCCCGCAAGCCCTTCAAACCACAAAAACGTTACCTAAAGCTTATCTCCCTTGGGGAAAAATCGGCTTTGGCGGAAAAATTCGATCTTGCATTCTCGGGGCCTGCGTTATGGCGCTGGAAAGACCGGATCGACCGCGCTTTCATGGATAAACTTGACGATTTGCCGCCGATGCAACCGCCAGCTTTGCCCGATACGTTGGCGCAGGGTGCCCGCGATATACTGGCCGCGAAACCCTTGTGTGGCGGCTGTGGCGCTAAGGTCGGAAACACAGTGCTTCGTGACGGGCTATCGTCGCTTCAAGGTCCGACGGATGCGGCCATTCTTTCTGTCCTCGGCGATGATGCTGCGGTGCTAAAGCAACCCGGTGGCGGTTTTCAGGTCATCAGCGCCGATCACTTGCGCGCTTTGATCCACGACCCCGCCTTGATGACGCGCATCGCAGCAGTGCACGCCTTAGGCGACATTTGGGCCATGGGAGCGCAGCCCCAAGTGGCTCTTTCCAGCATCGTACTACCCCATATGTCTCAGGCGCTTCAGTCCCGGACACTGCAAGAAATCACCGACGCAGCCCGTGCGATATTCGACCACGCGGGCGCGACGATTGTCGGGGGGCACACATCGATGGGTGCCGAAATGACCATCGGATTCACCGTCACCGGCATGCGCGAAACGCCACCAATCACCCTGTCGGGCGCTCAAGCTGGCGACTGCCTTGTGCTGACCCGGCCCATCGGATCAGGAATTATCATGGCTGCGCATATGGAGGGCACAGCACGGGGAGCCGACGTCGCCCAGGCCCTAAACGAGATGGCAGAACCGCAGGACCGTCAAGCCTTCCACCTGCGTCGCGCCAATGCCATGACAGATGTCACAGGCTTTGGCCTTGCGGGTCACATCGCCGCCATCTGCCGCGCATCGCGCCTGAGCGCGGAAATCTCGGCGGACGCCATTCCCGTCTACGCCGGTGCCCGAGACCTATCAGATCGCGGCGTGCACTCCTCGCTGTATCACCCCAACGTCGACAACGCCCCCACGCGAGGACGCAGCGACCCGCTTTTGCACGACCCCCAAACCGCAGGCGGCTTGCTGGCTGCTCTACCCCCAGCCGAGGCAGAGATTGCGATCCGAGACATGGCCGCCGAAGGTAAAAAAGCCTGTATTATCGGGCATTTGATCGACGGCGAAGGACCAATCACTGTGCTGTAGCTACACTCGGTGCGTCTGGCGATCCCGGGAGGACTCGAACCCCCAACATCCTGATTAGAAGTCAGGTGCTCTATCCAGTTGAGCTACGGGACCACTCAGGTCATCTCATAGCCAGTTTGCGTCGGATGAGCAAAGCAAAATCTACCCGCAATCCCCATGATATTGCCATCACGTATCTCCTCTTTCGATAGTGTAAATCACCAACGGCTCCGCACAGGGACCCAATACTTATTGATCTTTGGGGCTTAGCCGTCGGCGATCCCAGGTGATACCAGCGCGCATAACACGCGCCGGCGCGCCCACAGCCAAGCTATGTGCGGGGATCACCCCAAGAACCATGGAACGGCTACCGATCACTGAATGCTGCCCTATCTGTGCGCCTTTCATGATCCTGACACCATGGGCCAACCAGACATGATCCCCGATTTCGATATCTTGGGGCGGGTTAATCCGTTCCCCTGTTTCTACGTCAAGAATCGAATGCATATCACTGACATCCATGGTGATATCCCCGGACAGCATGCAATCCTCGCCAATCGTGATGGTGCCCGCTTCATGCAGACTGAGGTGAGCCATCATGATCGTGGTGCGATCGCCAATGCGAATATGCGTATCACGCGCGCGGCATCGAAATGACCCCGCCAAACGACAATCTGCGCCAATATAGACGGCGCTCTCGTGATTCCTGAGCTCAACCAAGCCACCGGAGATCACAGTACCCTCGCCGATCACCACGTGGTTATTGCGCCCGTATATATTAATCTGCACCCCTTCGGCGCAGGTAGCTGTTGGCGATATATCTACCTGATTGTTCTGACCATTATCCGTCACCAAAACGCCAAGATGCGTTTTGCTCACCTATGTCACCTCCCGTAAAATCCGAACAGAAATTCTGCTGCAATGCTGAGTGAACTTAACCTCCCCTTAAGAGTGAGCGTGCTGATCTAGAGCTCTATCAACGCAACATAGAATCGAAATGATTGATTTTGCATAAACAGCTCAAAACTCTCTTTGCCCGCTATATCGCCGCCCATCTAAGGGCCGTGGGGCGTCCAATGCACATTACGGACCCGTCCGGTGCCACGGTGGGTGCCGTTGATGTATTTGCCGTAAATGACGGGAACTTGAGGCTGGCGGGCTGGACGTTCGCGGATGATATCGTGCTGCATATGAACGGCGTAAAAGTAAGCGCTAAAGCTGACTTGATTCGTGACGACGTGACCAAAGCCTATGGTGGCCCGCGACGGGTCGGGTTCGACCTGACCACGCCGCTTGGCCCGACAGGCTTGCATGAAATTGGGCGGTTTGGGGTCGAATTTCACCGTGTTCCCAATGGCACCTGGACAATTGCGCGAAGTCTAAAACTCCCTCACCTTTGGTGGATTCAAGCGCGATTGGTAATCAAATTCGTCATCGCGCTGATGCTGCAGTTGCCTGCCTATGGCGGCTGGCGCGTCAAACGGGACCCCGCTTTTCGCACGCGGATCAAACGGGGGCTGGGGCTATGCCCCGTTCACCATGCGCGCGAGCTTGACCCTGACCTATTCCGCGCCAATGCGCCTCCCGTCACAACGGCATCGGTGACGATAATACTGCCGGTATTCAATGCGCATGACCTACTGAAAGAGGCGCTGCGGCGCGTCGTCGACAATACCGATCTTCAGTGGCGCATTATTCTGATCGAAGATTGCTCAACCGATAAACGGATTCTACCGTTGCTGCGCGCGTGGTCTTTGGCCCACAATGACCGTGCGACACTGCTTGAGAATGATCAAAACCTTGGGTTTGTAAAAAGCGTAAACAAAGGCTTGCGCTATGCACAACGCTGGCCCGACACGGTTATTTTACTGAATTCTGACGCCTTAGTCCCGGCGAACTGGGCGAGCCGCCTTATCCGCCCCCTCGTTGAATATCCACGCGCCGCCACTGTAACCCCAATGTCCAACGACGCGGAAATTTTTACCGCCCCCCTCATATGTGCGCCCCAAAAACTTGCCGCCGGACAGGGGGATCTTATAGATGTGACCGCCGCGCAGCTTAACCCGCAAAGCTATCGCGTGGCCACGCCGACCGGGGTGGGATTTTGCATGGCGATCAACCCCAGATACCTCAGAGCTGAACCGCAATTGGATGTCAGTTTTGGTCGGGGATACGGCGAAGAGGTCGATTGGTGCCAGCGCATCAGAGCTGCGGGCGGACTGCATTATAGTGCCGTTAACCTTTTCGTAGAGCATCGCGGTGGACAAAGTTTCGGATCGGAAGAGAAGACGCGTCTCATCGCGAAAAATAACGCTCTTATTTCAAAACGTTATCCCGAATACGATAGAGATGTGCAGCAGTTCATTGCCTCTGACCCATTCAAATCGCCCCGGCTCGCTTTGGCATTGGCTTGGCTCGGTGCACAAGACACCTATCCGGTCTCGATATATATCGCGCACAGTATGGGTGGCGGCGCTGAATCGTATCTGCAACATCGGGTGAAATCAAAACATCACGCGTTGGGCCGCGCCGCTGTTGTAATCAGGGTCGGCGGTGCCATGCGATGGCAAATCGAATTGCATTGCCATGACGGAACAATCTCCGGCGGGACCAACAACCTCGACTACGTCAAACAACTTCTACACCCCATAAAACGGCGACGATTAATCTATTCCTGCGCTGTTGGGGATCAAGATCCGCTGACTATTCCAAGTGCGATTCTAGAATTGAGCCAAACCGGCCAACAGGTGATAGAGTTTCTCTTTCATGACTACTTCGCAATCTCGCCCAACTACACTCTTCTGAACGATCAAGGAGTGTACGATGGCCTACCCCCGCCTCACCTAAATGCCCCAGCAACCACAGGTGCACCGATAAGCATGACTCGGTGGCAAAGCGAGTGGGGAAAACTCCTGACCGCATCCCAAGAGATCGTGGTATTTTCTAAAAATAGCAAAGAAATTGTGCGCGCAGCATTCCCCAACTGCGCCGACAAAATTCAAGTTACACCGCATAGAATTTCAGACGCCGTGCCCCGTATCCCTCGGCCCCTCAGCCCAAAGCGCCCGGTGATCGGTGTATTGGGCGACATTGGTCTCCAGAAAGGCGCACAGATCATCAGCCGAGCGGCTGATGCGATAGATGCGCAAGGTGTCGGTCTGGTCATCGTCGGGAATTTCGATCCCGCCATTCCCCTCCCCCTCTCGGTGCCTATCCATGGAAGATATACCATATCAGATCTGGGAAAAATTGCCGCCCGATACGGCGTGACAGATTGGTTAATACCTTCCGTGTGGCCGGAGACATTCTCGTTTACCACGCACGAAGCTCTGACATCCGGTTTGCCCACCCATGCGTTCGCAATTGGTGCTCAGGGCGAAGCAGTTACCAAAGCTGAAAACGGTTTCCCTATTCCCTACTCAACCCAACAGGATTTGGCGGATATTCTGCTGTCTCACGTTAAAAATCACATCACCAAAACCTGGGCGGTGGCCTCATGAGCCAAATCTCAGTGCCCCTAAAATTTTTGCGAAACAATGGCATCGAGGTACTGAACCGGGGTGCTACGTCGATCAACCTGCCCAGACATACCGTGCTCGAAGCCCCGGGGAGCCTAAAATGGACACAGTATGAACACTCGTTAGAGATGGGAACGTTCTCGTATCAAGTCTCGGGATACTGTTTTGCCGCACGTATCGGCCGATATTGTTCATTCGGCGAATCCGTTCAAATAGGTCGGCAAAACCACCCGTTGGACTGGGTATCCACAAGCCCCGCTTTCTATCTTGGGGACCGAGTATTCGAACTTGGCGACGGTTTTGAGGCAGCCGAACACTACCACAATTATAGGACAGCTCACAGCAAGCCGCCCACCAAGGTAAAAATCACTACAATTGGAAATGATGTATGGATCGGGCACGGGGCGTATATCGCCGCCGGGGTCACCATTGGCGACGGCGCAATAATCGGGGCGCATTCGGTCGTGACCCGTGACGTTGCCCCTTATGCAGTCGTCGCGGGGAATCCGGCCTCTCTCAAACGAATGCGCCTACCGCCGAGCTTCATCAGTCTCATGTTAAAGTGCCGCTGGTGGCAGTTTGCGCCGTGGCAAATGGACCACCTTGATCCGTCGGATGTGCTGGAATTTTGTAGAGGGGTAAACACAATGCTCAAAGATGTCGCGCCTTTCGCCCCCCCGACGCTGGATCTGAGATCGGAAAACATTCAGTGAAAAAAGTCGCATTTTTACACATACCCAAAACCGCGGGCCAATCTGTGCACTCGGAGCTCACTAAAATCTATGGCAGCGCTCGAACCTCTCCTGTTCGCGTTCACCACCAAGCTTCGTCAGACGGTCAATTTCCCAACGGGTATGACCTTTACTCGGGTCACCTAGATTGGTGCCGCCTTCGTGAGACCCAGACAGATACCTTTGCGTTCACGGTACTTCGCGATCCATTTGAAAGGATCGCTTCTTTCTATTTTTATTTAAGAAATAAGGCCTCACGTCTCACGGACAGCCTACTTTCGTCGCCTGGGCATATGGGGTTGTACAAAGTAAAAAATTGCTCCCCCGCCGCGTATTTCTTTGGCGGAAGTCCCGCTTGGCAACAGTTCATTAAGGATCACTACGACAATTTTTACTGTAGCTATCTCGCCACCGGGAAAGTTCGCGGGGCGGCCGAGGTCTGCCATTTCTCGAAAGATATGCTTGTTGGTCAAGCGATAGGCGGCGCGCGGAAACTAGATAGAGTTTATCGCTTAAGCAGTTTAAATCTGCTTGAAAATGACATTCATAACCTAACGGGGCGTCGTCCTTCGATTGTGAAAACGCGCATCAATGTTGGGCCAAAAGGGGTTCAGACAAGCCGTTGGCAAGATCTAATGACTCTGATCAACGATAAACCGGCACAGGAAAGACTGGCTGCGTTTGCTGAGGCTGACACAGCGTTACTTAATCACCTCAAAGACGAGGGCATGTTAATTTAACGCCGGTTCAGAACTGTTTGAGTTGTGCAAGCGCGCGCAGGGCTAGATCGCCCGCATGTGTTTGCCGGTAGATCCCCAGCGAAGTCAGTGCCGCTCGACCTTTAGTGTGACTTTGGGAACGCCAATCGAGAAACCTCAATAATTGCTCGCGAGCGGTCGCCGTCAGAACGGGAGCAATTCGGTACATCGCGGCCGCATTTGTATCGATCCAATTCACCAACGTACCATCCGCCATGCATAGAGCCCTGCGCCGTAAATGGCGAACAGGCGCGCCCACAAGATTTTCACCGTGTTGCCTGTATAGTACCCCAGGTTTCTGATCATGAAGAATACCAAACCCTGCGCCTGTGATCGCTTGATACATCCACCAATCATGAAAAGGAGTTTCCGCAACGTCTGTAGTACTTACAATGCTACGCAGATAGTTGGTGACGATAGGCGGAATCACAATCGTATTTCCGCGCAAAACGTTCTGTACGATTGCATTTCCAAAACGATAAGGGCGGTTCAGCATTGGGGACGTTCCCAACCGCCCCCCCGTTTGGTCCACATAGTAACTTCTACTACTGTAAACACATCTACCACCCAGCCGCCCGACGAGCGCGACAGCACGGGATAGTTTGTGAGGCAGCCAGATATCATCCTGATCGGAAAACGCCACCCACCTCCCGTCTAACTCTTGGTTTTTCAACAATTTATAATAATTGGCGGCAACGCCACTCTGAGGCCCTTTGAGCAAGTGAATATCATGGTGCGGTGTTTCCGCTTTGAAATTTTCAAGCGCCTCCCAGGTGCCATCGGTCGAGCCGTCATCGCTTACCCAAAGGCTCCAATCCTGATGCGATTGCCCGCGGATTGAGGCCAGCTGATCTGCCAAAAACATGCCACCGTTCTTCGTCCCCATTAAAATGTGAACATGCGGTTCCGCCATCCCAAAGTCCTTCGTAGTTTAATCGACTTTCTCTGAACTACTTCGCGAGAATTAATAAACTGTGAGGACTATTGAATTAGGCACTGAGATCATGACCCATAATCCAGCCCAATCAACGACCACGCACCATACGCACGCGGCGCGCAAACAACAAAAACTGCGCGAGCGTGAGGAAGCTTTGCGACGCATCGAAAAAAAAAGGCATGATAGGGCGCTGGCCGTTGCGGCGCGGGAAAAAAAACGAGAAACCGCCTCTCAAGCGACCATTCTGACGCTGCCAGTCGCGTCGATCGTCCCGCCTGTGCCACAAGCGCGCCTTCACCTACGTCATCGGCTTTCTTTTGTCAGCTTCATCATCATCGTTCTCGGAACCAGCCTGTTCGTGTCATGGTACCTTTGGGAGTGCGCTGCAGATCGCTATACCTCCATCGCCGGATTTGCAGTCCATAGCGAGGATATGAGCTCGCCTGTCGAACTCTTGGGTGGGGTTGCAAATCTCTCGGGGTCCGGTGCCGCGGACGAAGAAGTTCTGTATCAATTCATTCAAAGTCAGCACTTAGTGGAGAAAATCGATAAGTCTCTGAATTTGCGAAAAATATGGTCTCCCCCCGCAACGAACTCTGATCCGGTTTTCGGCTACCACGCCCCTGGTACGATCGAGGAACTGACCAAGTACTGGGGTCGCATGGTCAATGTGTATAGCGATAGTAGCACCGGTTTGATCGAGGTTAAGGTGCAAGCATTTGCTCCCGAAGACGCGCGGGCCATTGTCCAAGAAATCTATGCTGAAAGCGCACAACTGATACATGAACTTTCCGCGATAGCGCGCGAGGATGCTACCCAACATGCTGAAGAAAACTTGGCGCGCGCTGCGCAGCGCCTCAAAAAAACGCGGCTTACGCTGGCCGAATTCCGCATGAGGAACCAATTGGTGAGCCCCGATACACCGCTTCAAATTCAGACCGGGTTATTGGCATCTTTAGAAGCAGAAATGACGGAAACGTTGATTAGCATCGACATGCTTCAACAAACCAGCACGCCAACCGATCCCCGCTTGAAGCAAGCGCAACGAAGGCGCGACATAATAGCAGCGCGTATCTCGCAGGAGCATCAAAAATTGAACGCCAAGCAGGGTGCAATGCACACCATTGGTTTCGCGGACCTTTTCGGGCAGTTTGAAAGCCTAAAGGTCGATTTGGAATTTGCTGAACAGTCTTATACGGCCAGCCAAGCCGCCTTTGATACAGCGGTTGCAGAGGCGCGAAAAAGATCCAAATACTTGGCGGCGCATATTCCTCCGACACTTGCAGAGACTTCGATTTATCCAAATCGCCCATTTCTTCTAGGCGTCACATTCGCATCTAGCTTCGCCCTGTGGGCGCTCATCATGCTGGTTTGGCACTCCTTACGAGATCGGCACTAGGATCGCCGATGATTGTCTTTCGAAATTTGACCAAAACCTATCATGTGCGGGGGCGACGGAAGACAGTCGCTTCAAATATTAGCGTTATTTTTCCCACTGGTATTTCTGTCGGGCTGCTAGGGCGGAACGGCGCTGGAAAATCTACGCTGCTCAAGATCATTGCGGGGGCAGCTGACCCTACATCGGGCGAGGTCATCTCTGATGGCAGTGTATCCTTCCCAGTTGGCTTTGCCGGCTCGTTCCACCCCGACATGACGGGGGCACAAAACACGCGCTTCGTGGCACGGATTTATGGTGCAGACACGTCCGCACTGGTCGATTACGTCGCCGATTTTTCAGAGCTTGGGGTTCATTTTCATCTTCCATTCCGAACATACTCCGCCGGTATGAAGTCGCGCCTAGCTTTCGGCGTTTCCATGGGGCTGCAGTTTGACACCTATCTGATTGACGAAATCACCGCTGTCGGAGATGCTCGGTTCAAACAGAAAAGTCGTTCCATATTTATGGACCGCCTGTCCCGATCCGGTGCAATATTTGTAAGCCATTCCAATGGCATGCTACGAGAACTATGCACGGCAGGCGCTGTTTTAGAGGCCGGAAACCTAGAATACTTTGACGACATTAACGATGCGATAGCACATCACGAATACAACATGGGGAAATGATCAGCTCCCCCAAGGCGTACCGTATGGCTCTAAATCTTCTGCCGGAAAACACCAAGCTTGCCTATTGCATCGGGGCTCAGAAAGCCGGCACGACTTGGCTTTATGAAACCTTGCGCACCAGCAGTGAGATTCATTTTTCGCGCAATAAGGAACTTCATTATTTCAATGTGATCGCGGGTAAGTCTGACCAGGTCTTTGGCCTACGTATGAACACGGTGAAAACCTTGGCAAAGGAATTGGTGTCAGAACGCGGCCCCAAGAATCGGCGCAATCTTAGGGTTCTCAGCGAATTGGCTGACCTTTTGTCCATCTACACGGATGCGCCAGGAGATCACGAGGCTTACCTTTCCTATCTTACTCGGGGATTTCGCGGCCAGCCTGTGATATGCGACATCACCCCGGCTTATGCGATATTGGACGCAAAGGACTTCTCTGAAATGGGGAGCCTTGGCGAAAGTTGTTTCATCTTTATTTTGAGGGATCCGATTGATCGTATGTGGTCCCAAATCAGAATGGCCGTTAGCGCGGATGCCGCCCAGGTAGCTGACTTTCAAACGGCTTGCGAGGCGCGCGCGCAGCATCTGATCGACAGTAAACGGCTGCCTAAGTTAGAGCGGGCGAACTATCGGCGCACGATGAGCGAGCTGGAAGCCGTGATCCCTCCACATCGAATTAAATATGTATTTTACGAAGACCTTTTTCACGCTCATACCGTGCGCGATATCTGCACGTTCTTAGGTATTTCGCCGATTTCACCCAAAGCTGATCTTCGCAGTAATTCTGGTCGCCACGCCATGTTGCCAGAGCACCTAAAACACAGTTTTAGAGAGGCCTTTGCCCTACAGTATGACTTCATTGTAAATCGTTTTGGCGCAGCGACGCCCGCCCGATGGCAGATCAACAGCGCGCAGAGGGTACCAGGATGATAGGTCGGGTTGCACGCGGACGAAATACAATGGTCTTTGCGACGCCACGCATTATCGTCGCGCTGATACTTCGCGAAATTGGGACCAGCTATGGCCGGTCCCCGGGTGGGTATATTTGGGCATTGGCTGAACCCGTTCTCGGGATCGCGCTGTTGACCGCAATATTCTCGATCGGGTTTCGTATGCCCCCCCTCGGAAACAATTTTCCAATCTTTTACGCTACAGGTTTGCTGCCTTTTTTGATGTTCGTCGATCTCAGCAACAAGGTCGCGCAGGCGATCAACTATTCGAAACAGCTACTAGCCTACCCGCGCGTGACTTTCGTCGACGCCATCTTGGGGCGGTTCATCCTCAATTTTCTCACTCAGCTTCTTGTAGGCTTGATCGTACTGAGTGGGATCATTTTTCTGTTTGATACGCGGGCCGCAGTAAATGCATCAGATATCATGTCAGCTTTGACGATGATTGCCGCGCTTTCCCTGGGCGTGGGGATATTCAACTGTTTCATGATGTCGATGTTTCAGGTCTGGCAACGTGTCTACGGGATTTGCACGCGGCCGCTTTTGCTACTGTCCGGCGTCATCTTTTTATACGAAACGATACCCGAACCCTACCGCAGCTATCTTTGGTTCAATCCGCTGATCCACGTGGTCGGCCGCGTCAGGTCCGGATTTTATCATAACTACGACGTACCCTATGTCTCCTCAGCCTATGTCTATGCCGTTGCCGCAATACTGGGCCTTTTTGGCCTTGTGTTATTAAGGCGATATCACCGTGACATTCTGGAACGGTAACCATCCCAGCATGGCAATGTGAGCTTTAAAAACTTTCGAAGTCGCCATTCAGGATGGATAGGTTCTCGACCCCCAGCAGATCCAGTGTTTTGCCGCTGCCAAAATCCAGCACGATATGCCCCTCGGCCCCTTTGCGTGCGAACGACTGAAGTTGGCTCATCGATAAACTTCCCCCACCCCAAAGGGCAGAATCCAGCGAAAGAGTGTCAATTTCGTTTTGAAAGCTCAGGATTGTGTCTTGGCCTGCACCATAGATAAACCGATCTGCCCCGATGCCACCGGATAGCACGTCGTTTCCCGCGCCGCCGTCAAGCGTATCGTGACCGGCATTGCCTTTGATCAAATCATCGCCGTCGCCGCCGATCAGCTGGTCGGCACCATTGTCGCCCGACAGCGTATCGTTCCCGGACCCACCGTTAACCGTATCGTTGTTGATCCCCCCGGCAAGACGGTCATTCCCGCTATCCCCCTGCAAGAAATCTGCCCCCGCATTTCCGAAAAGCTGATCATTCCCGCTGCCGCCAAGCAGTTGATCCGCGCCGGCGCTGCCCTCCAAACGGTCTTTGCCGGCACCGCCCCACAGGCTATCGGCATTTAACCCGCCGATCAGATGGTCATCGTCCCTATCCCCATAGAGTCTATCCGCACCGTTATTGCCGGTTAACGTGTCGTTCCCATCGCCACCGCCAAGCGCGTCATACCCGTCGCCGCCCCACAGGGCGTCGTCCCCATCACCAGCGCGCAAAGTGTCCCAGCCGATACCGCCCCAGATCTGATCCCCCTCGGTCCCACCGTCAATCAGATCGCTTCCGCCGTTACCATAGATCGTATCGGCGCCAGCTTCGCCAAGGATCGTATCATTGCCGCCTGCGCCGATCAGCCTGTCGCCATCCGCGCGCCCGCTGATATGATCATCCGCCGCATCCCCTTCCAGCACATCGGACCTTGGCGTGCCAACCAGAACCAACGGCGACGGTTCGGCGGGAAGGGATGGCGTATCGGGTTCCTCTGGCAGGGTCCAATCCGGCATGAAACGCGACTGCCCAATCAGATCGAGCGCTTGAACATCATCCTCGCTAAGGGACTGTCCGTTCGATGTTTTTATCTCCAGTCGCTCCTCACCAAAAGACAGAACGGCACCGTCTTTGGTCGAAGATATGGTCAACTGAGACCCATGTCTCAGGAACGGCCAGGCCGACAGATCAATACTGTCTTGCGCGCTGTCGAAATCGGCAATCGTATCGGCCTCCCCATCTGCGGAAAGGACAAAAAGATCGCGGCCGGAGCCGCCGGTCAACAGATCACGGCCGCCGCCGTCTCGCAAAATATCATCCCCTGCGCGCCCGGCGATATGGTCCGCGCCATCCCCGCCGGATAACAAATCGCCCCCCGTGCCGCCTGTCAGCGTGTCAGCTTGATCACCCCCTGTTGCCGCCGCAACCCGGTCAGAAATATCCACCGTAAAGATGCTCAGCCCCGCTTCGGCACCCGAGGCGACGGCGAGGTGCAGTAAATCTCCTTGTACCGAAAAGTTAAGCGCCGACACCGCGTCGAGCGTGCTCTCTTCCGTGTCTTCGATCGACACCAGATGCATCAACCGGCCATCGTCCATCAACTCAAAGACCGAAACGCCGTCATCTCCGCCCGCCGCCGCCACATAGGCGCGGCCGCGATGTGTTGCGGTCTCGATCACATGCACCCCGTCAAATCGCGTGTCCCGCGTGTCGAGGACGTGATCCGTTAAGGTTAACCCACCATTTTCCCCCAACATCGCGACGCTCAAACTCGCGCTTCCCGCCGCGGCCAGTATCGCAAATCCATGGCCGCCAACCTCTACAAAAGCTGTCGCGCTTGGCCTGCCGATCCCCACGCCATCCTCCGCCGCGATACGAGAGACTTCTCGCGGGATACCATTCCCATCCAATTTGAACGAAATAAATGCGTCGTCCCGCGCCGAGGACGCCAGCAGATACGGCGTGCTTCCGACGTACCCGACGCTCAGGCCGGTCAGACCTGCCTCTGACGCGACGCCACTGTCGCCCGATATGCGCGTCAGCGCCCCATCGTCGCCCATGCGCCACGACCCGATGCTATCCGCCCCCCGCACCAGCCCGTACAGATAGCTCTGCCCGCCTAAATCCAGCGTCTCGACGGCCAGTAACTGGGCAGGCACGGCACCACTGGTCACGGCAGAAACATTACCAAAGCGCCCATCATCTGTTAACGCAACGCGGGTGAGCGCAGCGTTATCCGCCCCCGTGAGCAATAGCGCACCGTCTACAACCTCCAGCCTGCTGGTGACCCCGGCCCGCGTGTCCCCGGCGATGGCCCGACTGTCCAAAAACCGAAGCCCCCCTTCCGCATCAATGCGATAGGCCAGCAAGTCACCGCCACCAAAGCGCGAGGTCGTGTACAGCACCGCCCCGCCAGAGGATTGGACAACCGCCATATCCGTCACCCCGGTCAGCGCCATATCCTCCCGTGCGGACAATGTGGTTTTATGCTCAAGCTCCATCGGTTTATTCCCCTACATGTTCCGGGGATAAAGATGGGCTGAATTCCTTAACGGCAGCTTCAGCTTTTAAGGCGGCAATGTGGCCCTTTCATACAATTGTCAGGTTTTCGCAGATCAGAGGTATAGGCCACCGCTTTGCGTCGTGCCCGCGATATCGCCCGGCAGCACTGTCCCGCCACTTTGCACAACAGAGTTGCTGCTCACGTCAAAACGTTTGCCCGTGGCTGTGCCGGTGAAACCATGCCCGCTGAAATCCGCCTGCCCGGCCATCTCGCAGCTCACAAACGCAGTGGCAAAGTCGGGCGTATTCGCCAGCGTCACCGTCTGCATCCCCCGCGCCAGCACAGCCCCCTGCGACAGACGCAGATGATACGCGGCATCGCCGTCGATAACATACGAACCCGCACCCTCGACGCGCCCGCCGACAATATCCAGATGTCCCCCCGCCGTGCCAAAGACGACCTCATCAACCTCTAACACCGCTTCCGGCAACACCCGGATCGCCGGGTCGGCACCGGTGGTCTCTATCGTCATACCCCGCAATCTCAGACGCCCCGAAACCAGTTCGATCACCGACCCTGTAGCCGTCATCGTGACCGCGTCGGGGTCGCCGGTATTCCCGACAAGCTCAACCAGACCTCCCCCCAATGCCGCTCTTGCCGCGACTGGCGAAGCGCCCAGATCATAGCTGCCATCCGCCAATTGAACCGTAACGGCGTGGCCTGCGCTGTCCAAACGGACGACTTCCTCCATCGCACGGCCTAGCGACGCAAAGGCAGCCGCCCCCGTGCCCCGCCCACTTTGCCCGTCGCCACCCTCAAGCGGGTTCACATAGTAAACGCGGGGGGCAGTCAGCCGCTCTCGCCAACCCGAGACTGGGGCGGTCACACGCCCGCTCGCCGCTTCAATGCGCAAAGCTTCCGCCCAATTTGCGCCGTCTGCGCTGACCTTGATGGCGAAATCATCGCTCCCCGAGGTCCCCATCTCGGCCCGCCCTCCAAAGGCGGTCTGGAACAGCAGACTGGCCGTGTCCCCTTCGGCTGCCTTGTTGATCTTCACCTGATGCCCCGCCCCGTCATTGTTGAACAGCACCGCATCCGACGCCACAACCAACCGGTTATACGCATCCGGCGCCGCTCCGACACCAAGCCGAGGCACATCTTGCAACGCCGGCACCGCCCAGCGCGCGCCGTCGTAAACCACTTGGGTTTGGCCGGGGGCCACAGATGCCACCCAGCCCGGCATCGGCGCGATAAACTGCCACGCCCCATCCACGAACACTGCCACCGCATGGTCATGCCCCGCCCAATCCCCCACAGCGTTTGAGGCCACCAGATACCGATCCCCCTCGGCTGCGGTCGCGGGCGGCGTAGTTTCGGTGAAAGACAGGACCGACAGTTGCACAATCGCATCCAAAAGCCGCAGCGCCTCGTTATGGGTCACATGCTTTTGCGCTTGCGACGGTTGAATATACGGAAGGGCGAGAACGGGGGATGTATCGGTCATATGGTGACTCCTGTTCGGTAGATGTTGATCAGGACCAACCCTGCCGCAGACAGGTTAACGCGAGCCTGCACCACCGCACGCCCCCCCCGCCAATATGGTCGGCGATTTCGGGGGCGGTGCCATGATGCTTGCTTTTGGCATGGTCTTTGCCCTTTTGGACGTACAGCGCGGTGGTAAAGGTACTGTGATCGACGCTGCCATGACCGATGGATCGGCCCTGTCGATGTCGATGATCTATGCGTTTCACGGTCAAGGCTGGTGACACGATGACCGGGGTGTGAACATGCTTGATACAGGGGCGCATTTCTATGATGCCTACAAGACAGCGGATGGAAAATTCGTCTCTATTGGCGCGATAGAGCCGCAATTCTACGCTCAACTACTGCACCTTTGCGGTCTGTCAAACGATCCCGTCATGCAGATCCAAAACGACCAACGCCAATGGGACGCCATGCGCGACAAGCTTGCCCGCTTGATTGAAACCAAGACCCGCGCCGAATGGGACGAGATCATGATCGGCCACGGTGCCTGCTATACCCCCGTTCTGTCATTGGCAGAGGCACCTACCCACCCTCACAACACCGCACGCGATACATTCGTCACCGCAGGGAACGTGCTACAGCCTGCGCCAGCGCCGCGATATTCGACCCATAAAACCACGCCGCCACGGATGCCTGACGGTCAAACCGATACCCGCACTATCCTCGCCAATCTTGGCTATGACACAGATCGCATCGCCACCATCCTTAACGCAGGCGGTATTGCGTAACCGCTCTTATCCGTCATTTCGCAACCAGCGGCTGACAATCCAGAATCGACCCGCTACAAGACCGCCTAGCGCAGAGGGGCCAGCGGGCCGCAAGGAGCGGGGCAGCCAGATATGACATCGCCAAAACGCCACCCGAACGGGGCAGCCACATGAACACGATGATCCCCGCCTGGGTCAACGGCAAGCTTACCCCCGTCGAAAAGCTTGAAGTCCACCAGCGCGGTCTGCGCCATAAGGCTATCTCGGTTTTCGTCATGCGCGGACGCGAAACCCTGATCCAGCGGCGGGCGCTTGGCAAATATCACACCCCCGGTCTCTGGGCGAACGCCTGCTGTACCCATCCGTTCTGGGAGGAACCCGCGCTCACCTGCGCCAAACGGCGACTGGACGAAGAGCTAGGGATCAGCGGCCTAAGGCTCGACCATCGCGACCAGGTCGAATACCGCGCCGATGTGGGCGGCGGCCTGACCGAACATGAGCTGGTAGAGATTTACGTCGCCGAAGCCGTCGCGCTCACCGATGTGACCCCGAACCCCGCCGAAGTGATGGACACCGCCTGGGTCGACCTCTCCGACCTCGCCCGCCAGACCCAAACCACGCCAGAGCGTTTTACCCCCTGGCTGCGCATCTATCTGGCCGAACACATGGACAGCATCTTTACCGCTTAATCCTCAGTCTCGTCCCCTGGTTTTGGCGTAAACAGCATGAACAGCGCATTCCCTTCGCGCAGCAAATGCACCTCGGCATCACTGGCAGTCATATCTGGTCGGGACGGGCAGGTATCAGGCACCTCATCACAGGCGACCGCTGTCTTTCCGGTCAATTGTTTCAGCCGGAACGGCAGCGCTTTATAAGATTGTATGCCGGCCTTTAGCCCAGCGGCAATTTTCGACGAATCGCCATAGACATAGACCGGCCCCTCTGTCGCCCGCACCTCCTGCGCCCAGAGCTTGGTATCGCTACGCCAATCATTGGACTGCCCATAGGCCAGAAACAGCTGGATGAACCACACACCGATGATCAACAGCAATAGATTGCGCCCTAAACGGCCGTATAGACCCTCATCCTCGCTCAATATCTGGACCGCACGCACCGCGGTCAGCGCAAAGAAAACCCAAAAGAAGATAAACGCGCGCGGCGGAACGATCACACCCAGTTTCAGCGCCTGAACCACCGTCAGCGCCAGCCCGATCCCCATACCAGCCGCAAGATACAAAGCCTCAAGCGGCGCGCGCTTGCGTAGCACATTCAGGGCAATGATATAGACGAAAGGAATAAGCCCGATCAGCGGCGGATACCCGATGCCGGTCCGGTTGAGGAACAGCGTAAATGTTTCCCCCAGCTTCGGCAGGTTGGCGATCATCCCGCCAATCCCGTCCCCCGCGGTCGGATCACGCCAATCGGCCACAGGCACGCCAAATACACCATGAACCTGCCAGTTCAACGTATAGACCGTCAGCACCGCGACAACGAAGCTTGCGCAAAACAGCGCCATCAGCCCCGCCAGATCGCGGATTGACCGGTCCCGCGTACGCGCAATGCAAATCGCCAACAGCAGCAGCGGATAGGTCGTATAGGCCATAAAGCTGACGATCACGAAAATCGGCAACAGCCAGCGCAGCTGCGCGCTGGACAGGTAACAGGCCAGCACCGCAAACAGCGCCACAACAGCCAACCCGGGGATGAGCGTATTGAACCAGAGCGAGATCAGCATCTCGGACGGGCAAACCACCAGCAGCAGGGCCAGCACGACAGTAAACCAGCGCTGCCCACCGGGCCCCATCGCCGCAACGGCAAACGCAGCGACAAACGCCGCCCATAGGCTCTGATACAGGGCAAAGTTCAGCCAGGCAGGCGTTACCACCTCGCGCAGGTGCCAGATGTAGTTCAACCACCGCCCCTCGTGCAGGGTCTTGTTCCAAAAGGCGGGCGCATCCGCGAAAAAGGCGGGGTAGTCATCATGGCGGATCATCGGATCCAGCAGATTTTGCCCCGTCAGCAAGAACGCCGCCACCAGTGTGATCAGAAACACCGGTGCCAGCTGCAGCCGTTCAGATTCGGCCCGCATCGCCAACTGCCGCCCAACCGCCGCCGTCATACAGCCGCGCGACCCAGGGTCTTGGCACGGCGCGCCCGCAAGGCAAGCACCATCGCCCGCGCTTGCGCAATGGCTGTGACAACGCCGCGTGGCAGGGTCTTGACCACAGCCAAACGCAACCGCCAGCCAAGGCTACCCGCGTTGCGCAGCTTTTGCCCCGCAGGCACTTGGGTCGCGAGGATCTCTTTCGGCAAACCCGCGCGCCCGGCCTCATTCACATAAAGGATCGCGTTGTAACGATACCAGGGCGCGATATCCTTGTTGTCCTTCAATGCAGGGCGCACGCAATCATAGGCGACATAGCCCTTGGCCGCGAAAATATCCTGCCAAAAGGACAAGGGCTGTTCGTTCACGTGAAACTCGCCCCCCTGTCCGGTGACCGCAGCGGAAAACAACACACGATCAGATGCCCGCGTGAGACTATCGACCAGAACCTCCGAGGCTTCGGTGGGCAGATGCTCCCCGACCTCAAGGCTCTGCGCCAGATCAAAGCGGCGGCCCGTCTTTACCGGCTGTGTCAGATCGGCGGCCATGAACTGCTCTGGCGCGACTGCCAGTTGCGCCCGGTCTACATAATCCCCGTCTACGGCCAGCACGTCCTCCGCGCCACCTTTGCGCCATTCATCCATCCAAACACCGCGCCCACTGCCCAGATCGATCACCGTCGTGGGCTTCAGCAAAGGAAACAGCAATGACACAAACGGTTTTGCCGAGGCACGCGCACTCTGGTTGATGTAGTCGAAAAATGTATCACTGTAGATAT
This sequence comes from Sulfitobacter sp. UBA1132, assembly GCF_002311545.1. Lineage (NCBI taxonomy): Bacteria > Pseudomonadati > Pseudomonadota > Alphaproteobacteria > Rhodobacterales > Roseobacteraceae > Sulfitobacter > Sulfitobacter sp. UBA1132. The sequence continues at coordinate 16,739 of NZ_DCAN01000009.1, read as the reverse complement.
GGCTCATGACATGTACTCCGTCTTGGGGTGCGGCAAGGCGAACACCCATAGGGTCATCAAAATATAGTTCTGCACCGGCAGATACAGCGCAACGGCCAGCGCCGCCGCCCAGGCCGGCATCCCCAAAGCCTCTGCCAGAGGGCCCGTGACAAGCATCGACATGCCAAAGCCGCAGCCAACCATAATGGCGAACTTTGTGATCTGGCTGCGATTGATCAGCCGCCGTTCAAAGGTGAACACGGCATGACCGATGTACTGCAGCACGATCGCCAGAAAAAACGCCAGCGCATTAGCCGCCGGTTGTGGCACCCCCGCCGCCAGAAACGCCGGATACATCGCCACGTAGGATAATGCCGTCATAATGCCGACAACCCCAAAGCGGGCGCACTTATAGTCAAAAACACGCATCAGGCACGCAACCGTTTCACATCGGGGACCATATCGCGCGTATCATCGCTCACGAAATAAAGCGGGCGATCCTTGGCCTCGACATAAAGTCGACCGATATACTCCCCCAGAATACCCAGCGTCAAAAGCTGCGCCCCCGAGAAGAAGCTAACCGCGAGCACCACCGACGCCCAACCCGGTGCCGTCTGATACACGACCAGCGAATAGATCACATAAACGGCCATCAACGCCGCCATGAACAAGCTGACAAAAGACAGGCGCGTCGCAAGTTTCAACGGCTTCGTCGAAAAGGCGGTCATCGCGTCGATGGCAAAGCGCATCATGGCGCGGAAGGGGTATTTGGTTTCGCCCAAGGCGCGTGGTGCGCGGATATATTCAATACCCACCTGTTTAAAGCCTGCCCAAGCGAACATCCCCCGAATAAAACGGGCCTTTTCCGGCATCGCCAGCACCGCATCCAGCGAGCGGCGGTTGACCAAACGGAAGTCGCCCGTGTCCTGCGGGATCGGGACATCGGACATGGCATTGAGGAAGCGGTAGAACAGATGCGCCGTGGCCTTCTTGAACATGGTCTCGCCCTGGCGCTCGCTACGACGCCCGTAAACCACGTCAAACCCGCGATCCATCATGAACATCATATCGACCAGCAATTCCGGCGGATCTTGCAAATCGGCATCCAGCATAAAAATACGTTCGCCCTGTGCCGCCTCAAGCCCGGCGGTCAGCGCGATTTGATGCCCGCGATTGGCCGAAAGCTTGATACCCACCAGTTGCGCACAGCCGGCTTGCGCGGCCTCGATCGCTTTCCACGTGGCATCGGTAGATCCATCATCCACCAGAATAATCTCGGCCCGATCTTTCCACGGCGCGATCGCCTGCGTCAGCCGCGATACCAGCCCCGGGATCGAGGCTTCTTCGTTCATGCAAGGGATCACAACAGAAAGATACATATCACACCGCCTGAATAATTGACCCGTTCAGGGGTAATGAGGCGATGTGGCTGAAATAGGGCACCGATAGGTTCAATTTGCGAAACCTCTGGCCGTTAGACAGACCCTTTGAAACGTAAAAGGCCGGACAGTTCTGCCCGGCCTTTGATCATCAATGGCGGTCAGATCAATTGCTGACCGCGTTCCCCACACTCAGGATCTGCGGCAGGATCTGCGAAACAGCGCGGCTCCATTTAGTGACGGGCTGCTGCGCGATAAAGATGATGTCATCAGGGCGCAGTTCGAACCGCGGGGCCAACGCGAAATTCGCGGCGTTGCGGGCATCCAGATGCCACGCGGTAATAGCCCCCAGTTCGCGCGGGTCAGAGGATGCGCGCAACACATAGACCTGCGACACATCGCCGGTCGAGGACGCCACACCACCCGCATCATACAAGGCATCTGCCAGACTTGCCTTACGCTCGTACGGCAAGGCAAAGCGCGACTGCGTCCCGACTTCCCCCGCCAGATAGACATAGTCGCGATCATCGGCACCTAGATCACGGCGTGCTTTATAGTTGTCACGGGCCTCATCCAAGCTCGCACGACGAAGGGACACCTCAAGCTGCAGCTCTTGCAATGCCGAGGCACGTGCCGCCTGACGCGCCTGAACCAGAGTGATCTGCTGCGCGAAATATTCCTGCGCACGCGCCAGTTCATATTCCGTATCCACAAAGATCGCATCGCCGGGCAGCAGGCGGGTCTTGGTCAGGCTCGCGCGGGAATAAAGCTGCGACAGCGGGATCTGATACAGCGTACCATCACGGTACAAACGGATCGAGGCATAGTCCTGATCCTCGACCGTGATCCCGCCGGCCGCAGCCAAGGCTTCTTCCAGATAGAGCGGCGTCAGCGTTACCGGCACAACGGTCGGCTGCGACACGGCGCCCCCGATGGACACACGGCGCGAGTTGAACTCGGAAATCTCGAGGCTGAAAGTCGGGTCAATCTGGTTCTCGACCAGACGCTGGAACAAGGCCGCTTCGGCGTCTTCAATGGTCAAACCGGCAATACGCACACGGCCCACATCCGGAATGTTGATCGATCCGTCATCCTGCACCGTATAGCCTTGGCGCGCGTTTTGTGCGGCCAGCAGCCCGGTCAACTGTTCAACCGATCCGGCGGCACGCGGTGTGGCCAGCAGCACCACATCACCGATACCAATCTCGTAGGGACCGGGATCAACCGGGGGCGGCAGGCGCAGCTCAAGCGCATTGGGGCGGGTCTGAACGTCGAGTGTGGGCGATGGCAGCGCCCCGGTTCCGCGCAGCCCCGAGCCAGAGCCTGCGGTGCGGGAAAACACATCGGGCAGGCTCCGTGGCGCATAGGCGGATCTATTCGCCTGAATGACGGATTCAGCAGTGAGGTTCATCACCCGTACATTGGTGCCGCCAGCGACGCCCTCTACAACTTCAGGTGTTCGGTAAACCGTACCACAGCTTGCAAGGGTCAGGCCCAAAACAGCTACCAATAGGTATCGCACTTTAATACTCCCATTCATCATGTGACACCTCGCCCCCAGACAGGTTCGGCCCCTGTTAACCTTAACGGGCGGCGGCTTTGGTCATCAAATACCCGACCTCATCGCCCGCCCATTGCCGCGCCTGTACAATGGCACCGCTCTTTACACTGACCCAATACGTATTCCGAAACGACTGGTCCAGACTTTTACAATCCTCGGTTACAACCCGCGTCGGCACGGTGCCGATCTCAAGCACGAGCGTCGCGCTGCCTTGCGGCTCCACCAGACAGCGATACGCGCGGGTAGAAATCTTATCCACTCCTGTCAGATTGCTGTGCAACCGATCTGAATATCCGCGCCGCCCGGACAGGATCAGCGCCTTGGGCTCCGACACATCAGCGGCGAAGAGTTCAGACCCAAGGCCGCGTGTCCCTTGCAGCATCCCGTCTTCCAGCATCAGCGCCGTTAAATCCGAACTCAGCCATGTATCGACACCGTTCACACGCGCCTCGCGCAGCATGCGGCCGGTTTGTGCACGGTTTTCTACGGTCAGCAGCAAGGCGGGGGTGGCGGTATCTTGCACCAGCGCGGCAAAACGCGGGGGAAACCCTTGCGAGGTTTTGGGCACGACTGAATCGTCGTCCACAGCAACGGCAACACCACGCGCCAGAAGGTTCTGACTGGCGCTACAGGCTGTGAGGCCCGCCAGACACAGACCAAGGGTCAACGCACGTAAGATCATCGCAGGTATCTCCCCCAGCTGTCCCGCAGCTCTTTGCCGCGATAGTCACGCACGACCCCGTGCAAACGGTTGGCGACAGCAAGACGCGCCCCGCCGTCGCGTGTAATCGGCTTGATTGTTTGCTGGACTTTCGTCCGCGACGGGCGTCCGGTCAGCCACGAAAGCGGCACTTCGAACCGCAGGCCCTTGTCGAAAGACCCTTCACCAAAATCATCAAAGGACACATCCGTGAGCGTGAAATACCCGCCAACCTTGAACCCGTTGTTAAACTCACGATCCAAAGAGAACGTCGCGCCATAGTCACCCGCAAGGTAGCGCCCCACGTCTAGCTGCCCGAAGAACCCATTGCCCAGATCGTAATAGGCCGAGGCATGGCCGGTCACGACGTCATAGTCCTGAAACCCGAACAGCATGTCGAAATCACGTTGTTTGACATAGTTCAACTCTGCCCCAAGTGCGAGCCGGCTATCCATCGGATACCAAAGCACCTCGGTCGACACCCCGCCAAACATCCCTTCCAGATACCCTGCAGAAACACGACCAAACAGGTCTTTCCCTGGCCGGAACAAATACTCGGCCGTGAGGCTGTTCACCTCAAGCTCAGATTCCTTTGCATAGCGTATAGCATTAGAGCGGACCGGCTCGATCACGGAATTCGACACGCGGAACGATTTGTCGATATTGCCCACCAGCGGATAGCGGAAACGACCCCCAAAGGTCAGCCCCGGGCGCGGCCGGTAATCCATCTTGAGCTGGACGCCGAAATCGGCCCTAATCGGGCTGTTAGGGTCGAAAAAGGATGTGGCGAGATATGGGCCGATCGACGTGTCAAAGACCGGGTAGATATCCGCCAACTCGCCTTCGCGGCCCTGATCGTGCCCGTCTTCAAGACGCGCCCGCGCCAGACTGCGCCAGGCACCATCGTAATCAAACTGCAGCTCTTCCAGATCGGATCTTTGCGTCACGATCTGGTTCAGCGGCACGCCGCGCTCCAGAAACACGACCGTGAACTCTTCGATTGCGGGGGGTAGCGTCACCGCCATGGCCCGCGCCGTGCGCCCTGCCGCTTGGGCCTCATTGTCGAAACGGGTGTTTTCCACGCGGACGGTCGCGCGGTTGCCCGACATGGTGAAGCCTTGCAGCTCCAGCCCGTCTTCCGCCAGCACACGCTGCAACACGGCCTCGACCGCATCACGCCCGCCCCCGGCAGCAGAGTTGTTCCACTCCGCAATCGCCAGCCGGTTGCGCGCGCCGATGGTGCGCGGGGCCTGCTCCAATCCGCCGGGCACAGACGGTTTCTTGGGGTTGATGACATAGCTCAACTGCGCGCCGACCTCATGCCCCCCGACGACAAACCCCTTGAGGTGCACACCGTTCTTGAAACGATACTCCAACCCCACGTTGAGGGGCGAAGACACATCGATGCCCGTGTTCACCGATTCCCGCGTGTATTCATCGGGGGAGTATTCGGCGAATAGCGTCATCTGGTCCGACACATTCCACTGCACGCCCGCGAAGACCGACGTCGGCCCGCGGAACCAGTTTCCTGTCTCTAGCTGGCCGCCCCTGTTGGCGTCGCGCGTCCGTGTGTCAAACCGGTCTGACAAAATACTGAACGGATTCGAGAATGAGTTCCGCCCCGCAAGCCGCCCCCAGCCCAGACCACCGGTGACCTCCAGCTTCGACCCGAAGCTTTTGGTGGCCACAAAATATTCACTGCTCAGGATACCGGTGCCCAGAAAGTCACGCAAACCCACGGCGAAAGCAGGGCGTACGTCGGTTTCATCCCAGATCTGGTAATGCACATCAAAGCTGCGATCGAAAGTATCGCCGTCCAAGAACGCATTGGTAGTGATATTCTTAATCTGCGAATACCGGAATGTCCCATAGAGACGCGGCAGAACCTGGAACGTCGCTGAATACCGGTAGTTGGGGCCAAACGTGCTTGCCGTGAAGGCCAGATCGCCGTCCTTCAACACGCGGGCCGTCGGCATTTCAACCAATCCGGGTGTGCCGTAGGTCGATAAAGATTGCGCTGAACCTTCGGCAAGACTAGTGACGCAAAACGCCCCGGCTAGCATCGAACAAGCTAGTTTCCTCGAGCGCCCTTGCATCTGCTAACCTACCTATTAATTAATTGTTGCGAATACCGGGACCGTAGAGAAGTTTAGGAAGGACTACACTTTGTGTGCCGTCCAATCAACGGATTTACCATTTCGTTGCGCCAGTTTTGCAACACAGAGGATACGCCAAGACCTATGCTGAACCGTTGGTTTAAACGCCGTCAACCTGACCCCGAGCCCGAACCTCATTTCGATCCGATCACACCGGATGTGCCCGTGATTGCGATCGGAGATATTCACGGGCGTTTTGATCTGCTTGAAAGACTGCCCGAACCTCCGGACGGCACACAGGTGATCTGCGTCGGCGACCTTGTCGACCGCGGCGAACAAAGCGCGCAGGTTCTGCGGGCGCTGCACGAACAGCCCGATATCATCACGCTTATGGGCAACCACGAACAGATGATGCTAAAGTTTATCGACAATCCGAAAGAGAATGGTCCGCGCTGGCTCCGGTACGGCGGGCTCCAGACTTTGTCGAGCTTTGGCGTCTCGGGCGTGTCGCAAACCTCCTCTGGTGACGATCTTGAACGCGCCCGCGACGCCCTGCAAGACGCTATGGGCGAGGCCTTGCTCGACTGGGTGATCAACCTTCCAACCTCGTGGGTGTCGGGCAATGTCGCCTTTGTGCACGCCGCTGCTAACCCACTGATCCCTATCAAGGATCAGGAAAGCCGGACGTTGCTTTGGGGGCATGAGGATTTCGGGCGCAAACGCCGCCGTGACGGCATCTGGGTCGTACACGGGCACACAATCGTCGACACGCCGATGATCAAGGGCGGCGTGGTGTCGATCGACACCGGTGCCTACGCGACGGACAAGCTCACCGCCGCGACGATCAACAATGGCGAGGTCGAGTTTAACTACCTCTGATCTGACGGCATCCCGATTTTAACCACACCTTAGGATACCTCTGCTTTAGCTGACGCACCGGCACATGCGCCGGTGTTTGGTTGCTATGGGTAAGAGGTGACGATGGCGTTTATCGATATCGGGATACGGCAGGGCAGTGATGGCCATGCACGTCGGGCACCACTTTACGAACGTGGCGGGAAACGGGTGTTCGATCTTGCCGTCAGCCTCGCGTTGCTGCCGCTGATCCTGCCCGTGATTATCGTTTTATACTGTCTGGTGGCATCCACGGGTCAGGGCGGTCTTTATGCCCACCCGAGGATTGGGCGCGCCGGCAAGGTTTTCCGCTGTTGGAAAATCAGAACGATGGTCCCTGATGCACAGGCCGCGCTGCCGGCGATTCTATTGGCGCGACCTGATCGCGCGCTGGAATGGGCGTTGTACCAAAAGCTGACCAAAGATCCGCGCGTGATCCCCGGCGGCCATTTCCTGCGCCGCACCGGCCTTGATGAACTGCCTCAAATCTGGAACGTACTTCGCGGCGATATGTCTTTGGTCGGGCCGCGCCCCGTCACCCGAGCGGAGCTGCACAGCTACGGCGATGCCCGCCACGCTTACCAACGGGTGCGCCCGGGGGTCACAGGGCTTTGGCAGGTATCGGGGCGCGGCATCTTGCTGTTTGCCGAACGCGCCTCGCTGGATGAACGCTATGCGCGCCAGCCAAGCTTTATGGGCGATCTCAAGATCATCGCGCGCACTCTGCCCGTCCTGTTGCGCCCCACCGGATACTGACGGGGCGCAACAACAGTTAACGCGGTGACAAGGCGCTAGACCAACCCTTTGATCCCCGTTGCGGTGGTGCCGCTGTCGCGCACTTGTGAGATGCGAAACGGATAGACGACCCCCGCCATCAAACCGGGCAGCGTGATTGCATCCCCGCTTTTCAGCGTCACCGCGACATCACCGGCCCCACCGACCATAAAGCCACGGGTGATCTGCGGCAGGTCGGCGGTATCGTCGGGCACAATATCAAAGGCCCCGCAGATAGGGCCGGTCAATCCTGCGGTATAGTCATTGAAATTGTCGGTAATTGGCATGTCGCTCTCCGTTTGATGAAGAGCGCAGCTTGGTCTACCGGTCCTACCTAAATCTTACCCCACCGTGCGGAGCACCCCCAAGGCCGGCAACCAGCCTTGGGGAAGATCATTCACGCAAGCTTGCCGTGGCAATGCTTGAACTTTTTGCCCGACCCACAGGGGCATTCATCATTGCGCGCAGGGGTGCCCCACGTGCTTGGATCATTCTCGTCGAACCCCGCCACAGCGGTAGAACCGGACGCGGCAGCGGCGGTCGAAGCTGGCGCTTCGCTGTTCTCTTCCGCCGCCTGCGCTGCGTTAACCTGCGCCGCGGCCTGACGTTCCTGCATTTGCGACAGGATTTGCTGCTGCTCTTCCTCTGTCATCGGACGGATCTGACCCAGCTTCTGGGTCACTTCGGTCCGCAGGCTGTCCAGCATGCTTTCAAACAACTGGAAGGATTCGTTCTTGTATTCGTTCAACGGATCACGCTGCGCATAGCCGCGGAAACCGACGACCGACCGCAGATGTTCCAGCGTCAGAAGGTGATCACGCCACTTGCCGTCAATCGCCTGCAACAACACCTGCTTTTCGATGTTGCGCATGTTCTCGGAGCCGATTTGTTCAGCCTTCTGGGCCATCATGTTTTCGCTGGCTTCGACAAGACGTTCGCGGATGACCTCATCGTCGACGCCTTCTTCCTCACACCATGCTGCAACGGGCACATCAAGGTTCAGCTGATCCGCAACCGAGGCTTGGAAACCTTGAGTATCCCACTGATCTGCATAGGTTTTTGGCGGCATGAACTGGTCGATCAGATCGTCGATCACCTGCTCGCGCATGTCGGCGGTGATCTCTTGCAGATCGGCAGCTTCCATGATGTCGCGGCGCTGGCCAAAGATGACTTTCCGCTGGTCGTTCATCACATCGTCGAACTTCAACAGCTGTTTACGAATGTCAAAGTTGCGCCCTTCGACCTTGGCCTGCGCGCGCTCCAGCGACTTGTTGACCCAAGGGTGTACAATCGCTTCGCCCTCTTTCAGGCCAAGCGTCGTCAACACTTTCTCAAGCCGTTCAGAGCCGAAAATACGCATCAGATCGTCTTC
>NZ_DCAN01000009.1:5363-7940 GCF_002311545.1 Sulfitobacter sp. UBA1132 | reverse complement strand
GCCCGAACGGCCGCGCAGCTGGTTATCGATCCGGCGGCTTTCGTGACGCTCGGAGGCCAGAACATAAAGCCCCCCTGCGTCGAGCACTTTTTTCTTCTCGTCAGCGTGTTCCGCTTCGATCTTTTCACGGATCGCAACGGGATCGGCATCAGGATCAGCGTCCAGCGCCTCAATCACCTTCAGCTCGACATTGCCGCCCAGCTGAATGTCGGTGCCGCGACCGGCCATGTTTGTCGCGATGGTCACCGCGCCGAACTTGCCCGCATCCGCCACGATCTGCGCTTCCTGCTCGTGCTGGCGCGCGTTCAGAACGTTATGTTTGATGCCCGCTTCGGTCAGCATCTGGCTCAGCATTTCGGATTTCTCGATAGAGGTGGTACCCACCAGAACCGGCTGGCCTATCGCATTGGCTTCTTTGACCTTTTCGATCATCGCCTGATATTTTTCCAGCGCCGAACGATAGACCTGATCGTCTTCGTCCACACGCGCAACCGGCACGTTGGTCGGGACAACGACAACACCCAGCCCGTAAATCTCGGCAAATTCTTCGGCTTCGGTTTCGGCAGTACCCGTCATGCCCGCCAGCTTGTTATAAAGGCGGAAATAGTTCTGGAAAGTGACCGAGGCCAACGTCACGTTTTCGGGCTGGATCTGGCAGCCTTCCTTCGCTTCGATCGCCTGATGCAACCCGTCGGACAGACGACGACCGGACATCATACGCCCGGTGAATTCGTCGATCAGCATCACCTCGCCGTCGCGCACAATGTAATCCTTGTCGCGCTGGAACAGCTTATGCGCCCGCAAACCTTGGTTCACATGGTGCACGATGGTGGTGCTTTCGGGGTCATACATCGTTAACCCTTCTTCCAGCAGGCCGCGGCTGTGCAGCTCTTGCTCGAGGAACTCGTTCCCTTCGTCGGTAAAGGTCACGTTGCGGGTTTTCTCGTCCAGCTCGTAGTGGCTTTCCTGCAGCAGCGGGATCACATCGTCGACGATTTTATACATCTCGGAGCGGTCTTGCGACGGGCCAGAGATAATCAGCGGCGTCCGCGCCTCGTCGATCAGAATACTGTCGACTTCGTCCACGATGGCAAAGTTGTGCTGTTTCTGGAAAATCTGGCTCAGCTCAGACTTCATGTTATCGCGCAGATAATCAAAGCCCAGCTCGTTGTTTGTGGCGTAGGTCACGTCGCAATCATAAGCGGCGCGTTTGTCTTCCTCGGTCATGCCGGACACCGCAGCACCCGTGGTCAGCCCCAGCGAGGCAAAAACCTTGCCCATCCAGTCGGCGTCCCGTTTCACGAGGTACTCGTTCACCGTGACTACATGCACGCCCTTGCCGGTCAGCGCATTGAGGTAAGCGGCCAGCGTCGCGGTCAGGGTTTTACCCTCACCGGTTTTCTGCTCGGAGATATTGCCCTGATGCAGGAAAATCGCCGACATCAACTGCGTGTCAAAGGCGCGCAGACCCAAGGTCCGGCGTGCGCCTTCACGGCAGTTCGCAAAAGCTTCCGGCAGCAGATCATCAAGGCTTTCGCCGTCAATCGCCCGCTTGCGCAGCTCTTCTGTTTTTTGCTTCAGACCGTCATCGGTCAAAGCCAAGAATTCTTCTTCCAGCGCGTTGATCTTTTCAACCAGCGGGCGGGTCGCCTTGATTTTACGGTCGTTTGGGGTCCCAAAGACTTTTTTGGCGAGTGTTCCGATGCCCAGCATGCAATCTCCTGCCGAAGTTATGTTCCAAGGCGTCCATCTGCTTGCCGAGCCGCCGGACAGCCCCTAGATACAAGACTGAACGTGCGCCAAGGCCGCGCCCATAGGGCGATGTAAGGGCCGCACTAAACCGTGTCAATGTAGCAGCCCCTTGTGGCTGCCAAACCAAGGACAGATACATGCAAAAACCTCTCACTTTTCTGGCACCATTCGTGGTGGCAGCTTCGCTCGCCCTGCCCGCTGTTGCGCAGGACGACACTGCCGAAAACACGGATGCGCAGACAGACGTCACCGCTGAAACCGTGGTTGCCACGGTCAATGGCACCGACATCACGATTGGCAGCATGATCATTGCCCGCGCCACCCTGCCCGAACAATATCAACAGCTTCCCCCCGAAGTCCTGTTCAAAGGCATCCTGGATCAGCTCGTGCAGCAGACCGCCCTGTCGCAAGACTTTGACGGCGAAGTGCCAAAGCGGATCGAGATGGCGCTTGAAAACGAACGTCGCCAGCTGATCGCGGGCGAAGTGATCGAGAAAGCAATGGCGCAAGACGTCACCGAGGAAGAGCTGCAAGCCGCCTATGACGAAGCCTACGCCGATGCGGAACCGACCGAGGAATTCAGCGCGTCGCATATTTTGGTAGAGACAGAAGAAGAAGCCCAAGCCGTCAAGAAAGAGCTGGATGAAGGCGCGGATTTTGCCGACTTGGCGAAAGAAAAGTCCACCGGTCCTTCCGGTCCTGCGGGCGGCACTTTGGGTTGGTTTGGGCCCGGCATGATGGTGCCCGCGTTTGAAACCGCCGTTGCCGAGCTTGAAGTCGGCACTGTGTCTGAACCCGTTGAAACCCAGTTCGGCTGGCACGTGA
>NZ_DCAN01000009.1:4980-5291 GCF_002311545.1 Sulfitobacter sp. UBA1132 | reverse complement strand
CCAGTTCGGCTGGCACGTGATCAAACTGGACGACAAGCGCCAGAAAGAAGCGCCCAAGCTCGAAGACGTGAAGGACGAGCTGGAAACTCAGGTCCGTCAGGTGAAAGCACAGACCCTGATCGAAAAGACCACCGAAGCCGCAGATGTTGACCGTTCGGCGGCTGACACAATCGACCCTTCGGTTCTGACCAACCTCGGCCTGTTGGAGTAATAAATGGGCAAAGTCACCGCTGTATCCCCGCTGGCACCCGATCACTTCCCTGATCTTCCTGTCATCGATGGTGTGCGTTTCGCCACCATCGCGGCGGGGG
>NZ_DCAN01000009.1:2437-4794 GCF_002311545.1 Sulfitobacter sp. UBA1132 | reverse complement strand
GGCGGCGTCACCGCAGTCGAAGCAATTACCGCTGCGGTTGCTGATGTCTGCAACATTCCCCAATCGCGTGTTTTCACCTCTTCAACAGGTGTGATCGGCGAACCGCTGCCCCACGACCGGATCACGGCTGTTCTGGCGGACCTTAAGGGCGCGTTGTCCGACAAGGGCATTTCCGATGCGGCCAAAGCGATTATGACCACAGATACCTTCCCCAAAGGGGCCCGTGCCGAGGTCGAGATTGACGGTAAAGCAGTCTCTATCGCGGGGATTGCGAAGGGATCGGGCATGATCGCGCCAGATATGGCGACGATGTTGGTCTATATCTTCACCGATGCGGTTGTCAGCCAACCGGCGCTGCAAAAGATGCTGTCGACCCATACCGATAGCACCTTTAACTGCATCACCGTGGATAGCGACACATCGACCTCCGACAGTTTGATTCTGGCCGCAACCGGCGCGTCGGGCGTGGATGCGAGCGAAAGCGATGCGTTCTCGGATGCGCTGCATGGCGTCATGCTGAACCTCGCGCATCAGGTTGTGCAAGACGGCGAAGGGGCGACCAAATTCGTCGAGATCGCCGTGACCGGTGCCGCTACGGATGATGATGCCAAGACCCACGGCATGGCAATCGCGAATTCCCCCCTCATCAAGACCGCCATCGCGGGCGAGGACCCGAACTGGGGCCGCGTGGTAATGGCCGTCGGTAAATCAGGGGCCGCTGCTGATCGGGATCGTCTGTCGATCCGCTTTGGCGATATCGAGGTGGCCAAAGACGGCTGGCGCAGCCCCGACTACTCGGAGGAGGCAGCGGCGGCTCATATGAAGGGCCAGAACATCACCATCGGCGTTGATCTGGGCCTTGGCGACGGTAAAGCAACGGTTTGGACCTGCGACCTTACCCACGGCTATATCGAGATCAACGCGGACTATCGTTCGTGAAGGTTATCCTCGTCTCGGCGGTTGCCCTGATCGACGTGGACGGGCGCGTGCTTTTGGCACAGCGCCCGCCCGGCAAATCGATGGCTGGTTTGTGGGAGTTTCCGGGCGGCAAGGTCGAAGCCGGCGAAACCCCCGAAGCCGCGCTGATCCGCGAGCTGCAAGAGGAACTGGGCATCGACACATGGGCCTCCTGCCTTGCCCCGTTGACCTTTGCCAGCCATGCCTACGATGACTTCCACCTGCTGATGCCGCTGTTTGCCTGCCGAAAATGGAACGGCACACCGCAGGCGCGCGAGGGGCAGACCCTGAAATGGGTCCGTGCCAATGCGCTGAAAGATTATCCAATGCCCCCTGCGGACATCCCCCTGATCCCGATCCTGCGCGACTGGCTTTAGGGCCAGCGCGACCTCGCTGCTGTTTCTTTACGCGCGCGAATACTGCATCCTTGACTTTTTTGTTGCTAGACTTAGGCAAATTGTCGCTTATAAAGATGCAACTTCAGGTTCTTCTGGGAGGAAGCAATGCTTCGCACAATCACCATCGGTTCCACCGTATCCGTCCAGGGTATTTTCGTCCGCGACATGCCCGACGGTCGCGTATCGGTTAAAGTTGATGACGCGATCTATACCGGCAAGCCAATCCAGCGCCGGAACTGATCAGGCACACGCAAAACATCTGAACCATCCCCCTGCCCCAAGCGTTTGCTTAGGTCATCAAAGATGGATCAATCATGAAGCCTCAACGTGTTATCGTTATTCTGAACAAGGGTTCCGGCCGCCAAGACGGGACAGAGCGTAAGTCCCGGATTTCAGACAGATTTCAACACCACGACATTCCCGTCAGCTTCGTTGAATTCTCGCCCAATGGCGCGGATTTGGGACAGGTGGCGCGATCCACAGCCGAGGCGAACCCCGATGCCACCATCGTTGCGTCAGGCGGCGACGGAACGATCAGCGGCGTCGCCTCGGGCTTGGCGCATGTGCCCAACCAGATGGGGATTATCCCCGCGGGCACCTTTAACTATTTCGCCCGTTCGCTGAACCTGCCCGAAACCGTTGACGAAGCCGTGGATGTCATCGCCAAAGGCGTCCTGCGCCCCACGGACATCGCCAAGATCAATGGCAACGCGTTCCTGAACAACGCCAGCATCGGGGCCTATGCCGCCATTCTGAAAACCCGCGAAGGCATCTATGACCGCTGGGGCCGCAGCCGTGTCGCGGCCNNATTGGTCGGTGGTCAAAGCGCTGGCAACACTCCGCGCGCCGCTCAGGCTGACGGTGACGATTGATGGCAAATCCTTTAAACATAGGACACCGCTGGTCTTTGCGATCAGCAACGCCTTTCAGCTGAACCAAATGGGGCTGAGCGGCGAAGACTGTATCGCCAAGGGCGGCATGGTGCTGCTGGTCGCCCCCGAT
>NZ_DCAN01000009.1:1145-2381 GCF_002311545.1 Sulfitobacter sp. UBA1132 | reverse complement strand
ATGGTGCTGCTGGTCGCCCCCGATACGAACCGCTGGGGGCTATTCAAACACGCCGCCGCGCTGGCCCTTGGGGTCGCGAAACGTGAAACCGACTATCAAATGCACTGCGGGAACGAGATCACGCTTGAGATGCCGCATAAATCACGCCCCGTTGCCCGCGACGGAGAGTTAAGCCGCATGAAGGGCCCGTTCAAACTGCACATGCAGCGCGAGGCCCTGCAATTGATCGTTCCTGCCGAATTCAACGAGGCCGTCAGATGAGCACATTGGTGCATCTCTCAGATTTACACTTTGGCAAGGATCGACCCGACCTGCTGGAACCGCTGCTCTCTTGTGTGAACGAACTGAACCCCGATATGGTCGCCATCTCGGGCGATTTCACGCAGCGCGCGCGGCGGAGCCAGTTCGAGGAAGCGCATAACTTTATCCAGCGGATCAACGCGCCTGTCTTGGGTGTGCCGGGGAACCACGATGTCCTGCTTGACCGCCCGTTCCAGCGGTTTTTCATGCCATGGCGCAGGTATCGCAAATGGATCAACGCCGATCTGACGCCGCGGTATGAAGATAACGATATGGTCGTCATCGGCATCAACTCGGTCGATCGCTTTTCGTGGCAGACGGGGAAGCTCACGGCAGGGCGTATCGCGCATGCCTGCAAGGCGATGGACGACACCGCCGCGCGCAAAGCCCGCGTGTTAGTGGTACATCACCCGCTAGAGCATCCCAATCATACCAAGAAAAAGCCCATACCCGGTGCGGAAATCGCGCTGGAAAAGCTGCTGTCTTGCGGGGCGAACCTGATCCTGTCGGGGCACCTTCACACGTGGCACGCAGAGAATTTTACCGTCGAATCCGGCGGCACCACGGCGATCCAGTTGCATGCGGGGACCAGCCTGTCGTCGCGCGTGCGCGGAGAGCCGAATGATTTCAACCTTGTGAAGATCTCGGACGATCAGGTCTGTGTCGACCGGCTGAGCTTTAACGAAGATAAACGGGTCTTTGAAACGACAGAAGCCCGGACATTTAACCGGGCTTCTGATCATCAGATTTCGGACGAAGTGTAACTTAGTCCAGCGTGCGTACGACTTCTTCACGTGTGAAGATTTCGATAACGTCGCCCGGACGGATGTCTTCGTAGTTCTCGAACGCCATACCACATTCCTGGCCTGACGGTACTTCGGCAACTTCGTCCTTAAAGCGCTTGAGCGTTTTCAGCGTGCCTTCGTGGATCACGAC
>NZ_DCAN01000009.1:375-944 GCF_002311545.1 Sulfitobacter sp. UBA1132 | reverse complement strand
CCATGTCATAGATGACCGAGTAATACCGGATCTCGACACCCTTCTGGTTCGCCGAGGCACGGGCCGAGGCGTTTGCACGCACGTTGAAGCCGATGATCGGCGCGTTGGAGGCTTCGGCAAGACCAACGTCGGTGTCGGTAATCGCACCCACGCCCGAGTGAAGGACGCGCACGCGGACTTCGTCGTTGCCGATTTTCTCCATCGCTTGAACGATCGCTTCGGCAGAACCCTGAACGTCTGCTTTGATCAACAAAGGCAGCTCGCTAATGGTTTCGTTCACCTTGGCGTTCGCCATCAGCTGTTCCAGCGTCGTGGCAGCACCAGCCGCAGCGCGTTTGTCTTTGGCGGCTTTTTCACGGTATTCCGCAATCTCGCGCGCCTGCGCTTCGGTGTCGGTGACGTTCAGAACGTCGCCCGCACCCGGTGTTCCGTTAAGGCCAAGCACCTCTACCGGCACGGACGGGCCTGCTTCTTTCACGCGCTCGCCCTGATCGTTGATCAGCGCACGGACCTTACCGTACTGTTCGCCCACAACAAAGATGTCGCCCTGACGCAGCGTACCGTTCTGA
>NZ_DCAN01000009.1:0-300 GCF_002311545.1 Sulfitobacter sp. UBA1132 | reverse complement strand
CTGACGCAGCGTACCGTTCTGAACAAGAACAGTCGCAACGGGGCCGCGGCCCACGTCAAGCTGCGCTTCGATCACGGCACCGACCGCGGCGCGGTTCGGGTTCGCTTTCAGTTCCAGCAGTTCTGCTTGCAGCGCGATGGCTTCCAGCAGTTCGTCCAGACCCTGGCCCGTGGTTGCCGATACTTCGACGTCCTGTGTTTCACCGGACATCTTTTCAACGATGACCTCGTGCTGCAGCAGGTCCGTACGGACTTTGTCAGGGTTGGCTTCGTATTTGTCGATCTTGTTGATCGCCACGAT
>NZ_DCAN01000012.1:179703-180504 GCF_002311545.1 Sulfitobacter sp. UBA1132 | reverse complement strand
AGTCGGTCCCGAGGGTATGGCTGTTCGCCATTTAAAGTGGTACGCGAGCTGGGTTTAGAGCGTCGTGAGACAGTTCGGTCCCTATCTTCCGTGGGTGTAGGATACTTGAGAGGAGTTGCCCCTAGTACGAGAGGACCGGGGTGAACGATCCACTGGTGGACCAGTTGTTATGCCAATAGCAGTGCTGGGTAGCTATGATCGGACAGGATAACCGCTGAAGGCATCTAAGCGGGAAGCCCCCCTCAAAACAAGGTATCCCTGAGAGCCGAGATAGACCATCTCGTCGATAGGCCAGAGATGTAAGCGTAGTAATACGTTCAGTTGACTGGTACTAATTGCTCGATAGGCTTGATTTGATCCAGTAGAAGAAAGACTTCTTACTAGGACAAAAGCATACACATACAATCAGTCGTACTGACTTGGACAAATCCTTACCCAGAATGGTGAGGAGGCGGGAACGCGCATCCTTCGGATACGCTCTCTCCCGCTTGTTGCTCTTTTGCCAATGGCAAAAGGAACAACATAGAGGTTTTACTCGGTTTGGTGGTCATAGCGTAAGCAAAACACCCGATCCCATCCCGAACTCGGCAGTTAAGTGCTACTGCGCCAATGGTACTGCGTCTTAAGACGTGGGAGAGTAGGTCACCGCCAAACCTAGCAAAACCTCTACGTATCTCTCAAACGATGACAATTAATAAGCCAATACAAAAACATTGGCACCCGGCGCGGGATGGAGCAGCCCGGTAGCTCGTCAGGCTCATAACCTGAAGGTCGTAGGTTCAAATCCTACTCCCGCAACCA
>NZ_DCAN01000012.1:13073-179594 GCF_002311545.1 Sulfitobacter sp. UBA1132 | reverse complement strand
CTCCCGCAACCAACTTTAACGAACTTTAACTAGCACCAACCGCTCGCATCGCCTGCGGGCCTTGTGGCGTTTTGAGCCAACGTGATGGCGCGAGGGGTGACCTGATAGGAACGCAGGTCCCGCTACCTATAGCTGAATTTACGGAAGTGGGATGCTTCGTAAACACAAAGATTCGCACATAGACACCTCAGCGAGAGCGCAAACTGTTAGCCCTCCACTCAAACAACCTGAACGCGCCCTAGAGCCGCAGCAGGCGTGCCTCATGGCGTTTCAGCGTGTTACGCGCGGCGTTTATTGCTTTATGCCGCATTGCTCTGAAAGCGCGGGGAACAGCGCCAGGATCTCGTCGCGTTGCGCTTGGCCGATGCTTTGAAGTGTTTCTACTCCCGGCTGAAAGCTTTCTGTCCATGCCCCGTCCGACAGCACAAGCTGATGGCTTTCGAACATCAGGTGCACGTATTGAACAGAAGGAGGCGTCAACGTCCGGATCGTGTCACCATTCACCAAGTGCTTCGCGGCGACGAGGACCTCGTCCTGACCAAAATGTAGCATCGATCGCGCATCGGAAAGAAATATTCGGTGGTTGGGTGAAACGATAAGGTCGCGTTCCGGCGTTCCAGCGCCGAGAGCACCCGCCGTGATCAAAACAGGGCGCAGGTGTGGATAGACGACCAGCTCTGACGCTGTCAGCTGACGTGCGCCGACCCAAGAGACTTTCTGCATTCCGTGGTCGCGTGTGATGACAGCGTCACCGGCTTTCAAGTGCTCTACAGGGGTTTCGCCTTTTGCAGTGGCGATCAGGCTGCCCGCGGTGAAACATGGTACGGTGTTCCCGGCATAGAACTTGCCGTTGCCATCCTCCAACGTACCGGATGCGATGGAGCCGTCGCCGTCAAAATCCTGATCCGTATTGCGGTCAATCTTGAGTGTGCCGATATTGTCGCCCGCATTGGTACCTGGTGCCACCAGTAGATTCCCAAATGTCGGTGCGCTTGGGTCGTTGGCACCGCTTTCAGTGCGGGGCACCAGAACGTTGGCGTTGAACCGCACGTAGGTGTCGCCAAGTCCGCTGACATCGCTTTGGATATTCGCCGATTGGCCGGGGTTCATCGGAACCTAATTATATTGGACGATGCCGGCGTTATAGTCGGCAGCACTGGCATAGACCTTGATCCCGATGAAGGACGAGCCCCCGTCAAGTTCACCGTCTGCCGTTTCATTCTGTGTGATGAATTCGATGATGGCATCGTCAGCGAAGGGCTGGCTGCCACCGGAAAGTGTCATCTGACCAGCGCCGTCTTGGCCTGCGCTGGAGTTTGTGGACACGGCGGGATTGTTGATAACATCGATACAAACGCAAAAAAGCTCGCCATGTCTTTATCCTCTGGTGGCCTGTGGGTCGGTCAAATGATCCGGACCGGCCTAGTTTATAGTAATTTCTGCAATTTCATTAGCGATAAGTGGCGACAAATCGACTTAACTTTTGACATATCACATGGATGTGAAGCGGGCCTGACGCCAGTGGGGCGTCTTTGATGGCGCTGTCGATGGTGGCTGGTATGCCGCAGATGCGATGCTGATTTAAAAGGGCAGTTCGACGGGCAGGGACAACGATCGCTAAGGCAGCACTAAGTAACAGTGAAATGAAAAAGCGACTTATCGGGGATAAGTGGTGCCCAGGAGAGGACTCGAACCTCCACACCGTTGCCAGTACTAGCACCTGAAGCTAGCGCGTCTACCATTCCGCCACCTGGGCACAGGGGGGTTGTGAGGGAGCGTTTATTGTTGTGGGGCGGGGGTGTCAATTGGATTCTCGCAACAAAATGAAACGGCGTGAAAATAAATCCGGAAAACCGAGGTTTGGTGCGGTGGGACGGGCTTTCGAGGCGATCTCTGCCGGAATTGCTGCTTGTTCCCGAGGGGGGCTGGATGTATCTGTAGCGCTAGATTTTCTGGTCAGGGGTATCATCATGGCAAAGCTGGTCACGGTTTACGGCGGCTCCGGGTTTGTGGGGCGGTATATCGTTCGTCGCATGGCGTTGGCGGGATGGCGGGTGCGCGTCGCGGTGCGTCGCCCGAACGAGGCGCTGTTTGTGCGCACCTACGGCACTGTCGGCCAGGTCGAACCGGTCTTTTGCAACATCCGTGATGACGCGTCGGTGCGCGATGCGCTGCAGGGCGCTGATGTGGTGGTGAACTGCGTCGGTATTCTGGCCGAGGCGGGGAAAAACACCTTTGACGCCATTCAGGCCGACGGCGCAGAACGCATTGCGCGCTTGGCCGCCGCCGAAGGGATCGCGCGTTTGGTGCAAATCTCTGCCATCGGGGCGGATGCCGAAGCGGATAGCGAATATGCCCAGACCAAGGCGATGGGGGAGGCCGGTGTGCTCAAGCATATGCCGCAGGCTGTTATCCTGCGCCCCTCGATCGTGTTCGGCCCCGAGGATGACTTCTTTAACCGTTTCGCCGGTATGACGCGCATCAGTCCCGCGATCCCTGCTGTAGGGGCGGATACGCTGTTCCAGCCCGTTTATGTAGATGACGTGGCCCACGCGGCGGAGCTTGCGGTGACAGGCAAGGCCCCTGCCGGTATTTACGAATTGGGTGGCCCCGAGGTCGAAAGCTTTCGCGGCCTGATGCAGCGTATGCTTGACGTGGTGAACCGTCGCCGCATGGTTGTCGCCTTGCCGACTTTCGTGGCGAAGGTGATCGCCTTTGGCCTTGATGTGTTGCAGTCGGTGACGCTCGGCCTGGTCAAGAACAACACGCTGACCCGTGATCAGGTCAAGAACCTGGCGCATGATAATGTCGTGGGCGAGGGGGCGCAGGGCTTTGATGCTTTGGGGATCAGCCCCGTGTCCATGGGCTCTGTTCTGCCCGAGTACCTGTGGCGGTTCCGCCCCTCGGGCCAGTATGACGAGATCAAGCAATCCGCGAAGAACCTGCGGACCTAACGATTTCGATGTCGAATTTGGAAAGGCCCTGCCGGCGACGGCGGGGCCTTTTGCGTTAGCTGTAGGCGTATACCAAAAGCGCTGCTCCCAGCAGGATGCGATAGATGACGTAGGGGGTGAAATTCACGCTGCGCAGCAGGCGCATCATCAGGAACAGTGCCAACAGTGCGGCGACGAAGGCGAAGCCCGCCGCGATCGACGCGTCGCGCGCGAGCTGCGCGTCGGCTTGCCCGATCACATCCAGTGACAAAAGCGCGCCAGAGGCGAGGATCGTGGGAATCGACATCAGCATAGACAGTGTGGCAGCGCTGGCGCGGTCATAGCCCAGTTTGCGGGCTGCGGTGATGGTGATGCCCGACCGCGATGTGCCGGGGATCAGCGCAAGCGCCTGCGCCAGACCCATCCAGACGGCACCTTTGACATCCCAGTCGCCAGTATCCCGATCGCTGCGCCCCGTGCGATCCGCCCAATAAAGCACAATACCGAACAGCAGCATGGTCCAGCCGATCACCGCGACAGAGCGGAGCATTTCGTCAATCCCCAGCAGCTTGAACGTCAGCCCGACGACCAGCACCGGAATTGTTGCAAGGATCAGCAGGGCGGCGAGCCTTGCGCCGGGGGTGTCCATCTTGCCGCGCAGCAGGCGACCAAGCCCGATTGTGGCTTCTGCGACCTCGGACCGGAAGTAGAGCACGACCGCAAGGAGGGTGCCCACATGCACCGCGACATCAATCGCAAGCCCCTGATCCGGCCCGCCGGTCAGCGTGGGCAGCAGGATCAAATGACCCGAGGAAGAGACAGGCAGAAACTCTGTCAGACCCTGAATGATTGCGACAAGCAGCAGTTGGAACAGGGTCATAAGGGGGGGCGGCCTTTGGGTCATTGGCGATGGCATAGGCATATAACTTTGGCGGGCTGGAAGGGAAGTCCGTTGTTGGGTCCGAATCGGACATAAATATATGGTAAATTTGCGAGAATATCGGGGTTGATATGAAATAAACCGCATATAGGTCAGCAAAGCTGCCTTTATAATCGTTTGGCCCCTGTGTATGAGGGGGCAGCAACGTGTTTCAGGCGGAGAGATCCAAGATGGCAAAGCAGCCAATGCTCAAGTTTACAACGGTATCCCGGGATATGCCCGAAAAACGGATGCCGAATCTGCGTCGTGAAGACTTTAAAGAGATTTATGCGGAATACGCGGATGAGAAAGCGCAGGAGCAGTCCAGCCGCTGTAGCCAATGTGGCGTTCCCTATTGCCAGACCCATTGCCCGCTGCACAACAATATTCCCGACTGGCTGCGCCTGACCGCCGAAGGGCGTCTGCAAGAGGCCTATGAGGTCAGCCAGGCCACCAACACCTTCCCCGAAATCTGCGGTCGCATCTGCCCGCAGGACCGTCTGTGCGAAGGCAACTGTGTGATCGAACAATCCGGCCACGGCACTGTGACCATCGGCTCGGTCGAGAAATACATCACCGATACCGCGTGGGAAAATGGCTGGGTGCAGCCGATCAAGCCCAAGACCGAACGCGCCGAATCCGTTGGCATCATCGGCGCGGGCCCCGGTGGTCTGGCCGCAGCCGACGTGCTGCGCCGCGCGGGTGTGCAGGTCACCATCTATGACCGCTATGACCGCGCGGGTGGTTTGCTGACCTACGGCATCCCCGGTTTCAAGCTGGAAAAAGATGTGGTCATGCGCCGCAACGACCAGCTGGCCGAAGGTGGCGTTAACTTTGAATTGAACTGCGATGTGGGCGTCGACATCAGCTTTGCCGATATCCGCGCCAAGCATGACGCCGTGATCATCGCGACTGGCGTCTATAAAACACGCGACATCCAGGCCCCCGGCGTGGGCGGCGTTGGCCTTGAGCGCGCGATTGATTTCCTGACCGTGAGCAACCGCAAAAGCTTTGGCGACAAGGTAGAGGAATTCGATTCCGGCCGTTTCAATGCTCAAGGGAAGCGCGTTGTCGTGATCGGCGGCGGTGATACCGCGATGGACTGTGTACGGACCTCGATCCGTCAGGGGGCCACCTCGGTCAAATGTCTGTACCGCCGTGACCGCGCCAACATGCCCGGCTCGCAACGTGAAGTGCAAAACGCCGAGGAAGAAGGCGTGGTCTTCGAATGGCTGTCCGCGCCCAAAGGGTTCGTCGGTGATCCGGTGACCGGCGTCGTCGTGCAAAAGATGCGCCTTGGCGCGCCGGATGTCTCGGGCCGTCAGGCCCCCGAGGTGATCGAGGGTGCCGATTATGTCGAAGAGGCGGATCTTGTGATCATGGCGCTTGGCTTTGAACCCGAAGACCTGCCCACGCTGTGGAACACGCCCGAGCTGCCGGTCAACCGCTGGGGCACGGTCAAGGCCGACTATATCACCGGCGCGACCGAACTGGATGGCGTCTATGCCGTGGGCGATATCGTGCGCGGTGCGTCGCTGGTGGTCTGGGCCATCAAGGACGGGCGCGACTGTGCGCAAGCGATCCTTGAAAAGATGGGGGCCAGCGTGGCCATCGCGGCCGAATAAGCGCCCCTTTCAACTGATATTTCGCGCCTCGGGCGCGCCCGATTTAGGAGATTCCAAATGACCAAGTATGATGACGCCTGGGTAGCACGCGAAGAAGCAAAACGCGCCTTCATGGCAGAAAACGGTCTGTATTCCGAAGAAGAAGAGCATTCATCCTGCGGGGTGGGTCTTGTTGTGAACATCGACGGCTCCAGCAGCCGCGCGGTTGTCGAAAACGGGATCAAGGCGCTCAAGGCGATCTGGCACCGTGGTGCGGTGGATGCCGATGGCAAGACCGGCGATGGCGCGGGCATTCACGTGCAGATCCCCGTCAACTTTTTCTACGATCAGGTGCGTCGCACCGGTCACAGCCCCCGCGAAGGCGAATTGATCGCCATCGGTCAGGTCTTTCTGCCGCGCACCAACTTTGCCGCGCAGGAAACCTGCCGGACCATCGTTGAAACCGAAGTGCTGCGGATGGGCTACTATATCTACGGCTGGCGCCACGTGCCCGTGGACACCTCTGTTCTGGGGGAAAAGGCCAATGCGACTCGTCCCGAGATCGAACAGATCCTGATTTCCAACGCCAAGGGCGTGGACGAGGAAACATTCGAGCGCGAGCTTTACGTCATCCGTCGCCGCATCGAGAAAGCCGCGCTGGCGGCTCAGGTGCCGACGCTTTACATCGCGTCGATGTCCTGCCGGTCGATCATCTACAAGGGCATGATGCTGGCGCAGGATGTTGCCAACTTCTACCCCGACCTGATGGACGAACGCTTTGAATCCGCGTTTGCGATCTATCACCAGCGCTATTCCACCAACACCTTCCCGCAGTGGTGGCTGGCGCAGCCCTTCCGCATGCTGGCCCATAACGGCGAGATCAACACGCTCAAGGGTAACGTCAACTGGATGAAAAGCCACGAGATTCGCATGGCCTCGGGCACCTTTGGCGACATGGCCGAAGATATCAAACCGATCGTCGCCGCGGGGTCTTCCGATTCTGCCGCGCTGGATTCGGTGTTCGAAGTCCTGGTGCGCGCGGGTCGTTCGGCCCCGATGGCGAAGACCATGCTGGTGCCTGAAAGCTGGTCCAAGCAGGCGGTCGAGCTGCCCCAGGCATGGCGCGACATGTATTCCTATTGCAACTCGGTGATGGAGCCTTGGGATGGTCCCGCAGCGCTGGCCATGACCGATGGCCGCTGGGTCTGCGCCGGTCTTGACCGGAACGGCCTGCGCCCCATGCGTTTCGTCGTCACCGGTGACGGCATGCTGATCGCGGGTTCCGAGGCGGGGATGGTCCCGCAGGACGAGGCGAATGTCGTGCGCAAAGGCGCGCTTGGCCCCGGTCAGCTGCTGGCGGTCGACATCGAAGAAGGCAAGATGTTCGGCGACACCGAGATCAAGGACAAGCTTGCCGCGTCGCGTCCCTTTGGTGAATGGGTCGGCAAGATCAACGAGCTGGACAAAGCGCTTGGCGATGTCGAGGAAAAGGCCCTGTTCTCGGGCGATGAGCTGCGCCGCCGTCAGGTGGCAGCGGGCTATACCATCGAAGACCTCGAGCAGATCCTCGCACCGATGGCCGAAGACGCGAAAGAGCCCTTGGCGTCCATGGGCGATGACACCCCGTCGGCGGTTCTGTCGAACCAGTACCGCCCGCTCAGCCACTTCTTCCGCCAGAACTTCAGCCAGGTCACCAACCCACCCATCGACAGCCTGCGCGAATTCCGCGTCATGAGCCTGAAAACGCGGTTCGGGAACCTCAAGAACGTGCTGGATGAATCCAGCGCCCAGACCGAGATCCTCGTGCTTGATAGCCCGTTCCTCGCGAACGCGCAGTTCGATCAGCTGATGACCGAATTCAACGCGAACTCTGTCACCATCGACTGTACGTTCGAACCGGGGGGCAACAACCTGAGCGAAAACCTGCGCCGCATCCGGGACGAGGCAGAAGACGCCGTGCGCTCCGGCGCTGGTCACATCGTGCTGACCGACCAGTTCAGCGATGCGACCCGCGTGGCGATGCCGATGATCCTTGCGACCTCTGCCGTGCACAGCCAGCTGACCCGCAAGGGCCTGCGGACCTTTACCTCGCTCAATGTGCGCTCGGCCGAATGTGTGGACCCGCATTACTTTGCCGTGCTGATTGGCTGTGGTGCCACGGTGGTGAACGCCTACCTAGCCGAGGATTCGCTGGCGGATCGTATCGGGCGTGGTCTGCTGGACATGAACCTGACCACCGCGATGGCCCGCTACCGCGAGGCGATTGATCAGGGCCTGCTGAAAATCATGGCGAAGATGGGCATCAGCGTCATGTCCTCCTACCGTGGCGGCCTGAACTTCGAAGCCGTAGGGCTGAGCCGTGCGATGTGCGCGGAATACTTCCCCGGCATGACCAGCCGTATCAGCGGGATCGGTGTGACCGGTATCCAACGCAAGGCCGAAGCGGTCCACGACCGTGGTTGGCAAGGCGATGGCGTCGTCATGCCCATCGGCGGCTTCTACAAGGCGCGCAAATCCGGCGAGACCCACGCATGGGAAGCATCGTCGATGCACATGCTGCAAATGGCCTGCAACAAAGCATCCTACCAGATGTGGAAGCAGTACAGCGCCAAGATGCAAAGCAACCCGCCGATCCATCTGCGCGACCTGCTGGATATCAAGCCGCTGGGGGCCCCAGTGCCCATCGAAGAGGTCGAATCCATCACCTCTATCCGCAAGCGTTTCGTGACGCCGGGCATGTCCCTTGGCGCGCTGTCGCCCGAGGCACACAAGACCCTGAACGTTGCGATGAACCGCATCGGGGCCAAGTCCGACTCTGGCGAAGGCGGCGAAGATCCGGCGCACTTTGTGCCCGAGGCCAACGGTGATAACCCCTCGGCCAAGATCAAGCAGGTGGCGTCGGGCCGTTTCGGTGTGACTGCCGAATACCTGAACCAGTGTGAAGAGCTTGAAATCAAGGTCGCCCAAGGGGCCAAGCCCGGCGAGGGTGGTCAGCTGCCCGGCATGAAGGTCACCGACCTGATCGCCCGTCTGCGCCATTCGACCAAGGGCGTGACCCTGATCTCGCCCCCGCCGCACCACGATATCTATTCCATCGAAGACCTTGCGCAGCTGATCTATGACCTCAAGCAGATCAACCCGCGCTGTAAGGTGACCGTGAAGCTGGTGGCGTCCTCGGGCGTTGGCACGATTGCGGCCGGTGTGGCGAAAGCCAAGGCGGATATCATTCTGATCTCGGGCCACAATGGCGGCACGGGCGCATCGCCTGCGACCTCGATCAAATATGCGGGTCTGCCGTGGGAGATGGGCCTGACCGAGGCGCATCAGGTTCTGGCGATGAACAACCTGCGTGACCGCGTTACCCTGCGGACCGACGGTGGTTTGCGCACAGGGCGAGACATCGTGATGGCCGCGATGATGGGAGCCGAGGAATACGGCATCGGCACCGCCGCGCTGATCGCGATGGGCTGTATCATGGTGCGTCAGTGCCAGTCGAACACCTGCCCCGTCGGCGTCTGCACCCAAGACGAAGCGCTGCGTGGCAAGTTCACGGGCAACGCGGATAAGGTTGTGAACCTGATCACCTTCTACGCCACCGAAGTGCGAGAATTGCTCGCCTCTATCGGGGCGCGTAGCCTGGATGACGTGATTGGCCGTGCCGATCTGCTGGCACAGGTCAGCCGTGGGTCTGCGCATCTTGACGATCTTGATCTCAACCCGCTGCTGATCACCGTCGATGGCGCGGCAGAGATCGTTTATGACCGCAACAAGCCACGCAACGCTGTGCTGGACACGCTGGACTCTGAAATCGTGCGCGACGCCGCGCGTTTCCTTGAAGATGGCGAGAAGATGCAGCTGAGCTATGCGGTGCAGAACACGCACCGTACCGTGGGCACCCGCGTCTCAAGCCACATCATCCGCAACTTCGGCATGAACAACCAGCTGCAGCCCGATCACCTGACGGTCAAGCTGACCGGTTCGGCAGGGCAGTCGCTGGGGGCCTTCGCGGCACCGGGGCTCAAGCTTGAAGTGTCCGGCGATGCGAATGACTATGTCGGCAAGGGTCTGTCGGGCGGCACCATCGTCGTGCGCCCGTCCATGGCCAGCACCATCGTCGCCTCTGACAACACCATCATCGGCAACACGGTGCTTTATGGTGCGACCAAGGGCTTTTTGTTCGCAGCAGGCCGTGCCGGTGAACGTTTCGGCGTTCGGAACTCGGGCGCGCATGTGGTGATCGAAGGCTGCGGCAGCAACGGCTGTGAATACATGACCGGCGGTGTGGCCGTGATCCTGGGCGAGATCGGTGCGAACTTTGGCGCGGGTATGACGGGCGGTATGGCCTATCTCTACAACCCCGATGGCAAGGCCGACAAAATGCTGAACCGCGAAACGCTGGTGACCTGCCCTGTCACGGTCGAGCATTGGGAAAACCAGCTGAAGGGCCTGATTGAACGGCACCTGCAGGAAACCAACAGCCGCAAGGCCGAAGACATCCTGCAGCACTGGGACATTGAAAAGGATAACTTCCTGCAGATCTGCCCCAAAGAGATGCTGGTCCATCTGCCCGCCCCGCTGAGCGTCGAAGAACACGCGATCCCGGCGGAGTAAGCAAAACGGATAGATCGGGCGCGGGGGAAACCTCGCGCCCGATTTCTTTTGTGCGTCGCCCACGCTTTACCGGGGCCGCAACCGGCCTATAGTTACGGGATGATCAAAACACTTACCTCTCGCGTCCGGCTGATGGCGCTTTTGCTGGTGGGGCTCGCGCTTGCGGCCTGTACCGATGCTGCGCCCAAGGGCGGCGGCGATATTCTGGTGATTGGCGATTCCGTCATGGCGTGGAACGGATCAAGCGATCAGGCGATCCCCGATGCGATGGCAGCCAGCCTTGGCCGCAATGTGGTCAGCAAGGCCGTCCCCGGTGCGCAGTTCAGCAATGACAGCACGCTCTTGTCCGCTGTCGGTTTCGACATCCAAGACCAATACCCCGGCGGGCGATGGAACTGGATCGTGGTGAACGGCGGGGCCAATGATCTGGGGTTCAACGACTGCAAATGCGCGGCCTGCACGCCTGTGGTCGACACGCTGATCGCGGCGGATGCCGCTACTGGGGAAATCCCCGCCTTCCTGACGCGTTTGCGCAGCACGGGCGCGCAGGTGATGTGGATGGGGTACTACGCCGGCAATGGCAAAGGGTCATTCGAGGGCTGTCGCGATGATCTGGTGCTGCTGGAACGCCGTATCGCGCGGTTTGCGGCACAAACCCCGGGGGTGACATTCCTTGATTCCGAAACCGTCATCGACCGTCAGGATCCCAGCCTGTTTGCCAGCGATAACACCCACCCGTCGCCCAAGGCCTCTGCGCTGATCGGGGCCTATCTTGCAAAAGGGATTTCCGCCCGCAGTGCCCGTTCACAATAAGCCATTGCCACGATATAGCTGATGGCTATGGCAAAACGCGCATCCTCCAAATCCAAGGGCAAAGCCAAGTCCAAGACCCCGTCCCCTGCGGCGCAGCTGCGGTCGCTCAAAAGGCGTGTGGTTCGGGGCGCGTTCAAGCTGGTGCTCGCCGTGCTTGGCCTGTTGATCGCACTGGTGTTGCTGTTCGCGGTGATCAACCCGCCGACGACCCCCTATATGTTCAGCGAAGGCCGTAGGCTGGGGGGCGTGGACCAGCAATGGGTCGCGCTGGAAGACGTGGCCCCTGTCATGGCGCGGTCTGTCGTGGCGGCGGAAGATGCGAATTTCTGCCAGCACTGGGGCTTTGATCTGGCCGCGATCAAACGCGCCATCGCCGAAGGATCGAACCGCGGGGCATCCACCCTGTCGCAGCAGACGGTCAAGAACGTCTATCTCTGGCATGGCCGCACATGGTTGCGCAAAGCGCTTGAGGCCGGGATCACGCCGCTGGTTGAAACCGTCTGGACCAAGCGGCGCATCATCGAGGTCTATCTGAATGTGGCCGAGTTCGACGAAGGCATCTTTGGTATCGACGCCGCGGCGCAACATTACTTTGGGGTGATTCCCGCCAAGCTGACCGCAACCCAAGCGGCGCGGCTGGCCGCGATCCTGCCGTCGCCGAAAACCCGTTCGGCCGCGCGCCCCTCTGCCGCGGTGCGCAAGCGCAGCGCCCAGATCCGCGATGGTGCGGCGACAATCAGCAAGGACGGACGGGCAGCCTGTTTCGAGAGTTGAAAAACCCAACCAAGACGGGCATGAGGATGAAACCCCTGTTTGTTAGTACCGGAACCCCTTATGGCTCGCCTGTTTCACGTCCCGCTTTCGCCGTTCTGCCGCAAAGTCCGGCTGAGCCTCGCTGAAAAGAAGATCGAGGTTGAACGCGTCGAAGAGCGGTATTGGGAGCAAGACCCAGATTTTATGCGTCGCAATCCGGCGGGCAAGGTGCCTGTATTGCAGCTTGATGGCATCATCATGTCCGAAAGTGCCGCGATCTGCGAGTATATCGAAGAGACCCGCCCCGAACCGTCGCTGATGCCCTCTGATCCGGTCCAGCGGCTTGAAGTGCGTCGTCTGGTCAGCTGGTTCGACGACAAGTTCCACGACGAGGTCACCTCGAAGCTGCTCTACGAACGGGTCAACAAAAAGGTGATGAAGCAGGGGTTTCCCGACAGCCGCAATGTCAAGGACGGGGCCAAGGCGATCAAGTATCACATCGACTATATGGCATGGCTGCTGGACCACCGGCGCTGGCTGGCGGGCGATGTGATGACGCTGGCCGATTTCGCGGCGGCGGCGCATCTATCCTCGCTCGATTATATTTCGGATGTGGACTGGAACCGGTCCGACGTGGTCAAGGACTGGTACGCCAAGATCAAGTCCCGCCCCGCGTTCCGGTCGTTGCTGGCCGATCAGGTGCCGGGCTTCCCGCCGCCGAAGCATTACAATGACCTTGATTTCTGATCCACGCCGCGCCCGATGTCTGTGACACCGGCTGCCGATACGGACGCCCTGCGGGGCCGGTTGGTGGCGCAGGCGCTGGACGAAGGCTTTGTCTCTTGCCGGATCTGCCGCCCCGACGCGGTGCCTGATGTGCCCGAACGGCTGCAGGCGTTTGTTGATGCAGGCTATCACGGGCAGATGGCGTGGATGGCGGACCGTATGGCGTGGCGCGGCAACCCTGCCGCCCTTTGGCCCGAGGCGCGGTCGGTGATCATGCTGGCCGAAAGCTACACCCCCGAATACGACCCGACCGAGGTGCTGAACCACCCCGAAAAGGCGGGCGTGTCGGTCTATGCGCAGGGGCGAGATTACCACGACATCGTCAAGAAACGGCTCAAGCGGGTGGCGCGATGGCTGGTGGCGCAGGAACCCTGCGAGGTGAAGGTCTTTGTCGACACGGCCCCCGTGCCGGAAAAGGCGCTTGGGCAGGCGGCGGGGCTGGGCTGGCAGGGCAAGCACACCAATCTGCTAAGCCGCGACTGGGGGAACTGGGCCTTTCTGGGCGCGATTTTCACCACATTGGATTTCACCCCCGACACGGCAGAGGTGGATCACTGCGGGTCGTGCCGGTCCTGCCTCAGGGCGTGCCCGACCAATGCCTTCCCCGCGCCCTATCAGCTGGATGCGCGGCGCTGCATTTCCTATCTGACGATTGAACACAACGGGCCGGTCGATCTTGAGCTGCGCAGCAAGATGGGCAACCGCATCTACGGCTGTGACGATTGCCTTGCCGCCTGCCCGTGGAACAAATTCGCCGTCGCGGCGAGCGATTTGCGCTATCACGGCGGTGTCGGAGCCCCCGATCTGGCAGAGCTGGCGACGCTGGATGATGCGGCCTTTCGTCTGCGGTTCAGCGGCTCGCCGATCAAGCGGATCGGGCGCAACCGGTTCATTCGCAATGTGCTTTATGCCATTGGTAACTCCGGTCAGGCGCGTCTGACCCCCGTGGCACAGGGCCTGTTGGACGATCCGGACGCGACTGTCGCCGACGCGGCGCAATGGGCCGTGGCCCGTCTGCGCGAAAACCAAGGCTGACAGGGCTGGACCGCTGCGCCGGAACAGGTAAACCCTAGGAAAACGGTGCAAGGATAGTTGAATGGCGCTTTTGCTTGGGGTCGATACGGGCGGCACCTATACGGATGCGGTGCTGATCCGCGATGAAACCACGGTGATCGCATCGGCCAAGGCGCTGACCACCCGCGCCGATCTGGCCATTGGTGTGGGGCAGGCCGTGCGCCGCGTGCTGGCGGCGGCCGATGTTTCAGCGGGTCAGGTTGCGATGGCGTCGCTGTCGACCACGCTGGCAACCAATGCGCTGGTCGAAGGGCAGGGCGGGCGCGTCGCGTTGATCTATGTCGGCTTCAAGGAACGGGATCTTGAGGCGCACGGGCTGGCAGGGGCGCTGAACGGTGACCCTTATCTGATCCTTGGCGGGGGGCATGACCACGCAGGCGCAGAGCGTGCCCCGCTGGACGAAGCCGCGCTGATCTCCTTTTTGACCGAGCAGCGTGAACAGGTCAGCGGTTTTGCTGTCGCCAGCCAGTTCGCCACGCGCAACCCCGCCCATGAGCAACGCGTCGCCGACTTGGTGACGCAGGTGACGGGGCGGCCCGTGTCGGCCTCGCATCAGCTGTCGGCCAAGCTCAACGGGCCGAAACGGGCGCTGACGGCGGTGCTGAACGCGCGGCTGATCGGGATGATCGACCGGTTGATCGGGCGGGCCGAGGATGTGTTGACCGACATTGGCGTCACCGCCCCGCTGATGGTGGTGCGGGGGGACGGGGCGCTGATCTCTGCCGCGCAGGCACGGGAACGGCCGATTGAAACGATCCTCAGCGGGCCTGCGGCCTCTATCGTGGGGGCGCGGTGGATGACCGGTGCGGCCCGTGCGTTGGTCAGCGATATTGGCGGCACCACCACCGATGTAGCTCTGTTGCGCGATGGCCGGCCCGCGATCGACCCCGCAGGGGCCCGCGTCGGCAGCTACCGCACGATGGTAGAGGCCGTTGCCATGCGCACCACCGGTCTGGGGGGCGACAGCGAGGTGCATTTCCTGACCGAAGGCTTGCAGGGGGGGGTGACGCTGGGGCCCAAGCGGGTCTTGCCCATTGCCCTCATCGCGGCAGAGGCACCCGAGGTTGTCCATGCTGCGCTTGATGCGCAACTGCGCAGCACCACCCCCGGCGAATATGACGGGCGCTTTGTGCGTGCCGTGGCAGGTCAACCGCGCGAGGGGATCTCGGCGCGTGAACAAATGCTGCTGGACCGTATTGGTGACGGGCTGCACCCGATGGCCGACATCCTGCGCGCCCGCATAGAGACAGGCGCGCTGAAACGTCTGGTAGAGCGTGGCTTGGTCCAGCTGGCCGGCGTTACCCCATCGGACGCAAGCCATGTGCTGGGACGGGTCGCGGCCTGGGATGCCGAGGCCGCAGGCAAGGCGCTGCGGTTGTTTGGACGGCGACGCACAGGCGCGGGGCAGATGCTGGCCCCTGATCCCGCCGCTATGGCGCAGATCATCGTGGATCAACTGACCGAACAGACCGCGCTGGCCATGCTGGAAGCGGCGCTGGCGGAAGAAGAGCCCGCCTTTGATACAGAACCCGAAACGCTGGCCCGCCACGAGCTGTTGCAGCGCGGGTTGCGCGGGCACGCGGGGCTTGTCCGGATCGAGGCGGCGTTGAACCTGCCGGTGATCGGGCTGGGAGCCTCTGCCGCGGCCTATTATCCGGCGGTGGGGGAACGGCTTGGCACGCAGATGATCCTGCCCGAACACGCCGCAGTGGCCAATGCCATTGGCGCTGTCGTCGGGCGGGTGACCATGCGGGAAAGCGGCACGGTGACCTCGCCCGCAGAGGGGCGGTTCAGGGTGTATCTGGCCGGCGGGCCGCAGGATTTCACGGATCAGACACAGGCGCTGAGCACGCTTGAGGCAACCCTGCGCGACAAGGCAGAGGCGGCGGCGCGGGCGGCGGGGGTGGTCGATGTGCAGATCGACGTACAACGCGACATCCGCCACGCAGAGGTCGAAAGCCGCAAGGTCTTTATCGAAGCGCTGCTGACGGTCGAGGCGACAGGCAGGCCAAGGGTCGCATCGGCCTGACGCTGCACAAAAGAAAACGGCGCAAACCCGAGGGGCTGCGCCGTTTTGCGTTTATTCTGCTGCCGCGCGTTTGGGCAGGACCCAATCGGGGCGCGGGAAGTGGCAGGTATAGCCGTTTGGAATACGCTCCAGATAATCCTGATGCTCGGGCTCTGCTTCCCAGAAATCGCTCACGGGTTCTACCTCTGTCACGACTTTGCCCGGCCAGATGCCCGATGCTTCGACATCGGCAATGGTGTCCAGCGCCGTGGCTTTCTGGTCCTCGTCGACATAGTAGATCGCCGAACGATAGCTCAGCCCGCGGTCATTGCCCTGACGGTTCAGCGTTGTCGGGTCGTGGATCTGGAAAAACAGTTCCAGCAGATCACGATAGCTGATCACGTCGTCGTCAAACATCACCTCGATCGCCTCGGCATGGGTGCCGTGATCGCGGTAGGTGGCATTGGGCACATCGCCGCCCGAATAGCCCACGCGGGTCGATAGAACCCCCTCGCGTTTGCGGATCAGGTCCTGCATGCCCCAAAAGCATCCTCCGGCCAGTACTGCGCGTTGTTCGCTCATGCTACATCCTCCACTTGGTTGATATAATCGCCATAGCCTGCGTCTTGCATGTCGTCACGATGAATAAAGCGCAACGAGGCGGAATTGATGCAATAGCGCAGCCCGCCACGATCCGCGGGACCGTCGGGGAAGACGTGGCCCAGATGGCTGTCCCCATGGGCGCTGCGCACCTCGGTGCGGATCATCCCCAGCGACGCGTCACGCAGTTCGGCGACATGGGCCGGTTCGATGGGTTTGGTAAAGCTCGGCCAGCCGCAGCCGGAGTCGTATTTGTCCGAGGACGCGAACAGCGGCTCGCCAGAGACGATGTCTACGTAGATGCCCGGCTCTTTGTTATCGAGCAGCTTGCCCGTGCCCGGCCGTTCGGTGCCGTTCTGCTGGGTGACACGGAATTCTTCGGGGGACAGAGCGTTAATGGCGGCGTCGGTCTTTTCATAGGTCGGCATGCGAGGCTCCTTTGCGGTTTGATACATTAAATGGGGCCTGCGCGGGTTTTTCAAAGGGGTAATGCACCGACGCACCGATCTGTGACCGCCCGCCTATCGCCCAACCCCTTGGCTTGCAGGTCAGGCCCTGCGCTGCCGCGAGACCTGAACCGCGAGAATACCCAGGGCAATCACGGCGACGCCGATGATATCCTGAACCCCCAGCGGTTCGCCCAGCAAAAGCCAGGCAATCGCCACTCCGAAAAACGGGTTGAGGAAATGGAAGGTCGCGGCGCGGGTGGCTCCGATACGGTTGACGAGCCAGAACCAGACCACCGTCGCCAGCAGCCCCGGCACCAGACAGGTATACAGGAACGCCAGCGCCAGCGGCCAGCTTGGGCTGATGTGCGGCGTCTCGAACAGCAAGGTCGCAATCGACAGCGCCACGCAGCCGACAAGCATCTGCAAACCCACCACCATCAGGAAGTTCCCGCCAGAGGTCGCACCGCGCACCAGCAGGGTCGCCGCTGATAGCGCGACCACACCGACGCCGCATAGCAGCAGCCCTGTCAGATCGACGCCGCCGCTGATCCGTGCCCCCATAATGATGGCCACCCCGATCACACCGGCGATCAGCCCTGCAATGCCCAACGGCTTGAGCTTTTCCCCCAGAAACAGCCATGTCGCCAGACCGACCAGCAACGGCATGGTCGAGGCGATGATCGCCGCCAGTGACGCCTGTACGGTCTGCATCGCGACAAAGTTCATCCCCAGATAGACCGCGTTTTGCAGCACGCCGAAAATGATCGTTGCCCGCCATTGCGCGCGCGTCAGCCGCCACGTCTGACCAAGCGCCAGCGCGATCCCCACGCCGATCAGGCCAGAGATCAGATACCGCGCCGACAAAGCCATCAAGGGGGACGCGTCCGCGACGATGATCCGCGCCGACGTAAAGGCAGAGGACCACATGACGGCGAAGGCCAGCCCCATGAGAATTGCACGTATATCCATGAGGGGGCCTTTCAGGTTTTCCAGTGGGCGGAGACTTCCGCAGTTGCCCGACAGGGGCAAGCGCATTCAGCGCAACGCAGACCTGCGCCAAACGCAAAGGGCCGCCCGTGGGCGACCCTTTGTCAGAACAGACTGTGATCAGTCTTATTCGTTAACGCTGTCTTTCAGCGCTTTCGCGATGGTCATCTTAACAACCTTGTCCGCGTCTTTCTTGAACTGTTCGCCGGTGGCAGGGTTACGCACCATACGCTCGGGACGTTCGCGGCAGTAGATTTTGCCAATGCCGGGAAGTGTCACAGCGCCACCGCCGGAGACTTCTTTGGTGATCAACGCGCAAACCGCGTCCAGTGCCGCGCTTGCTGTTTTCTTGTCTTCGCCCATTTCCTCAGCCAAAGCCGCGACGAGCTGGGTTTTTGTCATTGGTTTAGTTGCCATCTTGTTTTTCTCCTTCGTCCGCCCGGATTAGGGCCTCACGCGCAGAATGTAACGGTATGTTGTGGCTGAACACAACGAATAGGTCGCAAGAAACCGCGAAAACATGCTATTTTCAGCCGATTTCGGCCTTTAGAGAAAGGCAGTTTCGTCAAACGAGCGCAATTTTCGGCTATGCAACCGCTCTAGCGGCATATCGCGCAGCTGTTCCATCGCGCGAATACCGATCATCAAGTGTCGTGCGACCTGCGTTTTGTAGAAATCAGACGCCATACCGGGCAGCTTCAATTCACCATGCAGGGGTTTGTCCGAGACGCATAGAAGCGTGCCGTAGGGCACCCGGAAGCGGTAGCCGTTGGCCGCAATCGTTGCGCTTTCCATATCCAGCGCCACGGCGCGCGACTGGCTGAGCCGTTGCACCGGACCGGATTGATCGCGCAATTCCCAGTTGCGGTTGTCGATGGTGGCAACGGTGCCCGTGCGCATGATCCGCTTCAACTCGTAGCCCTCAAGCTGGGTGACCTGTTCAACGGCGTCCTCCAGCGCGATCTGGATCTCGGCCAGCGCGGGGATCGGAACCCAGACCGGCAGGTCGTCGTCCAGCACGTGATCCTCGCGCAGATAGCCATGCGCCAGCACGAAATCCCCAAGCGCCTGTGTGTTGCGCAAACCGGCACAGTGCCCGACCATCAGCCACGCATGGGGCCGCAGCACGGCGATGTGGTCGGTCGCGGTTTTCGCGTTGGATGGGCCGACGCCGATGTTGACCAGCGTGATCCCGGACCCGTTCGCGCGCTTGAGGTGGTAGGTCGGCATCTGCGGAGTCTTGACCGACGCAGGCAGCGGCGCGTCGCCGTCCGAAATCTCGACATTGCCGGTAGAGACGAAGGACGTGTAGCCGCTATCGGGGTCGCGCAACATAGCGCGGGCGTATTCCTCGAACTCGGTGACGTAGAACTGGTAGTTGGTGAACAGCACGTGACTTTGGAAATGTTCGGGATCGGTTGCGGTGTAATGCGTCAGCCGTGCCAGCGAATAATCGACGCGCTGCGCGGTGAAGGGGGCCAGCGGGCGCACGTTGTCCAGCGGCAGATAGGTGCCGTTGACGATGTCGTCATTGGTTGTGCTCAGGTCCGGCACGTCAAACACATCGCGCAGGGTGAAATCCGCGGCACCTTCCTGCGGGATGGTCACGCTGTCGTCGTTGCTGACCGCGAAATGCACGGGGATCGGCGTGTCGGATACCGCGATGGTCACGGGCTGGCCGTGGTTTTCGATCAGCAGACGGATTTGTTGTGTCAGGTAATGTTTGAACAATTCTGGCCGCGTGATCGTGGCCGAGAAGGTGCCGGGGGACGACACATGGCCGAACGACAGCCGTGAATCCACCTGCGCATAGCTGGAGGTGGTAAACCGGATCTCTGGATAGAAGGCCCTGATCCGCGTTTCCGGGGCGGCGCTGTCCATCGCCTTCTGGAAATGCGCGCTCAGGAAGCCTGTCGCTTGGCTGTATAGCTCGATCAGCCGTGCAACGGCGGCAGCAGCATCGGTGAACTGTTCGGCGGGGCGGGCGTCTGGGGTAAGGATTCTGGTCATGAAACAGGCTCTAACAAAGGAATAAATTCAAAACTGCGCACATCGACCAAGCCGAGGTCAGAGATGCGCAATTCGGGAATGACAACAAGCGCCAAAAGCGAATGCTGCATATAGGCGTTGTTCAGCGTGCAGCCACAGTCGCGCATTGCCTGCATCATGGCTTCGGTCTTGGCGGCGACGTCGGAGGCGGGGTTGTCGGACATCAGGCCGGCGATCGGCAGCTCGACCATGGCCAGCTCTGCCCCGTCCTTGAAGATGGTGATCCCGCCGCCAACCTCGCGCAGACGGTTCGCGGCCATCGCCATATGCTCGGTATCGGTGCCCACCACGATCATGTGGTGACTGTCATGCGCCACGGTGGACGCCATCGCCATCGGCCCCTGATAGCCAAAGCCCGAGACCAGCGCGTTGACGACAGTGCCGGTGCCGCGGTGCCGTTCGACCAGCGCGATCTGGCACACTTCTCCCGTGGACTGCACGCGCCCTTCGGTCACCGGCAGCTCGAATTTCAGCGCGCGGGTGGGGGCCTGATTCTCGACCACGCCGATCACATTCGCGGTGACGGCATTGGCCCCCGCAGGTGCGGTGATCTGGAAATCATCCGCGCCAAGGGATTTGCCCATGTTGACGGTCTGCCGCGCATGGGGCGGCCAATCGTAATGCGGGCAGTCTACCAGACACACGCCATCCTCGGCCACGATCTGCCCCCGCGCGATCACCGTCTCGATGGGGAGTGTTTTGAGGTCAGATGTCAGGATCACATCGGCCCGCCGCCCGGGCGTCAGCGATCCGATCTCGCGTTCCAGCCCAAAGTGGGTCGCGGTGTTGATCGTCGCCATTTGCAGCGCGACCAAAGGATCGCAGCCGCAGTCGATGGCATGGCGCACCACGCGGTTCATATGACCGTCATTCACCAAGGTGCCGGAATGGCAGTCATCGGTGCACAGGATCATATTGCGCGAATCCAGGCCTTTTTCGGTGATCGCGGTGATCTGTGTTTCAACGTCATACCACGCGGACCCCAGCCGGATCATCGACCGCATCCCCTGACGCATCCGCGCAATGGCATCCGCCTCGCAGGTGCCCTCGTGATCATCCGCAGGGCCGCCCGCCACATAGGCCGCAAAGGCGGGCCCCAGATCGGGGGAGGCATAGTGCCCGCCCACGGTCTTGCCCGCGCGTTGCGTTGCGGCAATCTCGGCCAGCATCTTGGGGTCACCCGCGGTCACACCCGGGAAGTTCATCATCTCGCCCAGACCGATGATACCGGGCCAGTGCATGGCCTCGGCGACATCCTCTGCCGTGATTTCAAAGCCGGTGGTTTCCAGACCGGGCGCGGATGGCGCACAGGACGGCATCTGGGTGAAGATGTTCACCGGCTGCATCAGCGCTTCGTCATGCATCATGCGCACGCCTTCCAGCCCCAGCACATTGGCGATCTCATGCGGGTCGGTGAACATCGACGTGGTGCCATGGGGGATCACGGCGCGGGCGAATTCCGCCGGCGTCAGCATACCGCTTTCGATGTGCATATGCCCGTCACACAGGCCGGGGATCATATAGCGGCCCTTTGCCTCGATCACCTTGGTCGTGTCGCCTTTGCAGTGGCTGGCGTCCGGCCCGACAAAGGCAATGCGCCCCGCCTTGATCGCGATATCATGGTCCGGCAGGGTTTCGCGCGTGTGCACGTTGACCCAGTTACCGCCGGTGATAATCGTATCCGCAGCACTGCGTCCTGCCGCAACAGCGACCAGTTGATCGGCCACATCGGGCCATGAGGGGAATGTGTGTTCTTTCATACCTGACGTTGACACGAAGATCGCCCGAGGTTCAAGCCAGAGCCGTCCAGCGCCGTGGCGTTTGCACTGTCCGTGCCGACTGGGCTAACTGTCTGCAACCGACAGGACATAAGGCGACCCCATGAAGATCATGTTTGTGCACCAGAATATGCCCGGCCAATACCGCGAGCTGGTGCAATGGCTGGCCGATCAACGCACACACCAGATCTATTTCCTGACCCAACGCAAAAATCCGCCCCGTTTTGATGGCGTCGAGACACGCGTCTACAAGGCACATCACAGACCGGCAGAGACTGCCTATGGGCTGTCGAAGAACTGGGAGGAATCTACCGGCAACGGCTTGGGGGCCGCCCGCGCGGCCAAACAGATCGAGACCCGCGAAGAGTTCAAGCCCGATATCGTGGTGGGGCATGTGGGCTGGGGGGAGCTGACGTTTTTCAAGCAGATCTGGCCCGATGTCCCGATCATCGGCTTCTTCGAGTATTACTACAGCGATACCGGCGGCCCTGTGGGGTTCGACCCCGAAGACCCTGTGACTGAAAATACCCCGTTTCTGTTGCACGCGCGGAATGCCGTGCCGCTGGCCAATATCGAAACCGTCGATGTCGGGCTCAGCCCGACCTACTGGCAGCGTGACCGTTTTCCGCAAAGCTTTCACCGCAAGCTCTATGTCTGCCACGACGGGATACGCACAGACCAGCTGCGCCCCGATCCGGCGGTGACGCTCAAGCTGGGGCGGATGGATCGCGCGCTGACCAAGGATGACGAGGTGCTGACCTTTGTGTCGCGCAACCTTGAACGCACGCGGGGCTTTCATGTGTTCATGCGCGCATTGCCACGTATTCTGAAACAACGCCCCGATGCGCGGGTGTTGGTGGTGGGGGGCAATGACACCTCTTATGGCGGCAAAAGCAAACACCCCGGGGGCCTGCGCGCCGAGATGGAGGCAGAGGTGGGCAAGCACGTTGATTGGTCACGGGTGCACTTTCTGGGCAAGCTGTCCTACGAGGATTACCAGAAGGTTATACAGATCAGCCGCTGCCATCTTTATCTGACCATGCCATTTGTGCTGTCGTGGTCCCTGCTCGAGGCGATGGCGATGGGCGCGACGATTGTCGGCTCTGACGTGGCCCCCGTGCGCGAGGCGATTACCCACGGCGAAACCGGTCTGCTGTGCGATTTCTTCGATCCCGATGCGCTGGGCGATCAGGTGGCGGATGTGCTGGGCAATCCGGCGGCCTATGCGCATCTGGGGCCGGCGGCGCGGGCGCATGTGGTCGAGACCTATGACTTCCTGACCAAATGTCTGCCGGAACATATCGCGCAGATGAATGCATTGGTCCCCGAAGGGCAGCGGATCGCCTTGCCCCGGACCCCCACCACATAGAAAGGACGCCTCATGGAGAAAACGCTGCTGTCGATCGGGCATGGCTTTAGCGCGCGCGCCCTTGCCGCACGGCTGGTGCCGCAGGGCTGGCGCATCGTCGGCACCACGCGCAGCCCCGACAAGGCAGATGCCATCGCGGATACGGGCGTTGAACCCGTCGTCTGGCCGGGGGCCGATCTGGGGGCGTTGATTGCGCAGTTTCCTAATGTGCTCGTCTCGGCCGGACCGGACAGCGCGGGCGATCCGGTATTGAATGCGGTCGAGGATGCAGTCAACCGCGCCGCGCCCGATCTGCGGTGGGTAGGCTATCTGTCGACAACAGGCGTTTACGGCGACCACGACGGCGATTGGGTGGACGAGGACACGCCGCTTACGCCATCGACCAAGCGCGGGCGCGCCCGTGTCACGGCAGAGGCAAGATGGCAGGGGATCCCCGATCTGCCGCTGCATATCTTTCGCCTTGCAGGCATCTACGGCCCCGGACGCGGCCCCTTTGCCAAGGTGCGGGCCGGAACGGCGCGGCGGATCATCAAGCAGGGGCAGGTCTTCTCTCGCATCCATGTCGAGGATATTGCCCAAGCGCTTGAGCTGTCCTTGCAGCGGCCTGCCCCGGGCGCGATTTATAATCTATGCGACGATGACCCCGCGCCACCGCAAGACGTGATCGCCCACGCGGCAGAGCTGCTTGGCCTGCCCGTGCCCCCCGCGATCCCCTTTGATCAGGCCGATATGACCCCCATGGCCCGCAGCTTTTACGCGGAAAGCAAGAAGGTTCGGAACGACCGTATCAAGCAGGCGTTAGGCTGGGCACCGCAGTTCCCCACCTATCGGGCCGGGCTGGCGGCATTGCTTGCACAAGACAGCTGACCTTTGGGGGGTATATGCACAATATCGAAGAGCGTAGCCTCACCCATCTGCTGGACGGGATGGAACAAGCGGCCAGCCGCGAGACGGTCACGATCAACGATGTGCTGAACGAATTCGGAGAGCGGTCCCTGCTCCCGTTCATTCTGCTGGCGGCGTTGCTGTTGGTGTCGCCGCTGTCCGGTGTCTTTGGCGTGTCCAGTTTCATGGCGATGGTGATCATCGTGCTGTCGGCGCAGGCGGTCTATGGGCGCAAACGTCTGTGGTTGCCGCAGTTCCTGCTGCGCCGCGAGGTCAAGTCATCGCGGTTGCTGTTCTGCGTGCGGTGGCTGCGCAAGCCCGCGGCGTTTTTTGATCGCCACTCGGGCAAAAGGCTCCAGTTTCTGACGACAGGCCCGATGCGTCTGCTGACGTTGGTGACCTGCGTAATCCTGCCCGTGGGCTGGCCTTTGCTTGAATTCGTGCCCTTCGCGTCGTCCTTCGGGGGCGGGACGGTGGCGCTGTTTGCCTTTGGTCTGTTCACCCGTGACGGGCTTTATGTGCTGCTGGGGTATCTGACGATCCTGCTGACATCGCTGACCTTTTACGCGGTCATTTTCTGATTACCCCAGATAGGCGCGCAGCGCGTCGGGCGGGTTGTCCATCAGCGCTGCGGCAGGCTGCGGCGGATGCGCGGTGCCACCTTCGACAAAGATCACCTGATCCGCGATGCGGCGCACGTCCTCGGGGGCGTGGGTGACCATGATCAACGCGGCTTTGGTCTCTGCGGCGAGGGCGGCCACCAGATCCAGCATGTCGTTGCGCAGGGCGGGGCCAAGTGCGGCAAAGGGTTCGTCGAGCAGCACAAGCGGACGGGCTTGTACCAGCACCCGTGCGAGGGCCACACGGCTTTGCTGCCCGCCGGAAAGCTCGGCAGGCTTGCGGGCAGCCATCCCCTGCAGCCCGACGCGATCGAGCGCCTCATGTACACGGGTTTGGTCCGCAGTGCCGAGCCGCAGGTCGGGGCGCAGCCCCAGCCCCACATTCTGCATCACGCTGAGATGGGGAAAGAGGTTGTTATCCTGAAAAAGCATCGTCATCGGCCGCGCACCGGGGGCGGCTTGGGTGATGTCCTTGCCCTGCCACAGCAGCCTGCCGGACCTGAGCGGAATGAACCCGCAAAGCGCCCCCAGCAGGGTGGATTTTCCCGCACCCGAGGGGCCGATCACCGCATAGGTCTGCGCGGGCGCAAGGGTCAGGTCGGCGTGCAGGGTAAAGCTGCCCTGGGTGATCTGTGCGGTCTCAAGCGTCAGCATGCCAGCGCCCTCCCTTGTCGAATATCCAGAAAATCCCAAGCGACAGCGCCAGCAGGATCAGGGCGGCACCGGCCGCGGCCTCCATCCGGTAGGCCCCCATCAACCGGTACATCTGCAGCGGCAGGGTGGCACTGTCGGGGTCGGCGAACAAGGCGATGACCCCCAGATCTCCCATCGACAGGGCACCGGTCAGCCCCGCGGCAAAGCCGATCTGCGGGCGCAAGCGTGGCAGGATCAGCCAGCGCCAAAGCGGCCATCCGGTCAGCCCCAGCATCTGCGCCTGCCGGCCATAGATCTGCACCGTGTCGCGCAGGCGGGGCACCAGAATACGCAGGGCGAAGGGCAGGGCCATCAGCGCATTGACCAGCGCCGTGACGGGTAGGGCCAGCGCAAAGGGGCTGGCGACAGGGTTGATCAGAATGAACCAGCCGGTGCCGATCATCAGCGGAGAGGCCGCAAGACCCAAGAGGCCCACGGCCTCTACCCCGCCGCGGGCGCGGGTTGCGATCCACCCGGCAAGGGGCAGGGCCAAGGCCAGCAAGACCACCACGCTGATCAGCGCCACGGTGAGTGAGGTGCCCGCTGCCTGCCACACGCTGGCGGGCATTTGCGGCAGGCCGATCACCCCGCGCAGCACGACCGAGGTCAGGGGCAGCAGCAGAAACCCCGCCGCCAACGTGATGAACAGCGCGTCGAGCCACCGTTGCAGCCCACCACGTGCGTCCCAGCGGTGCAGGGGGCGGTCCTGCCCGCCGCCCAGACTGATCGCGGGAATGATCCACAGCGCCAGCGCGGCGGTGCTGCCCGCAAGCCCAAGCTGCACCAGCGACAGCAGCGCTGCACGGTTCAGGTCAAAGTCGAAACGGAACGCCTGATAGATCGCAAGCTCGATCGTCGTGGCGCGGGGGCCGCCGCCGAGGGTCAGCGCGACCGCAAAGCTGGTCAGGCAGATCACAAAGATCAACGCTGCGGTGCCGGGCAGGATTTGCCGCAGGAGGGGACGCTCGATGCTGCGAAATACCGCGCGCGGGGTCAGGCCAAGCTGTGCGGCCAGCCGGAACCGTTCCGCGGGCACGGTCTGCCATGCCTGCAACAACAGCCGCGTGGCCAGCGGGAGGTTAAAGAAGACATGCGCCAGCACCACGCCGTGCAGCCCGTAGATCGTGATGCCGGGCAACCCGACCGCCGCCAGTGCCGCATTGAGCCAGCCCGCGCGGCCAAAGACCGCAAGCACCCCCAGCACGGCGACAATCACCGGCAGGATGAACGGTGCCCCCAGCAGCGTGACCAGCAACCCGCGCCCGACAAAGCGCCGTCGCGCCAAGGCGCGGGCGACAGGGATTGCCAGCACGGTAGACAGCAGGGCGGAAAGCGCGGCCTGTAACACGGTAAACCGGATCGCGGACCAATCGGCCGGGCCAAGCCCGCTGCCGAACTCGGCCCGCCACAGCACCGCCCCCACCGCAGCAAGGATCAGCGCCGCAACCAGAATGGCGGCGCTGATGCCGGTCTTCGTGCTTATTGCGACAGCGCGGAGAGCCATTCGGCCAATGCTTCCTCGCGCAGGGCGGGCACGTCATCGTTCGGGATCAGCAGCGCCTTGCCCGG
The DNA here is from genome assembly GCF_002311545.1 of Sulfitobacter sp. UBA1132. NCBI lineage: Bacteria > Pseudomonadati > Pseudomonadota > Alphaproteobacteria > Rhodobacterales > Roseobacteraceae > Sulfitobacter > Sulfitobacter sp. UBA1132. The sequence goes on along the minus strand of NZ_DCAN01000012.1, from coordinate 153,094 downwards.
TTCGATCAACTGTTCAAAGCCTTCGGGCAGCCCGCCTTGGGGCGTGACGGCGGGGTACATCCAGTTGGTCGTGGGCAGCACCGATTGCGCCGCGTCCGATACCATGAACTGCATGAACTGATCGGCCAGCTCGGGCTGGTCGCTGCCCGCCAGTTTGCCGACCACTTCGATCTGCATGTAGTGGCCTTCGTCAAAGGCGGCGGCGGCTTTGGTCGCGTCCTCTTCGGCGATCAGGTGGTAGGCGGGGGATGTGGTATAGCTCAGCACCATGTCGGCCTCGCCTTCAAGAAACAGGCCGTAGGCTTCGGACCAGCCCTTGGTCACGGTCACGACGTTATCCGCCAGGCCTTCCCAGATCGCAGGGGCCTCGTCGCCATAAGCGTCCTTGACCCACATCAGCAGGCCCAGCCCGGGGGTAGAGGACCGCGGGTCCTGGATCACGATCTTGAGGTCACTGTCGGCCAGAGCGCGAAAATTCGCGGGCGGGGTCAGATCGGCGTTATGGACAAAGGCGAAATAGCCCCAGTCGTAGGGAGCAAAGCTGTCGTCCTCCCATGTGACCGGCAGGTCGTAGTCCGCATCAACTGTGGCGGGCGCGAACAGCCCCGTTTCCTTCGCTGCGGCGATCAGGCTGGTATCAAGCCCCAGCACCAGATCGGCGTCAGACCGCGCGCCTTCCAGCTTGAGCCGCGCCAGCAGCGCCGCGCCATCGCCCATGCCGACGAATTTCAGATCGCAAGCGCATTCGGCCTCGAAGGCCGCTTCGATCACCGGGCCGGGGCCCCATTCGGCGACAAAGCTGTCGTAGGTATAGACCACCAGTTCGGGCGTCTCGGCCCATGCTTGCGTGGCGAAAAGCGTGGTGGCAGCAAGTGTAAGATACTTCATGGCATCCTCCAAAATGCGGCGTCAGAAAGCGTTGGAGGTGTATCCAGACCTTCCCTCCGCCGGTGTTAACCGGTTCAGGTTCAACGGGTCCGTGCGCGCACATCTCAGCCTGTCAGGCCCCCCGAGGTATCTTATCGGTAGAACGCCTGTCGCCCGCGCGCAAGGTGAAACCCCTTGAGGCATGGTGCAGCCCCCGTTAAGGATCACCGCCAAAGGAGCACCGCCCATGTCGATCAACAGCTTTGGCCATCTTTTCCGCGTGACCACCTGGGGCGAAAGCCACGGGCCTGCTTTGGGGGCCACGGTGGACGGCTGCCCTCCCGGTGTGACGATCACCGAAGAGATGATCCAGCACTGGATGGACAAGCGCAAACCCGGCCAGAACAAATACACCACACAGCGCCGCGAGGCGGATGAGGTGCGTATTTTGTCGGGCGTGTTCGAAGGCGTCACCACCGGCACGCCGATTCAGCTGATGATCGAGAACACCGACCAGCGGTCCAAGGACTACGGCGACATCAAGGACAAGTTCCGCCCCGGTCACGCCGACATCACCTATTTCCAGAAATACGGCATCCGCGATTACCGTGGGGGTGGGCGGTCCTCGGCACGTGAAACCGCGTCGCGTGTGGCGGCGGGTGGCCTTGCACGCGAAGCGATCAAGGCGATTACACCGAATGTGCAGATCACCGGCTACATGGTGCAGATGGGCCCCCACAAGATCGACCGCGATGCGTTTGACTGGGACCAGATCGAACAGAACCCGTTCTGGGTGCCCGACGCCAAGGCGGCCGACGACTGGGCCGCGTATTTGGACGGTCTGCGCAAATCCGGATCGTCCGTCGGTGCGATCATCGAGGTGACAGCGCGCGGCGTGCCCGCGGGCCTTGGCGCGCCGGTCTATGGCAAGCTCGACACCGATCTTGCCGCCGCGATGATGAGCATCAATGCCGTCAAAGGCGTGGAGATTGGCGAAGGCATGTCCGCCGCCATGCTGACCGGAGAGCTGAACGCGGACGAGATCAGCATGGGCCCCGACGGCCCTGTCTATTCGTCGAACCACGCGGGCGGTATTCTGGGCGGCATCAGCACCGGTCAGGACATCGTGCTGCGTTTCGCGGTCAAGCCAACGTCAAGCATCCTGACCACACGCAAGACAATCACCAAGACCGGCGAAGACACAGAGATCATTACCAAAGGCCGCCATGACCCCTGCGTCGGCATCCGCGCCGTGCCGGTGGGCGAAGCGATGATGGCCTGCGTCCTGCTTGACCATATGCTGCTGCACCGCGGTCAGGTCGGCGAAAACCGCGGCATCATCGGCTAAGTCGCGCGGAACGCTTGGATTTTCCGCATATTGGCGGGAATACGACGCGCAAGTTGACGCGGGGTCTTGCAACTTGAAACCTGCAGGCGCAAGCATGCGCCATGCAAAGCACCACGACAGAGCACCGCCCCGGCCGGGCCATCGCCCTTAAACTGGGGGCGGTCTTTCTGTTCTCGGTCATGGCGGCCCTTATCAAGATCGCGACGGCCACCGTGCCCGCCGCCCAAGCGGTGTTCTACCGGTCGTTCTTTGCCTTCCCGATGATCATCCTGTGGCTATGGCAAAGCGGCGACCTGCGCGACGGGCTGAAGCCGAGCAATCTGATGGGCCACGTCTGGCGCGGCGTTTTCGGGACCACGGCGATGGCGCTGACCTTTGCCGGGCTTAGCCTGCTGCCTCTGCCAGAGGTCACCGCGATCGGCTATGCCACGCCGCTTTTCACGGTAATCTTCGCCGCGATATTTCTGGGCGAACAGGTGCGCGTGTTCCGACTGTCTGCGGTGGCCGTGGGGTTGATCGGCGTGCTGATCGTTCTGTATCCCCGCTTTACCGTAGGCGGGGATAGCGTGTCGCAGCTTGCCATGCTGGGGGCGATGATGGTGGTTGCCGCGTCGATCATGCGCGCGCTTGTCCAGATCCACGTGCGCCGATTGGTGCAAACCGACAGCACGGCGGCCATCGTGTTCTATTTCTCGCTCACCGCGACCTGCCTGTCGTTCCTCACGCTGCCCGCAGGCATGGTGATCAATTGGGAGCCGCTGTGGTGGGTGAACCCCGGGTGGCAAGTCTCGGCGCTATTGATCCTGTCGGGTATGATCGGCGGGGTATCACAGATCATGATCACGGCCTCTTACCGCTTTGGCCCGGTGTCGATGCTCGCCCCGTTCGACTATGCCTCTATGCTGTTTGCGGTGTTGATCGGCTGGGTGCTTTTCAGCGAAATCCCGACGCCTGCTATCCTGATCGGTGCCGGTCTGGTCATCGCCGGCGGTGCCGCGATCATCTGGCGGGAACGGCAGTTGGGGCTGGATCGATCCAAATCCAAGGCCAGCAGCACGCCACAGGGGACGCCCAGCTGACCGGTTGAAATTACGTGCCCAGATTGAATTTCATGTTAGCCTAACCCTCTGGGGTGTGGAGCAGCGGCTATCCCGTCGGTGCTGCACCCTGTTTTCTGGGAGGGAAGAAAGATGAAATTTACCAAGATTATCGCAACTGCCGTGTCCATTGGCGTCGGGGCATCTGCCGCATGGGCGCAAGACTGTGACCATTCGCATTGGGGCCCTGACGACCAGCTGGGATCGGCGAACCTGATCTCGACCGAGCGCACGTTGGAGGCCGCCAAGCTGATCAAGCAGGGCAAATCGATGCCGCTCGGGATCGTGATCGGGCCGGATACACCTGCCTTCCCGCCCCGTTCGCTGAGCCTTCAGGTCGTCCAGCCGAACCAGCACGGTGGCCAAAAGCTGTCGTCCTTTGGCTACGAGGGCAATTATAACGACGATCTGCTGCAAACCTGGATCGGTATCGGGTCGCAGTTGGACGGGCTTGGGCATCTGGGCGAAGACGGGATGTATTATAACTGCCTAGACGAAAAGGAAATCTCGGCGATCAGCGGCCTGACCAAATTGGGAACGCATGCCGTGCCGCCCTTGGTCGGGCGCGCTGTGATCATCGATATGGCCAAGCACATGGGCAAAGATGTGTTGGCCGCCGGTGAGCATTTTGGCGAGGCAGAGATCACCGCCGCGATGGAGGCGCAGCAGATCACGGTAAACGAAGGGGATATCGTGCTGTTTCACACGGGCTGGACCGACGGCATGATGGAAAGCGACCCAACGGCCTGGGGGTCCACCGAACCGGGGCTGAACAACGAAGGCGCGGTGTTTATGGCGTCGATGAACCCGATGGCCGTGGGTGCAGACACATGGGGCCTAGAAGCCATTCCACCCAAAGAGGGGGACAAGGTGTTCTATGGCCATGTCACGCTGCTCAAGGATAACGGCATCTATATTCTGGAGACGATGAACACAGGACCGCTGGTCGCTGAAGGCGTGCAGGAGTTCATGTTCGTGCTCGGGCAGCCGCTGATCAAAGGCACGGTACAGGCGATGATCAATCCGGTCGCGCTTTACTAATACGACGTGCTGCACCGCAGGCGCGGGCACGAAAACGGCGCGGGGGGAGAACCCCTCGCGCCGTTTGTTTTGATGGGGCAGTTCAGGACCGGACGAGCTTTTCGTAGTCTTCCGAAATCTCGCGGGTGAGCGCGCCAACCTCGAAGGTGTAGTCGCCGATCTGTCCGACGGGTGTGACCTCGGCCGCGGTGCCGGTCAGCCAGCATTGCTCGAAGCCTTCCAGCTCTTCCGGCATGATGTGGCGTTCGTGCACGGTCAGGCCCTTTTCCTTGAGCATCCCGATGACGGTCTGACGGGTCAGCCCGTTCAGGAAGCAATCGGCCAGTGGCGTATGCACTTCGCCGTCCTTGACGAAAAAGATGTTCGCGCCGGTCGCTTCGGCCACATAGCCACGGTAGTCCATGAACAGCGCGTCGGAACAGCCCTTGGCCTCTGCCGCGTGTTTGGAGGTGGTGCAGATCATATACAGGCCCGCCGCTTTGGCGTGTACGGGGATCGTTTCGGGCGACGGGCGCTTCCACTTCGAGATGTCGAGCTTGGCGCCCTTCATCTTGGCGTCGCCGTAATAGTTGCCCCATTCCCAGCCCGCGATGGCCAGACGCACAGGGTTGCGCGCCGCCGAGACACCCATGTCGGGGCCGGCACCACGCCACGCGACCGCACGGACATAGGCATCGGTCCAGCCGTTCGCCTTGAGCATCTCGTATTTCGCGGCTTCGATCTCGTCCACGGAATAGGGGATTTCGAAGTCGAGGTATTGCGCCGATTTGCGCAGCCGTTCCGAATGCTCGCGGCCTTTGAAAATCTTGCCATTGTAGCAGCGTTCGCCCTCGAACACCGATGACGCATAGTGCATGGCGTGGGTCAGGATGTGGACATTGGCGTCGCGCCAATCGACCATTTTACCGTCCAACCAGATTTTGCCGTCGCGATCGTCGTATGCGCCGTCCATGATGTATCCTTCCTCAAAGCACCTCGGGGTTTATGAAAATTGCGTGAAACCCGCTGCGTGCAGACATATAATTACGCAAAACATGGGATTCGATAGCCTTTGACTCTTGGAAAGTCAATAACGCTGACGTAAGCTCTTGGCGCAGCAAGGGGAGAGTATAATGGCAGACGGACGCGGCCCATCATCACACACGGGCGAGAACCTGCTGTTCCTGACGGATGAACAGCTGCGGCAGGGGATCGAGGCGATGTTCTTTGCCTACCGCGGCTTTACAGCCGACCCTGACAAGATCCTTGTGGATATGGCCTATGGTCGTGCGCACCACCGTGCGATCCACTTTATCAACCGGGCCCCGGGCACGACGGTAAACAACCTTCTGGGGATTTTGGGTGTTACAAAACAATCCCTTAATCGTGTATTGCGCACGCTGATCGCTGATGGTCTTGTCAAAAGCCAAGTGGGAAAAGCAGACAAGCGGGAGCGGCACTTGTATCTGACTGACGCCGGGCGCGCGCTCGAACAGACATTGTCTGATGCACAGCGGATGCGGATGCGCAGTGCGTTCCGCGACGCGGGCCCCGAGGCGGTCGCCGGTTTCCGCACCGTGCTAGAGGCGATGATGGACCCCGAAATGCACCATTGTTACACCCGTCTGAAGGAAAACGGCGCGTGAACGAGGCCGACGCACATCTGCTGATCGTCGACGACGACGAACGTATTCGCACGCTGCTGCAGAAGTTCCTGATGCGGCACGGGTTCCTTGTGACCTCGGCCCGCGATGCCGCCCATGCGCGGCGTATTCTGGCGGGGCTGGATTTCGACCTGATCGTGCTGGATGTGATGATGCCGGGCGAGGATGGTCTCAGCCTGACCCGCAGCCTGCGCGAAGACATGCAAACGCCGATCCTACTGCTGACCGCCAAGGGCGAGACGGGCAACCGGATCGAAGGGCTGGAAGCGGGGGCGGATGATTACCTTGCCAAACCGTTCGAACCCAAAGAGCTGCTGTTGCGGATCAACGCGATCCTGCGGCGTATGCCCGACACCCGCGTGGCTGATACCGCGCCCAAGGTGCTGTCGATGGGGCCGATCCGCTATGACATCGAACGCGGAGAGCTGTGGCAGGGCGATGATCTGGTGCGGCTGACCGCCACCGAAATCCAGCTGATGCGCATTTTCGCGGCCCAACCCGGCGCCGCGCTGAGCCGGTCAAAACTGGTGGAGGAATTGGGCCGTGACCGCGGGCAGGCGCAGGAACGTGCTGTCGATGTGCAGATCACCCGTTTGCGCCGCAAGATCGAAGACAATCCCAAACAGCCCCGCTATCTGCAAACCGTGCGCGGCGCGGGCTATATGCTGGCCCCCGACTGATCACGCGCTGCCTTGGCGGTAAATGTGGTGTCGTGGCGTAAGAGAATTTGCGCCCAAGAAATCGGCACGGTCACTGGAAGCCATGGCGCGGGCGGGCTATGGTCAGGCCAAGTTTGATTGATGGGATTCACGGCAATGACGGATACTCCGGTAGAAGAGATGAGCTTTGAGGCAGCGATGGCCGAACTGGAAAAGGTTCTGGGCCAGCTGGAACGCGGCGATGTGGCGCTGGATGAAAGCATTTCGCTTTACGAACGCGGGGCCAAGCTCAAGAAACGCTGCGAGACCAAGCTGAAGGAAGCCGAAGAGAAAGTCGCGCAGATCACGCTGGATGGCGACGGCAACCCTGTCGGAGTGGCTCCTGTTGGCGGGGTTTGACATCTCGCTTGAGACAGAGCTGACGCGCAAACCGTTTCATGCGGCCATGCCCCATGCTGCGAATCTGGCGATTGGCCAGATCCTGCACGGGCTTGGCGGGTTGGACGGCACCGTGGCCGAGGCGATGCGCTATGCCGTGACAGGCGGCAAGGGCCTGCGGGCCTTTCTGGTGATCGAAAGCGCGCGGCTGCACGGGGTGATAGAAGCACAAGCCGCCCCCGCCGCCGGCGCGATCGAGGCGCTGCACGCCTATTCGCTGGTGCATGATGACATGCCTTGCATGGATGATGACGCCCTGCGTCGGGGTCAACCCACGGTACATGTTAAATGGGGCGAGGCGACGGCGGTTCTGGCGGGCGATGCGCTGCAGACATTGGCGTTTGAACTGGTCGCGGCAACGGGCTGCGGCGACGCTGAACGGGTTGCGCTGGTCACGGGGCTGGCGCGGGCTGCCGGTGTGCGCGGCATGGTGGGCGGGCAGGCGATGGACATCGCCGCCGAAACCGCACGCCAACCGCTGACCCTTGACCAGATCACGACGCTTCAGGCCGGCAAGACCGGTGCGCTGATCGAATGGGCCGCGACCTCGGGGCCGGTGATGGCGGGCGATGATCCCGCTGCGCTGCGCAGCTATGCGCGCAACCTCGGGCTGGCGTTCCAGATTGCGGATGACATTCTTGACGTCGAAGGCGATGCCGCCACGGTGGGCAAGGCCGTCGGCAAGGATGCCGATGCGGGCAAGGCGACCTTTGTGTCGCTGCTGGGGCTGGACCCCGCCCGCACCCGTGCCCGTGATCTTGTCGATGCTGCCTGTGATGCCCTGTCCCCCTACGGCAGTGACGCCGAAACCTTGCGAGACGCGGCCCGCTTCGTTATTTCCCGCAAAAGCTGATCCGGTGGAGAGCCAGATGACCGATAGACCAGATACGCCCCTTTTGGACCGGGTGAACCGCCCTGCCGATCTGAAGAATTTCTCGGATGCAGAGCTGGTGAAACTGTCCCATGAACTGCGGGCAGAGACGATTTCTGCCGTATCAGAGACGGGCGGCCATCTGGGCGCGGGTCTGGGCGTGGTTGAACTGACGGTCGCGATCCATTCGGTGTTCGATACGCCGAAGGACAAACTGATCTGGGACGTGAGCCACCAGTGCTACCCGCATAAGATCCTGACCGAACGCCGCGACCGTATCCGCACCTTGCGTATGAAAGACGGGTTGAGCGGATTTACCAAACGCAGTGAATCCCCCTACGACCCCTTTGGCGCGGCGCATTCGTCGACCTCTATCAGCGCGGCTTTGGGCTTTTCGGTCGCACGGGATCTGGGCGGCAATGTCCCCGAAGGTCTGGGCGATGCGATTGCGGTGATCGGCGATGGGTCGATGTCGGCGGGCATGGCCTATGAGGCGATGAACAACGCGGGCCATTTGAAAAAGCGGATGTTCGTCATCCTGAACGACAACGAGATGTCGATCGCGCCGCCAGTGGGGGCGATGTCGACCTACCTCAGCCGTCTTTATGCCGAAGAGCCGTTTCAGGATTTCAAAGCCGCGGCCAAGGGTGCTGTCAGCATGTTGCCCGGCCCGTTCCGCGAAGGGGCCAAGCGCGCCAAGGATATGCTCAAAGGCATGGCCGTGGGCGGTACGTTGTTCGAACAGCTTGGGTTTTCCTATCTCGGGCCGATTGACGGGCATGACCTGAACCAGTTGCTGCCGGTGTTGCGCACGGTCAAGGCGCGGGCGACGGGGCCGGTGCTGATCCATGTGATCACCAAAAAGGGCAAGGGCTATGGCCCCGCCGAAGCCGCCCGTGACAAGGGCCACGCGACCGCCAAGTTCAATGTGCTGACGGGCGAGCAAAAGAAAGCGCCGTCAAACGCGCCCAGCTATACCCGCGTCTTTGCGGACAGCCTGATCGCCGAGGCCGCAAAAGACGACAAGATCTGCGCCGTGACGGCCGCGATGCCGGATGGGACAGGGCTGAACCTTTTCGCCGAACGCTACCCCAGCCGGTGCTTTGACGTGGGCATCGCGGAACAGCACGGTGTAACATTCTCTGCCGGATTGGCGGCGGGCGGGATGAAGCCGTTCTGCACGATGTATTCGACCTTCCTGCAGCGCGGTTATGATCAGGTGGTGCATGACGTGGCGATCCAGCGCTTGCCGGTGCGCTTTGCGATTGATCGCGCGGGGTTGGTCGGGGCGGATGGCGCCACCCACGCTGGTGCCTTTGACGTGGCGTTTTTGGCGAACCTGCCCGATTTCGTCGTGATGGCTGCCGCGGATGAGGCAGAGCTGGTGCATATGGTGGCCACGGCGGCGGCCTATGACGACGGGCCGATTGCCTTCCGCTTCCCGCGGGGTGAAGGCGCGGGCGTGACCATGCCCGAACGCGGCGAACCGCTGGAGATTGGCAAGGGGCGCATCATCGCCGAGGGCAAGCGCGTGGCGCTGCTGTCCTTTGGTACGCGCCTGTCAGAGGTGGAAAAAGCCGCCGAGGCGCTGCGGGCCAAGGGCATCACGCCGACCATTGCCGACGCCCGCTTTGCCAAGCCGCTTGACCGCGAGATGATCCTGTCGCTGGCCGCCGATCACGAGGCGCTGATCACCATCGAAGAGGGTGCAGTCGGCGGTTTTGGCAGCCATGTGGCACAGCTTCTGGCGGATGAGGGCGTGTTCGACGCGGGGCTGAAATACCGGTCTATGGTGCTGCCCGATATCTTTATCGATCAGGCGAGCCCCGCGGATATGTATGCGGTCGCGGGGATGAACGCCGAACATATCGAGGCCAAAGTGCTGGATGTGCTGGGCATCGCCAGCATCGGGGCGCAGCGGGCCTGACGCACAGGCCCGCGCGGTAAACCCGTCTTAGGCGTCAAGCAGTTGACGCGCCGCGACGATGCCAAGCGCTGCCGAAGCGGCCTCGCGGCCCTTTTCGACGAAATGCGCGCGGTAGATCGCATTGTGGTGGTCGGTTTCCTGATAATGGTGCGGCGTCAGCGACACCGAGAGGACGGGCACGCCCGTATCAAGGCCTACGCGCATCAACCCGTCAACCACGGCTGTCGCCACGAAATCATGCCGGTAGATGCCGCCATCGACCACGAAGGCCGCGCAGATCACCGCATCGTATTTGCCGGATTTGGCGAGGGTCTGCGCCATCAGCGGCATCTCGAACGCGCCGGGGACATCGACAACATCGATCTGGCTTGCGGGGATGGTTTCGGAAAACCCGTCATAGGCACGATCAACGATATCGGCGTGCCAGCGTGCTTTTACAAAGGCGTAGCGGGTGTGTGTCATAGTGATCTCCTTTTTTACGTCAGCGACACAAGTCACCCAAGGCGATCACGATTGCGGACGGCCCCAAGGGGCCGCAACAAACGCATTCTCTTTCATCCGGACTATGACCGTCGGCTCTGGCATCTCACCAGATCTGCTGACCCGGCGCATCCCGAAGGGATGTCGCCAGCGCTCGCGGGCTCGTGGCACTGGGGCCACATACCGCCGGTGGGGAATTGCGCCCCGCCCTGAGAATAGGGATACGTTGCCAAGGCAGGGGCGCGTCTGCAATACCAAAAGCGCGTTTGCAGTTTGGACCCTACGTTATGCACCCGAATCCCGTTTACCACGACGCCGGCACCGCCAAGAACATCGCCTTTGCCCGCGACCGCAGCTTTGGCGTGCTCGCAGCCAATGGCAGCGACGCCCCGTTGATCAGCCATGTGCCGTTTTTGCTGAACGAAGCAGGGGATCAGGCGGATCTGCATCTGGTCCGGTCAAACCCGATTGCGCGGGCGCTCAAGCCCGCGCTGCCGGTCAAGCTCGCCATCAGCGGGGGCGATAGCTATGTCTCGCCCGACTGGTACGACATCGACGATCAGGTGCCGACGTGGAACTATGTGGCGGTGCATCTGACCGGCACGCTAGAGCTGCGCCCGCAGGAAGAGCTGCTGGACCTGCTGGATCGCCAGTCTGCCTGGTTCGAGGATCGTCTGCTGCCCAAGCCGCCGTGGACCACCGCCAAGATGAACCCCCTGACCATGCAGAAAATGATGCGCATGATCGTGCCCTGCCGGATCCGGATCACCGGCGTCGACGGGACGTGGAAGCTGAGCCAGAATAAACCCGATGCGGTGCGACTGGCCGCAGCCGACGGTGTAGAGGCGCACGGCTTTGGCGCGGGAACAGGCAGTTTGGCCGACCAGATGCGCGCGGCAAAAGGTGCGTGATCAACAAGCGATTGCACCGCGCGCGGATGACGTTGATAGTTCGCCCAAACCCCGAGGAGGAGACACCCGTGAAACTATCCTATTCCCCGACATCACCCTATGTCCGCAAGGTCATGGTATTGCTGCATGAAACCGGCCAGATCGAAGATGTGTCGCTTGAGAATATCTCGACCACGCCGCTGGCACCTGATGCGGCGCTGCTGCCGAACAACCCGCTGGCCAAAGTACCGGCACTGGTGCGCGACGAGGGGCCCGCGCTGTATGATAGCCGTGTGATTTGCGCCTATCTGGATGATCGCGCGGGCGGCAAGCTGTACCCGACCGGCAGCCGCCGCTGGGACACGCTGACGCTTGAGGCAACGGCGGATGGTATGCTCGATGCGGCGCTATCGATGGTCTACGAGGGCCGGATGCGCCCCGAAGGCAAGCAGATGCCAGAATGGGTCGAGGGTCAGTGGTCCAAGATTGAACGGGCGTGCGCGGCGCTGAACACACGCTGGATCAGTCAGCTTTCCGGTCCGCTGGATATGGGGCAGATCGCCGTCGGCTGCGCCTTGGGATACCTTGATTTCCGGCATGACGCGCGCAATTGGCGCAAGGGAAACGACGCCTTGGCCGATTGGGCGCGCCGCTTTGATTCGCGTGCATCCATGCAGGCCACTGCCCCTCCGGCAGGATAAAAGCGCAAAAAATCCGGTCTGCACCCTTGAAGGAATGCAACACTGCGACGGTTTGCGCGACAAAGGTATCTGGACGTGCGCGACGCAGCCCGCTAGTAACCAAAAGAATTGTGGGAGGTGCGTCAGCGCCGCCCCTTGATTTAATGGCCGTCAGGCCCTCGATTTGGAGTTAACCCGTGTCCCAAGCAGAAGATCACGCAGGCACCCGGAGGGATTTCCTCTATTACGCCACAGCTGGTACAGGTGCGGTCGCCGTCGGCGCGGCAGTCTGGCCATTGGTCAATCAGTTGAACCCATCCGCAGATGTGAAGGCGCTGTCGTCCATCCGCGTCGATGTGTCCGCTGTTGAGCCAGGTACACAGCTCACGGTCAAATGGTTGGGTAAGCCGGTGTTCATCCGCCGCCGTACCGAAGAAGAAATCGCCAAGGCACGTGACGTTGAAATGTCCGAGCTGCCCGATCCGGGTGCCGAGAACGCCAACATCGCAGCCGGTGCCCCCGCGACGGATGAAAACCGCGCCATGGTCGGTAAAGAAGACTGGCTGGTGATGATGGGCGTCTGTACCCACCTGGGCTGCGTGCCTTTGGGCGACGCAGGTGACTTTGGCGGCTGGTTCTGCCCCTGCCACGGGTCGCACTATGACACTGCGGGCCGTATCCGCAAAGGGCCAGCACCGCGCAACCTGCCGGTGCCAATCGCAGAATTCGTGGATGAAACCACGATCAAACTAGGTTAAGGGAGAACGGGAATGGCTGGAATTCCTCACGACCATTACGAGCCGAAATCTAACGGAGAGAAGTGGCTGCACACCCGTCTTCCCGTTGTTGGGCTGCTGTATGACACATTGATGATCCCGACACCGAAGAACCTGAACTGGATGTGGATCTGGGGCATTGTTCTGACGTTCTGTCTGGCACTGCAAATCGTGACCGGCATCGTGCTGGCGATGCACTACACCCCCCATGTCGATGTCGCGTTCTCGAGCGTTGAACACATCATGCGGAACGTGAACGGCGGCTACATGCTGCGCTATCTGCACATGAATGGCGCGTCGCTGTTCTTTGTTGCGGTCTACGCGCACATCTTCCGCGGCCTCTACTACGGGTCGTATAAAGCGCCACGTGAAATCACGTGGATCGTCGGCATGCTGATCTACCTTCTGATGATGGCAACCGGCTTTATGGGCTATGTTCTGCCTTGGGGTCAGATGTCGTTCTGGGGCGCTACGGTTATCACCGGTCTGTTCGGTGCGATCCCGTTCATCGGGGAAAGCCTGCAAACGCTTCTGCTGGGCGGGCCTGCGGTCGATAACGCCACGCTGAACCGTTTCTTCAGCTTGCACTACCTGCTGCCCTTCGTGATTGCCGGTCTGGTGATCGTGCACATCTGGGCCTTCCACACCACGGGGAACAACAACCCCACAGGGGTCGAGGTCCGGCGCACAAGCAAGGAAGACGCAGAGAAAGACACGCTGCCCTTCTGGCCCTACTTCGTGATGAAAGACCTGTTCGCGCTGGCCGTGATCCTGGTTGTTTTCTTTGCGATCGTGGGGTTCATGCCGAACTATCTGGGCCACCCCGATAACTATATCGAGGCGAACCCGCTTTCGACGCCTGCGCACATTGTGCCTGAATGGTACTTCCTGCCGTTCTACGCGATCCTGCGTGCCTTTACTGCCGAAGTCTGGGTTGTTCAGATTGCGTCCTTCGTGACCGGTGGCATCATCGACGCCAAGTTCTTTGGTGTTCTGGCGATGTTCGGTGCGATCGCGGTGATGGCACTGGTGCCTTGGCTGGACACATCCTCGGTGCGTTCGGGCCGCTATCGTCCCATGTTCAAGTGGTGGTTCGCGCTGCTGGTGATCGACTTCTTCGCGCTGATGTGGCTGGGTGCCATGCCTGCGGAAGAGCCCTATGCCAGCTTCTCGCTGATCGCTTCGGCCTATTGGTTCGCATACTTCCTGGTGATCCTGCCGCTTCTGGGTGTGATCGAGAAACCAGCGCCGCAGCCTGAAACCATCGAAGCCGACTTTGACGCGCATTACGCGCCAAAAACCGGCGGCACCAAGACGCTGGTCAAGCCAGCAGAGTAAGGACCATGACAATGATCAAGAAAACCTTCCTTTCGGCTGTTGTCGCCTTGGGCTTTGCAGGTTCCGCTGCTTTCGCCGCCGGTGGTGAAGCGCATGTCGAAGACTTTGACTTCTCTTTCGAAGGGCCTTTCGGGTCCTTCGATGCCAACCAGCTGCAACGCGGTCTGCAAATCTATACCGAGGTATGCTCTGCCTGCCACGGGATGAAGTTTGTGCCGATCCGTACACTTGCGGATGAAGGTGGCCCCCACCTTCCCGAAGATCAGGTCCGTGCCTATGCCGCGAACTTTGATATCTTCGACCCCGAGCTGGACGACACACGCCCCGGCACGCCGGTTGACCATTTCCCTGAGTCCGCGTTGGATACTGCGCCCGATCTCAGCTTGATGGCCAAGAAGCGCGCCGGTTTCCACGGGCCTTATGGTCTGGGGATCAACCAGTTCTTCAAAGGCATCGGCGGACCCGAATATATCGCGTCGCTTTTGACTGGCTACGAAGAAGCGCCTGCCTGTGCCCCCGAGGATTTCCCCGGTCACTACAACACGGCGTTCCCAAGCGGCGGTATCCCCGAATCCTGTAAGGACGAGAATGGCCACGCCACAATCGAAGGCAGCTGGATCGCGATGGCACCCCCGCTGTACGGTGATGACGTGACCTATAACGACGGCCACGATTCTGACCTGCACCACGAAGCCGAAGACGTTGCGGCCTTCCTGATGTGGACAGCCGAGCCCAAGATGATGGCACGCAAGCAAGCCGGTTTTGCTGGCGTTCTGTTCCTGACGCTACTGTCGGTATTGCTGTACCTGACCAACAAACGTCTGTGGGCCCCTGTGAAACACAAGGAAGACTGATCTTCCTTCACACGGCCAATGCCTGAATATAGCCCCCCGATCCATCGCGGTTCGGGGGGCTTTCTTTTTTTGGGGACGCGTTCGGCTGGGTACTAGCGCTGCTGGCTTGCGACAGTGACAGGCGACGCCAGTGGATTAACGGTGAAACCCTGCCACGCGGTCAAGCCGCACACCGCCATAGCCCGCAAGCACGGACATCACCGCGGCGGTGGCAGGGCCGTAGACGGTTAAACGCACCGGCATAAACAGCTCTGTAAACCGGTCAGCAAAGCGGCCACCGAACTGCGCAAAATGCGCCATCACGGCTGCATTGTCCGCATAACGTTCCAGCACAGTGCAGGTGCGTCGGTCGTCGGACATGTAGAATTCGCAATGCAGCGTGCGCGGTTCGTCTGCCTCTGCAGCCTGTACCATTTCCTCAAGCAACGGTTGGACATTGTCGCCCTGACCATCCCGCACGTCCATCTCGAGGACCCATTCGATAATTTCGCTCATGTTAACCCTTTCTCGCTAGGGAATCACCCTAGAGGAGAAAGGTTTACAATCTGCAACGTCTCACACCGCCAGCAGATGCCCTGCGTTCTGTCCGGTGATCGTGGCCGAAATGATCGCGCCCTCGGTCTGGGGGGTGGCAAAATGGGTTTCGGTGAATTGTTCGGTACGGCCCATGGTGGGGCTTTCCATCAACACCTGATGGGCGCGACCTTGTTGGGCCGCCAAATGGCGCGCGACCTGCGCGTCACCCGCAGCACGCAGCTGCGCCGCGCGTTCCTTGATGAGCGTGCCGTTCACTGCTGGCATCCTTGCAGCGGGCGTGCCTTCGCGCGCCGAATAGGGGAAGACATGCAGCCATGTCAGATCGCAGTCCGTCACCAGCTTGAGCGAGTTTTCGAACATCGCGTCGGTTTCGGTCGGGAAACCGGCGATGATATCGGCCCCAAAGGTCATGTCGGGACGCAGTTTGCGGGCCTCTTGGGCAAAACGGATCGCATCGTCGCGCAGGTGGCGGCGCTTCATCCGTTTCAGGATCATGTCGTCGCCATGCTGCAAGGACAGATGCAGGTGCGGCATCAAGCGGGGCTCGGTGGCGATGGCCTGCATCAGGTTCTCGTCCACCTCGATCGAATCGATGGAACTGATCCGCAGGCGCGGCAGGTCGGGCACCAGCCGCAGGATACGCATCACCAGATCCCCGAGCTTGGGCGTCGCGGGAAGGTCCGCACCCCAACTGGTTAGATCGACGCCGGTTAGAACGACTTCGTTAAAGCCCTTGTCGACCAGCCGCTTGATCTGATCCACCACGACCCCCGCAGGAACCGAGCGGGAATTGCCGCGGCCATAAGGGATGATGCAGAAGGTACAACGGTGATCGCAGCCGTTCTGGACCTGCACATAGGCCCGACTGCGCGTGCCGAAACCGTCGATGAGATGCCCCGCCGTTTCGGTCACCGACATGATGTCATCGACCTGCAGCGCCTCTGTCTCGCCGATGAAATCTGCCGCCAACCCCTGCCACGTCGCGCCCACCATCTTTTCGGTGTTGCCGATGACCGCGTCGACCTCTGCCATCTTGGTAAAGGTCTCTGGTTCGGTCTGGGCGGCGCAGCCGGTGACGATCAAACGCGCGTCGGGGTTGGCCTTACGCAGCTTGCGGATGTCCTGACGCGCCTTGCGCACGGCCTCGGCGGTGACGGCGCAGGTGTTGACGATCACCGCGTCTTTCAGGCCAGCCTGTTCGGCCAGTTCCTTCATCGCTTCGGTCTCATAGGCGTTCAGGCGGCAGCCGTGATTCGAGAAGATCGGGGCGCTCATGTCAGGCTTTCCAGAAACGAAGGGGTCAGCACGCCGCTGAAGACATGGGCCGAGGGGCCGGTCATCCAGACGCCATCCTCGCGCCAATCGATGTGCAGCGTGCCACCGTCCAGATCAATACGCACAGCGCGGCCTGTCAGCCCTCTGCGCGCCGCTGCCACGGCCGTCGCACAACTGGAGGAGCCGGAGGCCAGCGTGATGCCCACACCCCGTTCCCACACGCGCATACGGATGTGATCGGGGCCGATGATCTGGGCGATCTGCACATTGGTGCGTTCGGGGTAAAGCGCGTGATGCTCGATACCGGGGCCAAAACCGGCCAGATCAATCGCGTCGACATCATCCACAAAGAAGGTGCAATGGGGGTTGCCCATGCCAGTGGCTGTCGGCGCACCGTCGATTGGCAGCTCAAGCGTATCCATCTGGTGTGCCAGCGGAATTTCGTCCCAGTCAAGCTGTGGATGACCCATGTTGACCGATGTCAGGCCATTGCCTGCATCCCGCGCCGCCAGATCGCCGCGGTCGGTGGTCAGGTGCAGTTGGGTTTTGCCTGTTTCCTCCATCAGGAACCGCGCGATACAGCGCGTGGCATTGCCACAGGCGGCAGAGGTAGAGCCGTCGGCGTTGAAGAACGTCAGATGCGCATCAGCCGCGCCATTGGTGATCACAGCCAGCTGGTCGAAGCCCACGCCGAACTGGCGATGTCCGATGGCCTGTGCAAGGGCAGGGGTCACCTTCGGGAGCGCCGGGGTGCCGTCGGCATGCACAGCACCCTCGCGCGCATCCAGCACGACCTTTTCGCGCGCGTCTAGCACGACTTTTTGGCGCGCATCCAGCACGACAAAATCATTGCCCAGCCCATGCATCTTCATGAAGGGCAAACCGTTGGTCAGATCACTATACATTCGGCGCATATAACGCGGCATTTGAAACTAATCCAGCGAGAGTGAAATTTTTCGTAAGTTTCCGCTTGACCCCAAGGCCGCACCTTTCTAGATACCCGCCTAGTGGGCCGTTAGCTCAGTTGGTAGAGCAACTGACTTTTAATCAGTAGGTCGATGGTTCGAACCCATCACGGCTCACCACTACTTTCCAGTCTGACTGGAACGGATAAAAACAGCGCCCCTCGGGCGCTGTTTTTCGTTTCATGTGTTGGGTTTAGGGCTTAGCCCGTATGGCCTTCAAAACATTTCAGCGCGATCCCTGCTTCTTGCAGGGATGATTTGACCGCGCGGGCAATGTCGACGGCTTCGGGGGTGTCGCCGTGCAGACAGATCGTATCGATCGCGGCAGGAATTGTTTGGCCGCCCTCGGTCAGAATCGCACCGGCTTTGACCATTTTGACCATCCGTTCGCCCGCCAGTGCCGCATCGTGAATCACCGCACCGGGTTTAGAGCGGTCGACCAGCGTCGCGTCGTCGTTATAGGCGCGGTCGGCAAAGATCTCTCCGGCCCACTTACAGCCAAGCGACTGCACCGCGTCCTGTTGCGCCGTGGCGGCCAGCACCATGACGATCAGATCAGGCGCGACGCTGAGCGCGGCCTCATAAAGGTCGCGGGCCAGTATCTCGTCCTCTGACGCCATATTGGCGAGCGCGCCGTGCAGTTTCAGGTGGCGGACCGATGTGCCAAGGCTGCGCGCCATGCCGACACTGGCGGCGACCTGATAGCGGACCTGATTTTGCAGCGTGCCCCGTGGCACCGACATGCGATTGCGGCCAAAACCGGCCAGATCCATGAAACCGGGGTGCGCACCGATACCGACGCCATTGTCACGCGCCAGCGTCATTGTGGCAGACATCACATCGGCGTCGCCCGCATGGCCGCCACAGGCGATGTTGGCAGAGCTGATGATTTGCAACAAAGCGGCATCATCGCCCATTTTCCACGGGCCAAAGCTTTCGCCCATATCGGCATTCAGATCGACGGTCGGCATTTAATGCTCCTCTTCAAAGGGGTTGTCGGTGGCAGAGATCGCGCCCCCCACCAGTTGATAGGCCAGCAGGTTGCGGATTTTGGCAGGGTCGCGGACCAGCGGCGTGACCTGCCCGCCAAGCGCTTTGATGTCTTGGCGGTGCTGCGTCTCGAGCGTGATGGCCTGTTCCAGCGTGATGAATTCGAACCGGATCGCGGTGCCCGATGCAGCTTGCGCCACGCGGGGCAGGTCGCGGGGAATCACGGTCCCGATGCGGGGATAGCCGCCGGTGGTCTGACATTCGCCCATCAGCACGAAAGGTGCGCCGTCGCCGGTGATCTGGATGTCGCCGGGCACGATAACTTCGGACAGGATGGACAGACCGCCCTCGGCGCTGAAGCCGTCGCCGTCGTGGTCCATGCGCACGCCCATGCGGTTGGCACGCGGGTCTCGGGTAAAGGCGGTGGTCTCGAAGCGTTTGCGTTCATCAGCGGTAAAGTGGTCGGTCTGCATGCTGGCCACGACGCGCACGGTGCCGCCGTCAAAACGACTGTCGCGGGGCAGTTGCAGCCCCGTTTCGCGCGACTTGTCCGGCCCGAGGGGCAGCGCGTCGCCCGCAGCAAGCGGCTGGCCCAGCCCGGCGCTTAGGTGGCTGGCCCGTGCCCCCAACAGTCTGTCAGAGGCGATGCCCCCGCCCACATGCAGATAGCCATAGGTGCCGCCCGTGGTGCCGCCGATGGTCAGCTTTGCGCCCGCGGGCAGCATGTGGCTGGCGTTCCAGACAATGGCATCCCCGTCGATGCTGGCGGCCATGGTGGCCCCTGTCAGAGCGATACGGATGTCGGCGTCGGCCGTGAAGGTCCCGCCGGTGCCTGTCATCTCTATCACGGCAAACTCGGGCGATTGGCCAAGCAGGGCGGCCCCCTCATAAAGCGCCACGGGATCGGCGGCACCGCCCTTTGTAAGCCCTTGGGCACGCCAACCGGGACGGCCCATATCCTGTATCGTCAGGGCGGGACCGGCTTGGGAAATAGTGAGGGTCGCGCTCATGCCAGCACCTCTGTCTCTGCGCCGCCCTGGCCGGTTTCATCTGTCGCGGTGATCTTGTCATATTCGGCGCGCGATATGGAGGGGAAGCACAGTTCGTCCCCCGGTGACAGCGCAAAGGGCGTGTCGCTGCGCGGGCGGAAGGTCTTGAACGCGGTCTGCCCGATATGGCGCCAGCCGGTGGGGGAGGCATTGGTGAAGATAATCAACTGCCGGATCGCCACGATCAACGCGCCGGCGGGGACGGATTTTGTCAGCCCCTGCTGGCGCGGAATATCCCAGTTCTGCGGCAGTTCGCCCATATAGGGCTGGCCGGGGGCAAAGCCGATGGTCAGCACCCGTACGCGCGCCTGCGACAGCTGCGCAATCGCCGCATCGGGGTCCAGCCCCGCAAGCTCTGCCGCTTCTTCAAGCTGTGGCGCAAGGTCGGTGCCATAGACCGTTGGCACATGCCACAGCGTCCGCCCCGTCGGCAGGTCAGAGGTGTACCAGTCGCGCGTTGCCAGCAGGTCGTGCAGACGGTCCAGCAGGGTGTCCACCGAAGCCGCCACCAGATCGATCTGCAGGAAGGTGGACACCAGCGAGGTGCTCGTCTCTGTCACCTCGGGCCAGTCGGCGGCATCCACGGCGGCGCGAAACGACAGGGCGGCGCGGTTCGCGGGCTCTGACATCGTGTCGGCAAAACGCACCAGCACGCCGGACAGGCCAACGGTCTGGATCAGGGGGAAGTCGGTCATTGGGGCACCTGCCTTAGATTTTCGGGCAGCCAGGTCGCGATGTCGGGGAAGAAGATCAGGACAAAGACCATCACCACCATGATCAGGAACATCGGCAAGGCGGCTTTGGTGATATATCCCATCTCGTGATCCGTCATGCCTTGCAGCACGAACAGATTGAACCCGATCGGCGGCGTGATCTGCGCCATCTCGACCACGACCACAACAAAGATACCGAACCAGATCAAGTCGATCCCCGCACCGCGCACCATCGGCTCAACCACAGCCATCGTCAGCACGACCGACGAAATACCATCAAGGAACATGCCCAGCACGATATAGAACACCAGCAGCGCCATCAGCAGTTGAAAGCGCGTCAGTTCAAGCGCAGCAATCCCGTCCGCCAGCGCGCGCGGCAGGCCGGTAAAGCCCATCGACAGTTTAAGAAAGGCCGCGCCCGCAAGGATCAATGCGATCATGGCAGAGGTGCGCATCGCCCCCATCAGGCTTTCCTGAAAGCTGGTCCAGTTCAGCGACCCCTGCATCAATGCCAGCGCCAGCGACCCCAGCACGCCGATGGCCGCCGCCTCTGTCGCGGTGGCGTAGCCCAGATACATCGACCCGATCACCACCGTGATCAGCCCGAAGACCGGCAACAGAAAGCGCGAGTTGCGCAGCTTGGCGGCAAAGCTCATCCCTGTCTCGACGCTGGGGTTCCAGTCCTTCGAGGTCAGCGCGATAAAGGCGACATAGGCCATGAACATCAGCGCCAGAATAAGCCCCGGCAGGACGCCGGCAAAGAACAGTTCGGTGATGCTTTCGTTCACGGTGACGCCGTAAACGATCAGCGCGAGCGAGGGCGGGATCATCAGCCCCAGCGTGGCGGCACCGGCCAGCGTGCCGATGATCATCTTTTCAGGATAGTTGCGCGCCCGCAGTTCGGGGATCGACATTTTGCCCACGGTCGACAGCGTCGCGGCAGACGACCCTGACACGGCGGCAAAGACGGTGCAGCCGACGATATTGGTATGCACCAGCCCGCCGGGCAATTTCGCCAGCCACGGCGACAGCCCTTTGAACATATCCTCGGATAGGCGTGTCCTGAACAGGATCTCCCCCATCCAGATGAACAGCGGCAGCGCGGTCAGCGTCCACGAGCTGGACGAGGCCCAGATCGTCGTGACCATAGCATCGCCAACGGGGCGGGTGGTAAACAGCTCCATCCCGAACCAGGCGACGCCCATCAGCGCCAGGCCAACCCAGATGCCGGTGCCCAGCAGGAACAGCAGCACAGTGATAAACAGAATGATCGCGTAAAGTTCCGTCACAGCGTCACTCCCCAAAACTTTGATCGACAAGATCGCGGGTGAGACGGTGTTCGCCTTTTACGATCAGATAGAGCAGGTTATCGGTCAGCGCGATGGCAAGGATGCCACCGCCCACAACCATCACCGACTGCGGAATCCACAAGGATGTGGCGTCTTGCGACTGGCTGACTTCGTTGAATTTCCACGACCAGTAGACGAACCAATAGGCGTAGTAGGTGAAATACCACGCAATCGCCGCGGCAAGGCCGAAACACCATATTTCAAGCAGCCGTTTCGGGCCTGCGGGCAGGGCGTTCAGCAGCACCGACACGCGGATATGCGCGCCACGGTTCAGCGCATTGGCGAAAGCGAGGAAGCTGGCGGCGGCCATCGCATAGCCGGCATAGCTTGCCGCGCCGGGGAAAACCTCGCCGGTCCAGCGGGCAACCATCTGCACCACGATCAGCAGCAGGATCGCGACAAGACTGACGGCAGCCAGGGCGCCAGATGCGAAATAAATGAAATCAAGCAGGCGTCGCAGGATGTTCATGGGAAAGGTCTCCGGATTGGCGGATCGAACGTCAAACGGCGGCACCTGTGTGGGGTGCCGCCGTTCGTTGATTTACTGCATGGATTTGTAGCTATCGACGATCGCCTGACCGTCCTCGCCCGCATTCTCCAGCCATTCGGAGGTCATGGTGCCGCCAATGTCGCGCAGGCCGGACATCAGCTCTTCGCTGGCGGGTTCTACGGTCATGCCGCCTTCGCGGAGCCCGTCATAGGTGAACTGCGTATAGTCCTTGGAGGCTTGAAGCCCGCGCGTTTCCGCATCGCTGGCACAGGTGGTGATGATCGCCTTGTTCTCTTCCGAGACATCGTTCCACACGTCATTGTTGATCATGATGTAGTTGCGCGGCAGCCAGGCGTCGACCTCGTAGAAATGGGTCAGGCTTTCCCAGACTTTCTGGTCATAGCCGGTCGCACCGGACGAGATCATCGATTCCGCAACGCCGGTGGCAAAAGCCTGGCTCAGTTCGGCGGCTTCGATGGTGACGGGCAGCATGCCTGTCAGCTCTGCCAGACGGCTGGTGGCGTTGTTGTAGGACCGGAACTTGACGCCCTTCATGTCCTCGATCGTGTTGACCTCTTTCTTGAAGTACAGGCCCTGTGGCGGCCATGGCACGTTATAAAGCAGCGTCAGGTTCTGCTCTGCCAACAGCTCTTCGATCTTGGGTTTCGCGGCTTTCCACAGCTTGTCGGACGCCTCGAAGGACGGCGCGAGGAAGGGGATGGAATCAAAGCCGAAGATCGCGTTTTCATTCTGGTGCCCCGACAGGATGCGTTCGCCCAGCTGGACCTGACCGGTCTGGATCGCGCGTTTGATGTCGGCACCCGCGATCAGCGACCCGCCGGGGTGTACGGTGATCTCGATCTCGCCTGCGGTGCCTTCGGTCACGCAGTTGGCAAATTCAACGCCGTTCTCGGAATGGAAGTTCGACGCCGAATAGGCCATCGGCATGTCCCATTTTTCAGCCGCGAAAGCGGGTAGGGCGGTGGTGACCGTCAGGGCGGCGATCGCGACGCCTGTCATCAATGTGGTGGTCCGTTTCATGTGGTTCTCTCCTTGTTGGTATGTCTTTGGTTTGCGGGGTTAGCCCCTGCTAAACCGTTGTGGTGCATAGGGCTGCAGGTCGGTGTTGACGGGTTGCCCCATAACCAATCCTGCGACGAGGCGGCCTGTTTTGGGCCCGCCTGTCAACCCGATGTGGTGATGCCCGAAGGCGGTAAAGACCCGGCTTGTGCCAACCTGTCCGATCAGGGGCAGGCTGTCGCTGGGGGCAGGTCGGTGCCCCAGCCATTCGATTTCGCGCGTGGCCTCAAGCTGTGGAAAGGCCGCCTTGGCCTGTCGCCGGAGCAGCGCCAGCGGGGCCTTGGAAGGGGCTGCGTCAAGCCCGCCGAATTCCAGAATACCCGCGCAGCGTAGGCCCTGCGCCATGGGGGTGGCAACGAATTTCCCGCTGGCAATCATCACGGGGCGCGCGGGCCCGCCCGTCGCGCCCTCGAATATCACATGATAGCCGCGTTCGCTTTCCAGCGGGACGTTCAGCCCCAGCTTGGCCATCAGCGGTTTCGACCAGACGCCGGTGGCCAGCACGATATCGTCACAGGCCACGCGGCCTTGGGTCGTCTCGACCCCGGAAATCGCGCCGCCGGACAGGTCGAAATCCTTGACCTCGGCCTGCAGGATCGTGCCGCCGCCCTGTTCGAACGCCCGCGCCAGCGCGCCGACATAGCCGCCGGGGTCGCGGATAAAGCCGTGGTCCTTCATGGTGGCAGCTAGGTGAATGTCCGGCCCGAGCGTCGGTTCATACTCGTGTATCTGCGGCCCCTCGATCAGCTCTGGCGCGAACCCCGCCTCGGCCCGCAGCGCCCAGGTGTAGGCTTCGGCGTCAAACGCGGCGCGGTTTCGGTAGGCGAAAACATAATCGCTGTCCCTCACCCAGTCGGACAGGCCCAAATCTGCGGTCAGGCTTTTGTGTTGGTCCACACTGTCGCTGACAATAGGCGCGAGCCCCTGCGCAATCCGGCGGGTGTCGCGGTCGTTCGCGACCCGCAGATACTTTGCCAGCCAGGGCAGCAGACGCGGCAGATAGGGCAGGCGCAGGTAAAGCGGCACATCCGGGTTCAGCAGCATCGCGGGGGCTTTGGCGATCAGGCCGGGGCCGGTGACAGGTGCCACGGCGCAGGCCGCCAGCACACCCGCGTTCCCATGCGACGTGCCTGTCCCCGGTGCCGCGCGGTCAATGATCGTGACCTGCGCGCCTGCGCGTTGCAGCCAGATCGCCGAAGACACACCGACAATACCCGCCCCCACGACGACCACATGGCGCGTCATGGGCGACCCTTGGGATGAAAGCAAAGACGGTTCGACATGGTTCTTGATTCCTTTCCGCTCACTTTGGCAGGGAAAAGCAATACGTCAACAAAATGTTTACAAATTGTCATCGTTGTTGCCTGCGCAGGCATGTACCGCCAATTCGTTCATCGAAACGGGGTGGGTTAGCGAAGCCAGCCGTCTTCGAAAGCGATCTGACTGACCCCTGCCAGACGGATGATGCGGGCCAGCTCTGCCTCGAAGGCGGCTTGTTTGCCTTTGCCCCAACGGCTGCCCGGCTCTGGCCAGAGCGCGCGTACCACCAGCGTATCGCGGTCACGGTGCGCTTTCATATCCACCCGCGCGACAATGCTGTCGCCCTGCAGGATCGGAAAAACATAATAGCCATAGACCCGTTTGGGCGCGGGCACGAACATCTCTATCCGGTAGCGGAAGCCGAACAGACGTTCGGCGCGTTTGCGATCGCGCAAGGCCGGGTCAAAGGGGCTGAGCACGCGCAGCCGTGCGGTCGGAGCCATGTCTATCGCGGGGTCGCTTGCCAGTCCGGGACGGGCAAAGCTGCGATGGACTGTGCCGTCGGCGCCCGCGATCTGCACCGGCTCGACACGTCCAGCGGCCTGTTCATGCTGGACCCATGCCTTCGCCTCTGCCGGAGAGATATGCGCCCAGAATGCCGCCAGTTCCCCCGGCGTGGCAAAGCCCAGACGATCCAGCGCGCCGTTGCAGCACCAATCGATGGTCTGCGCCTCATCCGGTGCCTGCGACGGGTCGCATAGCGCCGCGTCGATCACCCGCTCTGTCAGGTCATAGCGTTTCTGGAAACCGTCCCGCCCCACGACGCAAAGCGCCCCTGCGCGCCATAGATATTCCAGCGCGGTTTTGGAGGGATGCCAATCCCACCACCCGCCGTTCGAGCGCGGTTCATCCTGCCCGACATCAGACGACGACACCGGCCCCTGTGCGCGGATCTGGTCCAGCACGCTCTGGAACCGCCCCTCGAAATCATGTTGGTGCCAGTTCTTGTACCGCTGGCGCAGCATCTGCGCGTCCCGCTGGCGGCGCAATTCCCAATGGGGGTAGTATCCCATCGGGATCACCGCGGCGTCATGGGTCCAGTGTTCAAACAACGCCCCATCGCGTTCATATAAGGTCTTCAACGCTTGCGGACGATAGCGTTGGCGGCGCGAAAACAGGATCAGATCATGCGCCCGCGCCACGGTATTGATGCTGTCCAACTGCACAAAGCCCAGGCCCTGGATCAGCTGCAACAGGTCTTTCCCGCTGGCGGGCCCTTGGGGTGCATCGCTTAGTAGATGACGATGCAGAAAGATGCGACGGGCGTCGCGGTTGCCGATCAGCGGCAGGGTCATACCTTGCGGTTGCGGCGCAGCGTGTCCCCCAGCGACAGGGTCGGTGTCAGGGTAATCTGCGTCTGCAGATCGGGGTCCGGTTCATCCAATGTGTCGTTCAGAATGATACGCGCCGCGGCCTGTCCGATCTCGAGCCGACAGGCGTCCATCGTGGCAAGCTGACGGGGCAAGCCCTGTAGCAGCTCGACGTTGTTGAAACCGGCAAGGCCGATCTGGCCCGGAATATCGATGCCCTGATCGATCAGATACAGCAATCCGCCCGCGCCGATCATGTCGTTTGAATAATACAGGAAATCCAGCTCGGGCGACCGCTCAAGCATGTCTTGCGTCATCTCGCGCCCCTTGGCCAGCGCAGAGCCGCCAGAGTAGAACGCGCGGTCCTCGATCTCTATCCCCGCTTTGGCGAGCCCTTCGGTAAACCCTTCGAACCGTTTGCGGGCGCGGTGGTCAAGCGGCATCTTGGTGCCCATGAAACCGATGTGTTCATAGCCTTCCTTGAGGATCGCCTTGGCCATCTCCTGCCCCGCACGGCGGTGCGAGATGCCGACCATCGCATCAATCGGGCGCCCGTCAACATCCATGATCTCGACCACGGGGATGCCCGCGTTCTTGAGCATGGCACGCGTCGCATCACTATGTTCCAGTCCCGCGATGATCACGCCCGAGGGCCGCCACGACAGCATTTCATAGAGAACACGTTCTTCTTTTTCGGGCATATAGTCGGTGACGCCCACGACCGGCTGCAGCGGGGTGTCTTCAAGCACCTGATTGACGCCGTTCAGCACCTCGGGAAAGACCATGTTCGACAGCGACGGGATAATCACCGCGACAAGGTTCACCCGTTGGGACGCTAGCGATCCGGCAATCTGGTTGGGCACATACCCCAGCTCTTTCGCCGCAGCCAGCACCCGCCGGCGCGTCGCTTCGGACACGTCGCCGCGTTTTCGCAGAACCCGGCTGACCGTCATTTCCGACACCCCGCAGGCATCGGATACATCACGAAGGGTCAACGGGCGTTTCGGAGGCTGTGTCAAAGGCGCTTGTCCTGCTTGAAAGTGGTATTCTATCAACAGCGTAGTGCGTCGGTCGGGCGCAGGCAATCACCATATCAAGCCCCCCACCACAGCGCCGCCATACCACCGTGCAGTGTGACTGGATCACCACCCCGTTTTGCGCTAAGCCAAACCCGTGGCCCCGTGGCTCAACTGGATAGAGCAGCCCCCTCCTAAGGGGCAGGTTGCAGGTTCGAATCCTGCCGGGGTCACCATTCCTGCCTGAGAACGTGACCTATTTGCGGGGAAGCCGAACGCGTGGAGGTAAGGGGGCGGCTTAGCTGCATTGGCCAGCAGGACGTATTCGACACGCCTTGCAGCGATTGCGCATTTAGTGATGGCAGAATGCGAGACGTTCTCACGGTCTGCGCGAAACCGGACCTCGACGCCATCAGCGGCGAAGGTCCGGAGCGATACTTGTGAGCAGACCGTGCCTTATGCAGGCTGTAACCTGTGCCTCGTGTCTGTCAGTCTGCGATTGTCACGCCGATTTTGCCCATATGCGACTTTTCCAGAAATGCCTTCTGCGCCGCGTGCAAGTCAGCCAAGGGATAGGTTTCGGCGACCACGGGCTTGATCTCGCCTGCTTCGATGTAGCTGACCAAATCAGTGAATACGCTTGGGGCTTGCCGGGTGCTCCCGATGAGGGTCAGATCCTTGAGGTAGAGGGTCCGCAGATCAAGTTCGACGATCGGACCGGCAATCGCGCCCGACGTGACGTAGCGCCCCCGTGGCACCAAAGCATCAAGCAGTTCGGGCCAGCGCGGCCCCCCTACAAGGTCGAGCACGACGTCGAAGGCATCATTCGGATAAGGCTCATTGCGGTCGATCACCGCATCCGCGCCGAGGGCTTTCAGCGCCTCCATTTTCGCCGGGCTGGTAGAGGCGGTGACATGGGCGCCGCGCCGCTTGGCCAGTTGCACCGCCGCCGATCCGACGCCGCCAGATGCGCCGGTGATCAAGACGCGCTCGTCCCCCAATCCGGCGCGTTGGATCATGCCTTCGGCGGTGGAGAATGCGCAAGGAAAGGACGCGAGCTCGACATCCGAAAGCGGGCTTTCGATCCGTAGTGCGTTTTCCTCGCCCACGGTGGTGTATTCCGCGAAGCCGCCATTGCGCTCGGAGCCGAAGGTCACAAGCGCATCTGGTCCGGCACCAGCAGGACGATACATCGGCCGCACCAGCACGCGCTGACCGATCCGCGCAGCGTCCACTCCGTCACCGACCGCAACGATCTCTCCGCAGCAGTCCGCGCCCTGGATGCGCGGAAAGCTGAGCGCACCGGACCATCCGCCGTCGGCATCAGACGCCCCCGCGTAGCCCTCGGTTGCGGCGGACCCTGTGTCGCCTCGCACCGCTTTCGAATACCAGCCGGTTCGGGTGTTGACGTCGGTATTGTTCACCGCCGATGCGCCCACACGGATCAAGACCTCGCCAGCGTCGGGTTGCGGAACCGGAACGTCGTCACACCACTCAAGCTTGTCCAGCCCGCCATGGCCGGTGAGGATTACAGCTTTCATCGTTTCAGGAAGCGTCATAGGGGAAATTTCCGATGTAGAATGATTGCTCTACTTGCGTAGGTAGAGGGATCGTTCTACATCGTCAAGTATGAGCGATATGATGAGCAAGATATCCGCAGGGCTTGAACGCGCCTTTGCCAATCGGGGCTTTGCCGAGCCCAGCGTCGAAGACCTGCGGGATGCTGCGGGTGTGAGCCTTCGCACGCTTTACAAATACACGCCGTCGCGGGCGGAAATGGTGCTTGCTGCGTTAGAGAACCGGCATCAGCGCTATCTCGCCCGCGTGTTTGATGACCTGCCAGAGGAGCCGAGCGAGGCTCTTGATACGATACTGACCCGCGTTGGAAACTGGATGGTGACCGAGAGCGCGCATGGCTGCCTCTTTCATGCTGCAGTGGCCGCTGAACCGGGCAGTCAGCCGCTGCGCGAATTACTGGAACGTCACAAGGCAGAGGTCGCGGAAAGGGCCGCAGCGGCGACCGCGTTGAAGGGGGCCGATACCGCGCTGTTGTTGATCATCGAAGGGCTGACGCAAGCATGGCCCCTGCATCATGAGGCCGCGCTGGATGCGGCCAAGCGATTAGGTCTGTCGCTGCTGCCACCGGATCATTGACGGCCCACAGCCGGATGTCGTGATGGTCCCACATTCCGGCCCGCTTGTGTTCTTGCGGGGGCTGGCGATAGCTCTGGTGTAAACCTGCATGGCTGGCACCGCTGTGGTCGTGCGGCTGTTTTATTCTGCACAACAGATTGGCACATGCGTATTTTCTGCGCACTGTTTGGGCTAAGCATGTCGTAAGCCGCTGGCGCACGAGGGATGCCGGATTGAAGTTGCACCGATGATCGCGGATCAAAATGCATGAATGCAGATCTGCGTATCCTGGTTGTAGAGCCAAACCCCGAGCGCGTGCGTGACATCGTGGATGCACTGCGCGAAGCGGGTTGGTCTGACGTCAAGGCTTTGCTGCAGATGTCGGAACTAAACCAGACGGTGAGGGAATTTTCACCGGATATCGTTCTTATCGACCTGACAAACCCGGACCGCGATACGCTTGAACATATCTCTCACGCGACCGAGACGACCAAGCGGGCGGTCGCGCTGTTTGTGGACCAGACCGATGAGAACCTGACGCAGGCGGCGCTGAATGCCGGGGTCAGCGCCTATGTGGTGGATGGTCTTCAGATGGACCGGATAAAACCCGTGCTGCAAACGGCCATCGCGCGCTTCAAAATGATGCGTCAATTCCACTTTGAACTGAATGCTGCCAAGCAAGCGCTGGAGGATCGCAAGACGATCGACCGCGCAAAGGGGATCGTGATGCGTCAACGCGGCATGTCCGAGGATGACGCCTATAAGCTGCTGCGCACCACCGCGATGAGCCAGAATCGCAAGGTCATCGATGTGGCGCAAGCATTGGTGACGGCAGCGGATCTGTTGTCATGAGCGAGGTTGTTCTGAACTGTGGCTATGTCCCGTTGGTTGATTGCGCCCCGCTGGTCATCGCGAAAGAACTGGGATTTGCTGCCGAGCAGGGGCTCGCGCTTAATCTTTTGCGTCAGCCTTCGTGGTCTGCGCTGCGCGATATGCTGGCACTGGGGCATCTGGATGCCGCGCATATGCTGTCACCAATGCCCGTGGCCATGTCCATCGGGATGGGCGGATTGCCCGCGCGGGTAGATGCGCTGATGGTCTTGTCCGTGAACGGCACGGTGTTCGGCGTCTCTAACGCTGTCGCTTCGGCATTGGAGGACGTGCGCTTTGGGGACACGACTGCATTGCTGTCGGGGCTCAGCGCGCGCGGTGCCAAACCGCTGCGTGTGGGTATCCCCTTCCACTATTCTATGCACCGGCTGCTGCTGTCCTATTGGGCCGCGCAAGCGCCCGACCTGCAGATCGAGGAGGTCACCGTGCCGCCGATGCGTATGGCGGATGCGGTCTCGGACGGGTTTGTCGACGCCTTTTGGGTGGGCGAGCCCTGGGGCGGCGTGGCCGTGCAGAATAATGTGGCCAAGCTGATGATGGCGGGCCGCGATGTCTGGCAGTTCGCGCCGGAGAAGGTGCTTGCCGCGCGACATGAGTGGGCCACGCAGAACGAGGACAGCGTGCGTCGTCTGATGCGGGCGGTATACCAAGCGTCGGCCTGGCTTGATGCGCCGGGAAACAAACCGCTGGCGGTCGAGATTTTGGGCCGCAGTGAACACCTGAGCATGTCGCCCGATTTGATCGATCCGGCGCTGACCGGGCATATCGTCCCCCGAACGGGGGCCTCTCCGGTCACGGTGGACCGGTTCTTGCAGTTCCACAGCCATGCCGCCTCTTTCCCGTGGCGCAGTCAGGCGGCGTGGATCGCGCATCATCTGGGTGCCGACGCCGCGGGAATCGAGAAAGCCAAAACCTGTTTTCGCGCCGATCTTTTCCGCCAGAATCTGTCTGATATCGGCGCTGATATGCCCCAATCCTCCGAGAAAACCGAAGGGGCGATGACGTTGCCAACATCTGTAGCATCCGCGCGGGGAGAGATGATTCTTTCGCCCGACGCCTTTTTTGACGGCAGAACGTTTGATTTCACCGCAGCTGTGCGATGAATTCTTAAGCGGCTTCTGCATGGGCCTCTGAAAAGCTGCCGCAATGCAGAAAATTCGTTGCGTGAAGCTGCGTCTATGAGCCACCCTTGATGCCAAGGGACAACGTTGTCCGACCTATACCGCTGACCAATGCTGGTCGCACATCACTCAGAGCAATGCCGCTCGTACGGAGCACGGATTTCTTCCCCGTGAACCATACGTGCGGCTTTTTTCGTTTCTGCCCTTCGGGGCCATGAAAGGACATGACCCATGAAAAATACATTCGCACTCCTGCTCGCCTCGACCAGTTTGCTGGCGACGGCGGCGTCGGCCGAAATGCTGGCGCTCGAGAAAGAGGAACTGACCTTTGGCTTTATCAAGCTGACCGATATGGCACCTTTGGCCGTGGCTTACGAGCTGGGATATTTTGAGGACGAGGGGCTTTTTGTCAGGCTTGAGGCGCAGGCCAACTGGAAAGTGCTGCTGGACGGTGTGATCGACGGCCAACTGGACGGCGCGCATATGCTGGCGGGCCAACCGCTGGCGGCAACGATCGGCTATGGCACCAAAGCGCATATCATCACGCCCTTCTCGATGGACCTGAACGGCAATGCGATCACCGTTTCCAATGACATCTGGGACGAGATGAAGCCGAACGTGCCCACGATGGACGATGGCCGGCCGCAGCATCCCATCAGCGCCAGTGCTTTGGCTCCGGTGGTCGAAGGCTACAAGGACCGCGGCGAGCCGTTCAATATGGGCATGGTCTTTCCCGTTTCGACCCACAACTACGAGATCCGGTACTGGCTTGCGGCGGGCGGACTGAAACCCGGTTATTATAGCGCACAAGATATTTCCGGCCAGATTGATGCGGATGTGCTGCTGTCCGTGACGCCGCCACCGCAGATGCCTGCGACAATGGAAGCGGGAACGATATCGGGCTACGCCGTGGGTGAGCCTTGGAACCAGCAGGCGGTTTTCAAAGGGATCGGCGTGCCGGTGATCACCGACTACGACATGTGGAAAAACAACCCCGAGAAGGTCTTTGGCATTACCGCCGAATTTGCCGAGGAAAACCCCAACACCACGCTTGCATTGACCAAGGCGCTGATCCGCGCGGCAATGTGGCTTGATGCCAACGACAACGCCAACCGCGAGGAAGCGGTAGAGATGTTGTCGCGCTCTGAATATGTGGGCGCGGATGCGGATGTGATCGCCAACTCCATGACCGGCTTTTTCGAGTTCGAGAAAGGGGATGTGCGCCCCGCCCCCGACTTCAACGTCTTCTTCCGCTACAATGCGACATATCCGTTCTATTCAGACGCGATCTGGTATCTGACCCAGATGCGTCGCTGGGGCCAGATCGACGAGACAAAGCCGGATGAATGGTATTTCGAGACTGCCGCAGACGTGTATCGCCCAGACATCTACCTGCAAGCCGCAAGGCTGCTGGTGGACGAGGGTATGGCCGACGAAGCGGCGTTTCCTTGGGATAGCGACGGCTTCAAAGCACCGACACCGGCTGCCGATATCATCGACGCGATCAGCTACGACGGGCGCGCGCCGAACGCCTATATCGACAGCCTGCCCATCGGTCTGAAGTCCGGCCAAACGGTCGTCGACAGCAAGGTCGAAGGCTAAACCCCGCCCCCCCGCTTTGCCACACCGCAAAGCGGAAGGGGGAGGGAGCCACTTTCATCAAAAGCAGCAATTGGACAGCCGATATGACCGCGATTGACACAAACACACTCGATATCGAAGCCCGCCGCGCGCGGCGCTTTGCCCGGATCAACAAGGCCGACGCATGGTTTAGCGTCTTTGGCCTGTCTTGGATGACACCGATCCTGAAGGCCGCCGCGGGGGATAATCCGCGCGCGCAGGCGGGCGAGATCTGGCGGCTTCTGGGCGTGCCGCTCTTGGCGATTGCGATCTTCCTGACCCTCTGGGCAAGCTTGGCCCCCAAGGTTCAAACCTCGCTCGGGGCTGTGCCCGGCCCTGCCCAAGTCTGGGAGCAGGTCGGCGAGTTGCATCAGGACGCCATCCGCGAGGGCGAACGCGAAGCCGCCTTCTACGAGCGGCAAGAGGCGCGCAACGCCAAACATATCGCAAGTGGCAACCCAGATCGTGTGCGTGATCGCGCCTATACAGGCAAGCCAACCTACTACGACCAGATCTGGACCTCGATCAAAACCGTGCTTTTCGGTTTTCTCATTGCGTCGATTGTTGCGATCCCATTGGGCATCGCTGCGGGCCTGTCTGTAACGGCGAATGCGGCGCTGAATCCGCTGATACAGATCTTCAAGCCGGTCTCGCCACTGGCATGGCTGCCCATCGTGACCATGATCGTATCAGCCGTCTATAGCACCAATGACGGTATGTTCTCCAAGTCGTTCCTCATCTCGGCGATCACTGTGACGCTCTGCTCGCTCTGGCCCACGCTGATCAACACATCCCTTGGCGTCGCCAGCATCGACAAGGATCTTGTCAGCGTCAGTCGCGTGCTGAAAATGAATACCTATACCAAGATCACCAAACTGGTGCTGCCCTCGGCGCTGCCATTGATCTTTACCGGGCTGCGGCTGTCGCTTGGTGTGGGCTGGATGGTTTTGATCGCGGCGGAAATGCTGGCGCAGAACCCCGGGCTTGGAAAATTCGTCTGGGACGAATTCCAGAACGGCAGCTCGCAAAGTCTGGCGCGGATCATGGTCGCGGTGCTGACCATCGGCATCATCGGCTTCCTTCTGGACCGTGTGATGTATGCGCTCCAGTCCATGTTCACCTTCTCAAATAACCGGTGATCGATATGGGTATCTTGAACTTCAACAATGTCACCAAAACCTATGGCACCCAACCCGTTCTCAAGGACATCTCGCTTGACGTTGCCGAAGGTGAATTCGTCGTCATCCTCGGGTTTTCGGGCACCGGCAAGACCACGTTGATCAATCTGATGGCGGGGCTTGAGCAGCCGACCTCGGGCAGCGTGACCTACAAGGGAAAACCCATCACCGAACCGGGCCGCGAACGCGGTGTGATCTTTCAGAACTATTCTCTGATGCCGTGGCTGACCGTGCAGGGCAATGTCAGGCTTGCTGTCGACACGATGTTCCCTGATCTCTCCAAACTCGAACGGGCGGCCAAGGTCGATCACTATGTCAACATGGTGGGCCTGTCCCATGCGGCCACGCGCCGCCCTGCTGAATTGTCCGGTGGGATGCGCCAGCGGGTCAATGTGGCACGCGCCCTGGCGATGGACCCCGAAATGCTGCTGCTGGATGAGCCGCTGTCGGCGCTCGACGCCCTGACCCGCGCCAATCTGGCGGATGAGATCGAGGCGATCTGGGACGAAGACAAGAAAACCTGCGTCCTGATCACCAATGATGTGGATGAAGCGATCATTCTGGCGGATCGGATCATCGCCCTTAATCCGGACGGCACGCTTGGGGACGCATTCAAAGTCGACATTCCCCGCCCCCGCGACCGGATTGCGATGAACAATGACGCGGCATTCAAGGCGCTGCGTGGGCAGGTCACGACCTATCTGATGGACATCGGCATCGCCGCGAAAGTCGAAGAAACGCGTATGCTGCCCAATGTCACGCCGATCCATTCAGTGCCCGCGGCAGTCTCCAAGGCGCAGGAAGGTGCGATCCAGGAAAAATTCCTGAATTTCTCGCAGCTCGACAAGGTGTATCCGACGCCGAAAGGGCCGCTGACCGTGGTCGAGAACTTTGATCTCAAGATCAACAGGGGCGAATTTATCTCGCTGATCGGGCATTCGGGCTGCGGTAAATCCACTGTGCTGACGATGGCTGCGGGGCTGAACCCGATCTCGAAAGGGGCGATCCGTCTGGACGGGTGGAACGTCCAAGGTGCAGACCCCGAACGCGCCGTCGTGTTCCAGTCGCCCAATCTGTTCCCGTGGCTCTCGGCCAAGGAAAACGTCGCCATTGGTGTCGACAAGGTATATCCCCGCGCGTCGCAGGCGGAACGTCAGGATGTGGTGGAATACTACCTTGAACGTGTCGGATTGGCCGACAGCATGGACAAGAATGCCGCCAGCCTGTCGAACGGGATGAAACAGCGCGTCGGCATCGCCCGTGCCTTTGCCCTATCGCCCAAACTGCTGCTTCTGGATGAACCGTTCGGCATGCTCGACAGTCTGACCCGCTGGGAATTGCAGGAAGTGCTGATGGAAGTCTGGTCGCGCACCAAAGTGACGGCGATCTGCGTGA
Organism: Sulfitobacter sp. UBA1132; assembly: GCF_002311545.1. Lineage (NCBI taxonomy): Bacteria > Pseudomonadati > Pseudomonadota > Alphaproteobacteria > Rhodobacterales > Roseobacteraceae > Sulfitobacter > Sulfitobacter sp. UBA1132. Next base: position 117,753 of record NZ_DCAN01000012.1, on the reverse strand, counting down.
CCCATGATGTGGATGAGGCGATTTTGTTGGCCGACCGCGTGGTGATGATGACCAACGGACCCCAAGCCACCATCGGCAAGATTACCGACGTGAACCTGCCGCGCCCACGCACCCGCAAGGCGCTGCTCGAACACCCCGACTATTACAGCTACCGGCAAGAAGTGCTCGATTTCCTCGAGGAATACGAACACGGCAATGCGCCGAAATCACCTGCCTCGGGCGGGACACCGAAACCCAAAGCAATCGCGGCGGAGTGAGACCATGAAACAGAAACTTGTCGTTATCGGTGCCGGTATGGCCTCCGGTCGGGTGCTGGAGCACCTTCTGGAACAGGACCGCGAAGCCTATGACATCACCCTTTTCAACGCAGAGGCACGGGGCAACTACAACCGCATCATGCTGTCCCCGGTCCTATCGGGAGAGAAGACCTATGCCGACATCGTGACCCATGATGATGGATGGTACGCCGAAAATGACATCACCTGCCGTTTTGGCGAAAAGGTGCTGGAAATAGACCGTGCGGCTAAGACGGTAACGGGCGAGAACGGCACGGTGTCCTATGACAAGCTGGTTCTGGGCACCGGATCGAACCCCTTTATGATCCCATTGCCGGGTCACGATCTGGACGGCGTCATCGCCTACCGCGATCTGGAAGACACCGAACGGATGATGGGGCTGGGCGAAGGCAGTAAATGCGTCGTGATCGGCGGCGGGCTGCTGGGGTTGGAGGCGGCGGCAGGCATGGCGGCCCGCGGCGTCGACGTGACCGTTGTGCACATCATGGGGCATTTGATGGAGCGGCAATTGGACGAGGCCGCAGGATATCTGCTGCGCCGCGCCCTGACGGATAAGGGCATCACCGTCAAATGCGCCGCAAACTCCAAGGAGATCCTGGGCGAGAACGGAAAGGTCCGTGCCCTGCTGCTGGATGACGGGACGGAACTGCCCTGCGATTTGCTGGTCATGGCCGTGGGCATCCGCCCCAACGTGGCACTCGGGCAGGGCGCAGGCTTGGCCGTTGGAAAGGGCATCCATGTGGATGACCAGATGGCGACCTCCGACGTCGATGTGCTGGCGGTCGGGGAATGCGTGGAACATAACGGCGCGCTTTTCGGTCTGGTGGCACCGCTGTACGATCAGGCAAAGGTCGCGGCGCAGACCCTGCTGGGGCAGTCATCGACCTTTGTCCCGAAAGAACTGTCGACCAAGCTCAAGGTGACGGGCTGCGATCTGTTCAGTGCGGGCGATTTTGCCGATGGCGAGGGGCGCGAGGATATCGTCTTTCGCGATCCGGCGCGGGGTGTCTATCGCCGTCTGGTGATCAAGAACAATGTGGTGATCGGGGCAGTCATGTATGGCGACACCGCCGACAGCAACTGGTTCTTTGGCCTGATACGCGACAAGACCGACATCGCGGACATGCGCGATACGCTGATTTTCGGCCCGGCCTACCAAGGGGGGACCCCCCTGGACCCTTTAGCAGCTGTTGCAGCCTTACCGCGTGACGCGGAGATCTGTGGCTGCAACGGTATCTGCAAAGGACAAATTGAAGACGCCATCGCGGCGGGCGCCTCTGATCTGGGCGCGATCAAAGCGACGACCAAGGCCAGCGCATCCTGCGGGACGTGCACCGGGCTGGTCGAACAGGTATTGGCGGTCACGCTGGGGGCTGATTTCGTCTTGCCTGCTGCGGCGTCGATCTGCGGCTGCACCGACATGACCCACGAAGACGTGCGGCGGATGATCAAGTCGCAGCGACTGACCTCGATGCCGGCGGTCTGGCAGGAGTGCGGGTGGAAGACGCCCGACGGCTGCCACGTCTGCCGCCCCGCGTTGAACTTCTATCTGCTTGCTGATTGGCCGCTGGAATACCGCGACGATCCGCAATCGCGTTTCATCAACGAACGCAAACACGCCAACATTCAGAAGGACGGCACCTACAGCGTCGTGCCGCGCATGTGGGGTGGGATCACCACGCCGGACGAACTGCGTGCCATTGCCGATGCGGCAGATAAATACATGGTGCCGACGGTCAAGGTCACCGGCGGGCAGCGGATCGACCTATTGGGCGTAAAAAGCGAGGATCTGCCCGACATCTGGGCCGATCTGAACGCGGCCGGCATGGTGTCGGGACATGCCTATTCCAAAGGGCTGCGCACGGTCAAAACCTGTGTCGGCACAGATCATTGCCGCTTTGGCACCCAGGACAGCACCGGACTGGGCATCCAGCTTGAGAAAGAGCTCTGGGGGGCCTGGACGCCGCATAAGCTGAAACTCGGGGTGTCGGGCTGCCCGCGCAACTGCGCCGAAGCGACCTGCAAGGACATCGGCGTCATCTGTGTCGACAGCGGATACCAGATCAGCATCGGCGGGGCGGCCGGTATGGACGTCAGGGAAACCGAATTGCTGATCCAGGTGCCGACCGAGCAAGAGGCGATCAATGTGATCAAGGCGGTGACCCAGCTGTATCGCGAGAATGCTAAATACCTTGATCGCATCTACAAATGGATGGCCAAGGTCGGTCTGGACTGGATCAAGGAACGGGTTGCTGCCGAAGGCGACGCTTTGGTTGATCGCTTCGAGCTGAGCCAGACGATTTACCGCAAAGACCCGTGGGCCGAACACGTGACCCAGCAGGCCGAGCGCTACAAACCCCTTGCAACCCTGTCACTGGAGGCTGCGGAATGACCAGCTGGATCGATATCGCAGCCCTTGATGATGTGCCACAGCGCGGTGCGCGTATGATCAAGACCACGCTTGGCTGTGTCGCGGTGTTCCGCACCGCCGAGGATGAAGTGTTTGCGCTTGATAATGCCTGTCCGCACAAGGCGGGGCCGTTGGCCGAAGGCATCGTGCATGGCAAATCCGTAACCTGCCCGCTGCACAACTGGGTATTCTCTCTCGAGACCGGAGAGGCGCAGGGCGCGGACGCGGGCCGCGTCGCGACCTATCCGGCGCGGGTGGAAAGCGGGCGCATCCTGCTGGACCGGACGTTCCTGCACGCGCGGAGCGCCGCATGACCCTCACGCGCACCACTTGCCCTTATTGCGGTGTAGGCTGCGGGGTGCTGGCGGCCGCCGATGGTACAATCAAGGGGGATCCGGATCATCCGGCCAACTTCGGGCGGCTCTGCTCCAAAGGTGCTGCCTTGGGGGAAACCATCGATCTGGACGGGCGGCTTTTGCATCCGCAGATCAACGGGGTGCGGGCAGAATGGGACACGGCGCTGGATATGGTGGCGCAGAGGTTCAGCGATGCCATCGCGCAGCATGGGCCGGAAAGCGTCGCCTTTTACGCCTCGGGCCAGATGCTGATCGAAGACTATTATGTCGCCAACAAGCTGATGAAGGGGTTCATCGGGGCGGCCAATATCGACACGAATTCACGTCTGTGCATGGCGTCCTCTGTCGCGGGTCACAAGCGTGCCTTCGGCACCGATACCGTTCCCGGCACCTATGAAGATCTGGAGCAAGCCGATCTGGTTGTGCTTGTCGGGTCCAATCTGGCGTGGTGCCATCCGGTCCTGCACCAGCGTATTGCCGCCGCAAAACAGGCCCGCCCCCATATGCGGATCGTCAATGTCGATCCGCGCCGGACGGCGACCACCGATCTGGCGGATGTGCATTTGAGGATCGCTCCCGACGGGGATGTTGCCTTGTTCAATGGGTTGCTGGCGTATCTGGCAGAGACTGGAAAACTCGACACGGCCTATACGGAAAACCATGTGAACGGGCTGGATGCGGCGCTGGCGGCGGCACAGGCCAGTGATCCGGCGGACAGCGGGTTGAACGCTCGGGAATTGGCTGATTTCTATGCGCTTTGGGCAAACACGCCCAAAGTCGTCACCGCGTACTCCCAAGGCGTCAACCAATCGGTCTGTGGCACGGATAAGGTGAACGCGATCCTGAATTGCCATCTTGCCACAGGGCGCATCGGCAAGGCGGGGATGGGCCCTTTCTCATTGACCGGCCAGCCCAATGCCATGGGGGGACGCGAAGTGGGCGGTCTGGCCAATATGCTGGCAAACCACCTAGAGATCGGGAATGAAGCGCACCGCCGCGCGGTGCAGAGTTTCTGGCAAAGCCCGACGATCTGCACAAAACCGGGACTGAAGGCTGTCGATCTGTTCGAGGCCTGTGCCGACGGGCAGATCAAGGCACTGTGGGTGATCTCGACCAACCCCGCGGTGTCGTTGCCCGATGCCGATGGCGTGGCGGCGGCAATTGCAAATGTGCCCTTTGTTGTTACGTCTGACATCATGGAGAAGACAGATACCAACGCTTTTGCTGACGTCCTGCTACCCGCCACCGGGTGGGGTGAAAAAGACGGCACCGTGACCAATTCCGAACGGCGCATTTCGCGCCAACGCGCCTTTCTGCCCGCCCCCGCTGAGGCGCGGCCCGACTGGAAGATCATCAGCGACGTGGCCACGCGTATGGGGTTTTCGGATGCCTTTTCCTATGGCTCATCCGCGGATGTCTTTGCTGAGTATGTCGCGCTTGATCAGGCCGCTTCGGCCTTCCCGCGCGATCTTGATCTGAGCATTTTTGCCGATGCGGATTACGCGAAAATGGTGCCGACCCAATGGCCGCGAAACGGGGCGCGTTTCTTTGCGGACGGGCAATATTATCATCCTGACGGCAGGGCGCAGATGGTTGCCGTGACATCCCCTGTGTCGCTGAATTCACGCTTTACGCTCAATACCGGACGGAACCGCGACCAGTGGCACACGATGACGCGTACGGGCAAATCGGCGCGGCTTGGGGCACATCTGGCCGAACCTTATGTAGAGATGAACCCAGTTGATGCCGCCGCATTGGGGGCGCTCCCCGGGGCGTTGATCGCGCTGCAAAACAGCCGTGGTGGTGTTTTGATGCGGGCATTGATCACCCCGCGCGTGGCGCAAGGCGCGTTGTTCGCGCCAATGCACTGGACACGTCAGCGCAGCACCGCGGGGACGGTCAATAGCGTCATGACGCCGCTGACCGATCCGATTTCAGGTCAACCCGCCTTAAAGGCCAGCGCTGTCACTGCCGAGGTTTTTAAGGCCAAATGGTATGGCTTTCTGGCAAGCGTCGCGGAACCCGCGCCGCAAACCGCCTATGCCGCCGTGGCCCGCACCAATACCGGCTGGCAGGCAGAGCTGGCGGGCAGCAAAAACCCCGAGGATTGGGAGGTAGAGGCCCGCCTTCTGACGGGGCAGGCGGAGGGTGATCTCTCGCTCCAATCCGACGCGGCGACCGGTGGCGTGCGGATTGCGATAACCCAAGGTGGGCGGATCACCGGGCTGCTTTTCGTATCCCCCAATCCGGTGGTCGTCTCGCGCAGTGCGATTATCGCGCTGATCGGGACGGACACATCGGCGTTGGCGGCGCTCGCCGGGCGCAATGCCGCTGACCGGCCGGACCCGGGTGCTACGGTCTGTGCCTGTTTTGATGTGGGGCGCAACACCTTGCTGGCGGCTATCGCTGGCGGGGCCTCTACCGTCGCGGCCTTGGGCGACGCCACCTGCGCGGGGACAAACTGCGGGTCGTGCAAACCTGAACTCGCCGCCTTGCTGGATCAGACCTTGCAACGGATGGCCGCAGAATGAGCCTGGCCCCCTATGTCCGGATCGTCGCGCGCGGCAAGGGGCGTGCCCGCGCTATGACCTTGGCCGAAGCTCAGGACGCCATGGCGCTGATCCTACGCGGTGATGCTGCCCCCGAAGCGGTCGGCGCGCTGTTGATGGTCATGCGTCTGCGCGGCGAAACCCCCGAAGAGATTGCCGGTTTCACCGCGGCATTACGCGCACATGTGGTGGGCAAACTGCCCAAAGCGGATCTGGACTGGCCGTCCTACGCCGCAGGTCGCAGCCGGGGGGTGCCGCTGTTCCTGCTTGCAGCGCGGCTGGTGGGGCAGGCCGGTTACAGCATTTCGATGCACGGGTGGAATTCGCATCAATCGGCCAATGCATCGGTGCGCGAGGTCATTGATCTTGCCGGGCCGCAGGTGGCCTATACCCCGCTAGAAACCCTAAGCCCTGCGGCTTTCAGCATCTTGAACCTGCGCGATACGCTCGGCCTCAGATCGTGCTTTAATACGGTATTGCGCATGTGGAACCCGTCCGAGGCCCCGGCGACGGTGCAAGGCGTGTTCCACCCGTCTTACCGCAGCCTGCAGGCCCAAGCCGCGCAGCTATTGGGCCAGCAGGATCTGAGCATCATCAAAGGGGGCGGCGGCGAATTCGAGCGTCATCCCTCCAAGGACATCGCCCTGTTCGGCCTGCGCGACGGGGCGCATATCCAGCAGACCGCCGCGCCAATCCTGCATGACACCCGGCGTTTGCATGAAACAGGCGATATCATCGACCTGCAGGGCCTGTGGCAGGGTCGCGTGGACGACCCTTTCGCAATCGCCACGGTGACCGGCACTGCGGCACTTGCGCTGTGGACGCTGAAGGCGTCTCGGACACTTTCTCAGGCCGACCAAATGGCGCGCAGCCTTTGGGACCAGCGACACCAGCCAAAGGAGCAATCCGCATGAAGACATTCCCCATGTTCCTGCAAATGGCGGGTCGCCGCGTTGTAATCATGGGCGGGGGCGAACAGGCCGCCCAGAAGGCGCGACTGATCCTGAAAACCGAGGCGACGGTCGAGATCTGGGCCGCCACATTCGATGCCGAACTGTCGGACCTTGCTGCATCGGGCCGTGTCACACTTCACGACGGTCCAATCACCCCGCACAGCTTTTCAGACACCGCGCTGGCCTTTATCGCCACTGGCTGCCCTGGTGCGGACATGGCGCTGCATGCTTTGGCCAAAGAGGCCGGGGCGGTTGTGAACGTGGTAGACCAGCCACAGCTTTGCGACGCGATCACGCCTTCGATCGTGGACCGTGATCCGGTGGTCGTGGCCATCGGCACCGAGGGAACAGCCCCAGTGCTGGCCCGCCAGATCAAGACGAAAGTAGAGGAAATGCTCGAGCCGCGGCTGGGGGATCTTGCTGCTCTTGCGGGCCGGTTGCGGGGGAATGCGTCTGCGCGCCTTGATCCGCGCGCGCGTCGCGATCTGTGGCGTTGGGTTTTCAACGACAGCCCGCGCTGGATGTTTGCCGCCGGTGCCGAACGCGCGGCGGCCAAGCGTATCAAGTCGGCCATCGAAACGGGCGACTTCGGCACCGCTGCGGGCGGCAGTGTCAGCCTTGTGGGCGCAGGACCGGGGGCGAAGGATCTGATCACTCTGCGCGGCGTGCAGCGCCTGCAAGAAGCCGATGTGATCTATTATGACCGGTTGCTTGACCCTGATATCCTTGAATTGGCCCGTCGTGACGCCGAGCGCATTTACGTCGGCAAGGCTCCGGGCTGTCACAGTTGGCCGCAAGAGAAAATCACACAGACCCTTGTGATGGCTGCCAAACGCGGCCAGCGCGTCGTGCGCCTGAAATGCGGTGATCCGGGGGTGTTCGGGCGCAGCACAGAAGAAGTCGATGCGCTGAAAGCCAGCGGTATCGCTTTCGAGATCATCCCCGGCGTCACCGCGGCCTGCGCCGCGGCCGCGAGCATCGGTGAAAGCCTGACGGATCGGGGCAAGATCGACACCGTGGTGCTGACGACCGGCCATCGCCAAGATGGATATACGGTGCCCGAACCGATCAAGGATATCAGACCCGGCACATGCGTGGCGCTTTACATGGCCGTGGGTGCTGCGCCACAGATTGTAGATCACCTAAAGGCAGCGCATCCGGGGGTTCAGTTCGACCTGCAAATCGCCGCGAAAGCGCAGCGCAAGGATCAGAAGATTTTGCGCTGCTCCCTTCAAGATCTGGAAGCGACGCTGAGCGTCAATAAGATCGCAGGCGAGGCCATGCTGTTCATCCGGTGGCCTCGGGAGGCACAACAGGCTCATATGCCCTTGGCGCAAAGCGCAGTGCGGCGCGTCGTATCGATGGTGCAAGACTGACCCTTGGTGACGATCCCCGCGGGGATGTTGCGGAATTGACTTATCCGAGTAAATTTGTCAGAAAATGGTTTCAGAATTCTGGAGCTGTCTCAGCGCGTCGTCATGTCATCCGCCCCTCTATCAAAATCCTATGTGCCACAGGTTTTTGTCCCTCGTATGGAGGCGCAGACCCGGAACCTGCGCACGATCAAGCCCTTACGGTTTCGGCCCTTGTCGGGGGCTATCGCAGATGTCTGGCATGTCGACGGGGACCAAGGGGGCGGCGGGTATTACACCGCGCCGGATCCGCGCCTTGTGGTCTTTCTGGATGACACCCCGCCGCTGATCGCGCTTCGAACGGGCGAGGGGGCGACGGCCCAATTCGGAACGCGCGCTTTCTTTGTTCCGGCGGGCACCCCGTTGTGGAGCAAGCTGGGCAAGGCCCAAAGGCTCAGCCATATTGATTTCCATTTTGACGCAGCTGCATTGCAGACACGGCTTGGTGCGATCGGTATATCAGAGCTGCCCCGCCGCGTGATGTTTGCGCCGGAGGATAGCGTGCTGCTGACCCTTGGCCGTCTTGCGGCCAGCGAAGTGGAGACCCCTCAACGTGGGACGATGGTCTTGGAAGGCCTGCTGCAATCGCTTTTGGGCGCAGTGATGGACCCGGCGTCGCAAAACGCCCTGCCTGCGTCTGGCGGACTGTCGCCTCAGCATATGGCGGCGGTTCGGCAGTACATGGCGCAGAATATATTTCGCCCCGTCGGAGTGGGCGAACTGGCGGATTTGGCGGGGCTCTCCGAAAGCTGGTTCAGCCGCGCGTTCAAGCACACCTCGGGTCTGTCGCCCCAACGCTGGATAGCTGAATGCCGCGTCGTCGCCGCCAAGGAGATGATGGCCGACCCCGGACGCCCCCTTGCCGACATCGCCGCGGCAACCGGTTTTTCCGATCAGGCCCATCTGTCACGGGTCTTTCGCCGGTCTGTCGGGGTGCCGCCATCGCAGTGGCGACGCGATATTCAGTGATACGTTTACAGCGGATTGGGACAAATGACGGCGGATGCGTTCAAGACGTCGCCTTATAGCTGAGTTAAATACTCGGAAAAATAAACAGCGGGACGTATATCCATGAAGTTCACCTTTTTCTTGATGCTGGGGACCAGCGCGCTGGCCCTGTCTGCCGGTGTGGCGACGGCGCAGGACGCCGTTGATCTGGGCGAGATCATCATCCAGTCCGAAGAAGACCCGACCGGCCCGGTGGTGGGCTATGCCGCGGGCACCACGGCGTCGACCAAAAGCGGGCGGTCCTTGCTGGAAACGCCGTCTTCCATCACGGTGGTCACCACCGACCAGATCGAGGATACGGCCGCCAACAATCTGTCAGAGGCGCTTGGCTATGCGGCGGGTGTCGTGACCGAAGCCTATGGGGCGGACCCGCGGTTTGATTCAATTTCGGTCCGCGGGGCTGACCTGCAAAACCAGATCTACCTTAACGGGTTGCAATTCAGCCGCTCTACGCGCCCGAACTATGGCGCGCCCTCGCTTGATCTTTACGGCATGGAACGGGTGGAGCTTCTGCGCGGCCCAAATTCGGTGCTATACGGGGCAGGGTCGCCCGCCGGGCTGGTGAACCTGATCCAGAAACGCGCGCAATTTGATGGCGACACGACCGAGCTAGGCCTCCATGCGGATGGCAACGGGTCCTATTATGTCTTTGGTGATGCCAACCGCGTGGTCGATGACCGCTTTGCTTACCGCATCGTCGGCAAGGCGGGCAATCGTGTTTTGGGGATCGATGAATACGACAACCCCGGGGCCTATCTGGGCTTTGCCGCGAAATACCAGGCGACCGATGCAACGACGGTGGAATTCCTGCTGTCCTATCAGGATGACGACCCGGATTCCCCCTCGGGCGTGCCCAACGGGCTGGTCGGCACCCGTTCCGACGAAGACCTGCGCGACTTCTACTTTGGCAATGAGGCATTGGAATACGGCGACCGCAAAGTGCTTAATCTGGGCGCGCAGGTCACCCACACGTTCGATAATGGCTGGCGGCTGGTCAGCAACACGGGCGTGACGAAATTCGACTGGTCCTATTCCAACCTTTCTGTCGGCGGCGTGACCGGCAACGATGTGGCGCGCACACAGCTGTTGCAAGACGAAGATGTGACGTCCTATGCCACGGACCTGCGGCTTGAAGGCTCGGCGCTGACCGGCGATGTGCTGCATAATCTCGCCTTTGGTATCGATGCCAGCCGGTTCGAAGAATCTGCGCTCAGCGTGTTTTACTATGGTCAGGACAGCATTGATTTTGCCGCGCCAGACTACAGCCCGATCACGCCGGTGCGCGACGGGGCAAGCTGGTATGCGAACAAGAATGTGACCGTGGAACAGGTCGGCATCTACGCCAGCGACGAAATCGAATATGGCCATTGGCGCGCGGGTCTGGCCTTGCGCCATGATCGCAACAAATCCGAAGGGCAGTCCAACACGCTCTACACCGTTCCGGGCTCTGGCGGCACGCCCGGCACCGTTGATCTGACACGCGACGACAGCGCCACCACCGGTCAGGCAAGCCTTGGCTATGTCTGGGACAATGGCGTGTCGGCCTATCTGTCCTATGGCACCTCGTTCCAAAGCTTTGCAGAACCGGGCGACACGGGCACAGCGCTTGACCCGACCACGGGCGAGCAATGGGAAGTTGGCGCGAAATACCTGCCCGCCACCCTTGATGCGTATCTGTCGGCCTCGGTCTATCAGCTCGAAGAAAAGAACCGCCCCGTCTATGTACAGAATGGGGCCGGGGTGCGGGCCTATGATCAGGTCGGCAAATCCCGCATCCGCGGGCTAGAGCTGGAAGGCCGTGCCAATCTGGCCGACGGCTGGAGCGTGACGGGCGGCTATTCCTATGCCGATAGCGAGATCATCGGCGGTGACAACAATGGCAACGAACTGGGGCTGACCCCGAAACATACCTTCAAGCTGTGGGCATCGAAAGAGATCCAGGGCGGGCCGCTTGCCGGGCTGACCGTGGGCGCAGGCGCGCGGTTCATCGGGGAACGCTATGCGTTCAACGCCAATGCCAATCAGCTCGACTCTGTGACGCTGCTGGATGCGGCCGTGTCCTATGACTTTGATGACGGCACAGAGCTGCAGGTCAATGTGACCAACCTGACGGACGAGGCTTATGTCTCTTCGGTGGGCTATTTCTCGACCTACTATGGCGACGGGCGCACGATCTCTGCGACGCTGTCCAAGAAGTGGTAAAGCGCCTCGCCCTCACGCGCCGCGCGATCATTGCCACAGGAGCCTGCGCTCTTGTGGCATCTCGCGCGCGCGGCGCACGCGGTTGGGGGGGATCGCGCCTCGCCGCGATTGACTGGGCGATGGCGGAAACCGCTGCCGCCCTCGACCTGCCGCTGGTTGCCGTGGCAGAGAAACGGCAATTCCTGCGCGGTACGGCGGTGACGCTGCCCCCGAACTGTGAGGATGTCGGGTTGCGCGGCAGCCCCAACCTCGAAGCGCTGAGCCTTGTCGCCCCCGACCTGATCCTGTCGTCGAATTTCTACAGTTTCGTTGAACCGCAGCTGGGACGTATCGCACCGGTGTTCACGCAAAATATGTTCATCCCGACCGAACCGGCGCTGCCCAAGGCGCTGTCGGCGCTGGAGACATTGGCCATACAGCTGGACCGCGGAGAGGTTGGTCACCGGGTGCGTCGGGACTTCGAGGCCGCTTTTGATGCGCTGCGCGCACGGGCAACAGGCTTTGCCGCGCGCCCCTTTGTGGTGATGACCGTGGGGGATGCGCGTCATGTGCAGATCTATGGCACCGACAGCCTGTATGGCGGGGCGCTTCGCCGGATCGGTCTGACGAATGCCTGGGGCGGCGATACTGAATTTGGATTCAATGCCCCGGTCCCTCTGTCCAGATTGATCGATTTTCCGCAGGCGCATCTGGTCATCGCGGGCGCTTTGCCGGTCACTGCACGGCGCGCGATTGGCCAAAGCGCGCTTTGGTCCGCGCTGCCGCCCGTGCGGGCGGGTCGCGTGTCGTATCTGCCCGATCAGATGCCCTTTGGCGGCGCGCCTTCCGGGCTGCGTTTTGCGTCCCATCTTGTGACCGCGCTGGAAGCCGCATGATCCGTCCGCCCTTTTTGACGCTGCCCCTTGTGGCCGCCATCGGCGCGGCGTGCCTATGGACCATCGCAGCCCTTGCCGCCCTGCCCGCTGCGCAATGGGTGCTGCCCGTCGCAGGTCCGCAAGACCTGTCGCCCGAACAGATCCTCTTTGCCTTCGGGTTGATGCCGCGGGCGGTGATTGCCCTGCTGATCGGGGCGCTTCTGGGGCTGTCGGGCGCATTGATGCAGGCGGTGCTGCGCAATCCGCTGGCTGATCCGACGACCCTTGGCGTGGCCTCGGGTGCACAGCTGGCGCTGGTCTGCGCCACGCTGCTCTGGCCGAATATGCTCGCCCTTGGTCCCGGCCCTGTCGCATTGGTCGGAGGCGGGCTTGCAGCGCTCATTGTCATGGCGCTTGGCGCGCGGCGTGGCTTTGCGCCTGTTACGGTCACCATCGCGGGGATGCTGGTGGGCATGCTTGCCTCCGCCATCTCTACCGCGCTCACATTGGGGCAGGGGCATTACCTGCTGTCGCTGGTGATCTGGAACGGCGGGGCGCTTTCACAAGACAGCTGGCACGGGGTGATTCGACTGGCTGTGGTGCTGGTGCTGGGGGCGGCAGGAGCCGCCTTGCTGGTGCGGCCACTGGTGGTCCTAAGCCTTGGCGGGGCCACGGCCAAGGCGCTTGGGGCGCAAGTCGGGGCGATACGGGTCGCGGCGCTGGCGTTGGCGGTGTTCGTCTCGGCCATGGTCTCTGCAGAGGTGGGGCTGGTCGGGTTTGTCGGGCTGGCGGCACCGGCCTTGGCACGGCGTTTGGGCGCGCGCAGCGTGGCACAAGTCCTGCTGGCCGCGCCACTGGCGGGCGCGCTGCTGCTGTGGCTGGTGGACAGCGCGCTGCTGGCGCTTGCCGCCTTCGGGCTGCCAGAACTGCCGACGGGCGCGTTGACCGGGCTGATCGGCGGGCCGCTTTTGATCGCTTTGCTCCCGCGATTGCGCAACATTGTCCCGCCCGAGGCTGAACGTAACGACACCCTGCCACCGCGCGCGCCGCACCCGTGGCGGCGGGTTGCTCTGCTGGCCTGCGCGGCGGTCGCCTTTGCCGTGCTGAGCCTGTTTGGCACCCGCGGACCCGAGGGCTGGGGCGTGATATCGGGCGCGATTGCGGCGAGTTTCGTGCCATTGAGGGCCACGGCCATTCTGGCGGCTGCCGCTGCCGGAGCGCTGCTGGCGCTTTCGGGCGCCGCATTGCAGCGGGTGACGGCAAACCCGATGGCCGCGCCCGAGGTTCTGGGCGTGACCGGTGGTGCTGCGCTTGGCTATGCGGCAACGCTGTTCCTGCTGCCTGCCCCGTCGCCATTGACGCTGGCGCTCGGGTCTTCTGGCGGGGCGGCGGCAACGCTGATCATCCTGTCCGCCTATGCGGCGCGCAGTGATATGGCACCGGCGCGGCTGTTGCTGGCAGGGCTGGCGATCGGAGCCTTCGCCTCGGCCCTTCTGGCAGCGATCATGGCGTCAGGTGATCCCAGAGCATGGTCCCTGCTGGGGTGGCTTGCGGGAAGCGCGACACGGGTCACGGTCGCAGGGGCGATGGCGCTTGCCGCAATGGCGGTGGCGGCGCTTGGCGCGGCGCTGTTGCTGTCGCGCTGGTTCGACATCCTGCCGCTGGGATCGGGTGTCGCGCAGGGTCTGGGGGTGCCGCTTGGCACCGTGCGGCTTGCCGTTGTGCTGGCGGCAGGGCTGGCCACTGGCGCGGCAAGCGTGCTGGTCGGCCCGGTCAGTTTCGTTGGCCTGATGGCCCCCCATATCGCCCGCAGCCTTGGCCTGCTGCGCCCTGCGCCGTTTCTGGCTGCCAGCTGGTGTCTGGGTGCGTTGCTCATGAGCCTCGCGGCCTTTGGCGCGCGCACCGCCAGCTACCCCTACGACCTGCCGCTGGGGCTTTTCGCGACGCTGATCGGCACGCCCTGGCTTTTCATTGCCCTGCTCGGACGGAGACACGCATGACCCTCTTTATGCTCGAAAATGTCTGCTTCGACGTGCCCAAGCGGCGGCTGGTCGATCACCTTTCCTTGGCGATCAAGCCGGGGATCACGGCGCTTGTCGGGCGCAACGGGTCGGGCAAATCAACGCTGCTGAAAATGCTCGCCGCGCAAACCCGGCCGAGCGCCGGAACCATCCAATATCGCGGCCAAGACCTGAGGGACTGGAAGCCGCGGGATTTTGCCCGCGATCTGGCGTTTCTGCCGCAGGTGACGCCCCCGACCGAAGGGCTGTGGCTGGAGGAGCTGGTCGCGCTTGGCCGATACCCGTGGCGCGGAGCCTTGGGCCGATTGGGCCCCGAGGATCGCTTTATGATTAATACGGCGATTGCTCAATGTGGTCTGGAGCACAAGCGCGGCCAGATGGTCGACACCATGTCAGGCGGGGAAAAACAACGGTCGTGGATCGCGATGATGCTGGCGCAGGGGGCGCGTAGCTTGCTGCTGGATGAACCGATTTCGGCGCTGGATGTGGCCCATCAGATCGAAGTGCTGGGGCTGCTGCGTGAAACGGTCAACGCCGGTGCGCTTTCTGCCGTGGTGGTGCTGCATGACGTGAATATGGCGGTGCGCTTTTGCGATCATGTTATCGCGCTGGATGCCGGGCGCGTGGCGCTTGAGGGCGCTGCGCACTGCCTGCTCGACCCGGACGCGCTTCAGCGGATCTACGGATTGCCCATGCAGGTCATCGACACAAAGCCCAGCCCGGTCGTTCATCCGATTTGACCCCGACCATATTCATCCGAAAGCCAGCCATATGCTCCGCCAATTTTTCGAATACTATCGTCCCCACACGCGCCTGTTCTGGGTGGACTTCGGCTCTGCCGTGCTGTCCGGCTTGCTGGAGCTTGCCTTCCCGCTCGCCATCACCGCCTTTATCGACCACCTGCTGCCGCTTGGCGATCTGAGGCTGACCATACTGGCCGCGATTGGGCTGTTGCTGGTGTATCTGATCAATACCGCCCTGATGGGGGTGGTGATCTATTGGGGGCACCGTCTGGGGATCGAGATCGAAACCGAGATGCGCCGCCGCGCTTTTTCGCATCTGACCCGGCTGTCTTGGCGCTGGTATGACCGGGCGCGTACCGGCAAGCTTGTCGCCCGCGTGACCCGCGACCTTGAAGAAATAGGCGAGGTCGCGCACCACGGCCCCGAAGACCTGTTTATCGCGGTGGTCACCTTCGTCGGTGCCTTTGCGTTGATGATCAATCTGCATGTCACGCTCGCGCTGATTACGGTCGTGATCGTGCCGCTGATGGTCTGGGTCGTGGCCGTTTACGGGGCGCGCATGACACGGTCTTGGCGCGATATCTATGCGCGTGTGGGGGCCTTCAACGTGCGCCTGGAGGAAGCCATCAGCGGCATCCGGGTCGTGCAGGCCTTTGCCAATGAAGGTCACGAAGAAACGTTGTTCGCGCGTGACAACGCAGCCTATCGCAGGACCAAACTGTCGGCCTATGCGATCATGGCGAAGGCCAGTGCGATCCACTACATGGGCCTGCGTTTCGTGCAGGTTGTGGTGATGGTGGCGGGTGCGGGTTTTGTGCTGGAAGGGTCGCTGACCACGGGCGGCTTTGTCGGCTTCCTGCTGCTCGTCAGCGTCTTTTTCCGCCCGCTGGAGAAAATTGCCGCAGTGATCGAAACCTACCCCCGCGGTATCGCCGGTTTCCAACGCTACACCGAATTGTTGCAGACCGACCGCGATGTCAGCGATCGGCCGGATGCCGTCGCAGTGACCGTCACGCAAGGCGAGGTCGCTTTTGAAGATGTGTCATTTGCCTATGACAGCCCGTTGCCCGTTCTGCACAACGTCACCTTGACCGCCAAAGCCGGTGAGACAGTGGCTTTCGTCGGGCCGTCGGGTGCAGGCAAGACAACGCTTCTGGCATTGCTCCCGCGGTTTTACGACCCTTCCGGCGGGCGGATTACGATTGATGGGATCGACATTGCGGATATGACCCTGAACAGTCTGCGCTCTCAGATCGGGTTGGTCTCTCAGGATGTGTTCCTATTCGGGTCCACCCTGCGCGAGAATATCCTGTACGGAAAACTCGATGCCACGGCGGCGGAACTGGATGCCGCGGTCGAGAATGCCCAGTTGGGCGCGCTCGTCTCCGCACTGCCCGAGGGGCTGGAAACCGTCGTGGGCGAGCGGGGTGTCATGCTGTCGGGCGGGCAGAAACAGCGCGTCGCCATCGCCCGCGCTTTCCTGAAAAACCCGCCGATCCTGATCCTGGACGAGGCAACATCGGCGCTGGATCGCGAGACGGAGCGCGACATCCAGCAGGCGTTGGAGCGGCTTTCAAAGGGCCGCACCACGCTCATTATCGCGCATCGGCTTGAGACGGTAAAACATGCCGACCAGATCATCGTCATGGAGGAAGGGCGCAAGGTCGAAGCCGGAACACACGACAGCTTGCGCGCGCGCAATGGCCTTTACGCGCGGCTGACCTGACACGCATTTTACAACGCTTGGTGCTGCTTAGGCGTGCTTCTGATCAGCTGGGGAAAGTCACCTTGGGTCGTTCGTCGTCTCGGGCAGGCGCAAGACGGCGGCAAAACCGCGCGGGCTCAGTTCTCGGGGTACGTAAATTTCAAGTTGGCATCCGGACTGGGCGCATAGATCTTGTATGATCGACAGTCCCAGCCCGTATCCATCTGACAGCGCGCCACGTCGGTTGAACCGCTGCTTTATGCGGTCGAGGTCCGCGGGTGAGAGAGGGGCGCAATCGTTCACGACGGCAACTCTCCCCGATTGGCTGGCGTCTACAACCGTGGGCAAAGGGCCGCTAGCGTGCTTCAGGGCGTTGTCGAACATATTGTTCAGGATGATCCCAAGGGCATCCGGATCAACGCGCGTTGAAAAATGAGTTTCGGGAAACTTCAATTCGATCTTTTCCGGGGCGCGGCTTCGGCTGCGCATCTCGGACATCAAAAGCGTGATCACCGGGGAAACATCCGTCGCGACCGCATTGAGGCCCAGTCCTGATTGCGCCCTTGATAATTGCAATAGGCGCTCGATCAAACGCTCGAGCCGCTTCAGACCTGTTTCGATTTCGACGATATTGTCGATCTTTGCGGGGTCGCTCAGCTTTGCCCGCAGCCGCTGCGCCTGCGCCAGACAAATGGCAACGGGGGTGCGCAATTCATGCGCGGCATTCGTGGCAAAGGCACGTTCTGCGGTGATGGCGCGGTCAAGTCGCCCCATGAGCCCGTCAAGCGTATCAATCGCCGGGGTTATTTCGGAAAAGACATTCTCGCGTTCAATCGGAGAAAGGTTGTGTTCGTTCTTTTCTGCGATGTTCCGGCTGAGCTCGGCAATCATCGCGACTGATCGTCGAACCGCCCAGAAGGAGGATAACGCAAATAGCGCCCCCAACAGGCCAAAACCGATGGCTACAGCGATCACCACATCGGTTATCGCCTCATTGCGTTCCACCATCGGCTCGGCCACTACGACGCTGCCCGTCTCGGGCTGATCTGAACGGAGCATGATAAAGCGATGCCCGGCGGCGGTGCTTAGCCCGGTGGCCAATGGCGTGGGAAGCGCGAAAGCACCAACGCTTTTTGACTGCGCGTAAACCTGACCATCCGGATCCAGATACCACATCAACGCGCGTTCATCCGGCTTACGCAGTTTGCTTTCAAAATCCAGCAAGCCGCCCACGTCAAAGCCCGCGTCGCCTTGGGCCGTTTCGATGAACTCCACCAAGAGATGCGCCTTGCCAATCAGGCTGGCATCAAGCAGCTCGTCATACTCGTCCTTGAAGATATGCTGGACGATCAAAACGCCAATCACCATCACCGCCAGCCCGGGCACAAGCAGCGACCCAAGCAGCGATTGAACCAGACTTTTGTGGCGGCGTGTCATGACGTCAAGGCGTAGCCTAAACCACGGTGCGTGGCGATAAGGTCTTTGCCTAATTTCGTGCGCAAACGGCTGATATGTGCCTCGATCGCGTTGCTTTCGACTTCTTCGCCGTAGTCATAGATGGCAGCTTCAAGGCTCTCCTTCGGCACGATCTGGGGTTTGCGGCGCAGTAGCGTTTCGAAGACGCCCCATTCCTTAGCGGTCAGACGTACGGGCTGTTCAGCGCGCATGACGGTGTGATCGGACAGATTGACCACCACATCGTGCAGCTGAACCGTTTGGGCAAACTGGTTGGCGCTGCGTCGACAGACGGTATGGATGCGCGCTTTGACCTCATCAAGGTCAAAAGGCTTGATCACATAGTCATCAGCCCCCCTGTTCAACCCCTCTATCCGGTCCGACACCTTGTCGCGGGCAGTGAGAATGAGGATCGGCGTGCGTATGGCCTTTGCCCGCAGTTTGCTTAAAAAATCCAACCCGTCGCCATCAGGCAACTGCAGGTCCAGAAGTACCACATCATAGGATAGCGTACGCAGCGCGGCGTCTGCCTCGTCCAGGGTGCAGAACCATTCGACAATGTGACGATCCGCCTCCAGATGCTCTTTCAGCGGCCGCGCCAAAGCTTTTTCATCCTCGATCAAGAGTATGCGCATAATGTTACTGTCCAGTTCCGAGACGCGGCTTAGCCAATTCGGCTGATGCTGACATGATCATAGTTTCAGGCTTAGGGCATTCTATTTTCTGCGACCGGTTCATCGGCATATCTCAGGCCATCCCGAAATAGCGCAAAGCGACCACAGCCATGAAAAAACCGTTCGCGAAAAGCAAACACATGGTCGCGAGCGAACCAAGGTCCTTGGCGTCACGAGCGAAAACCTCCCACTGTGGAGCGAGGTGGTCGACGATACATTCGATCGCCGTATTCAGAGCCTCGACCGCGACAAGCGCCGAAAAGAGGACCAGAAAGACCAGAAAATCAGCGACACCCGCATCCATGATGTAGAGCAGAACACTACCGATTGGCAGCGCCACAATGATATGCCTGAACGCGGTTTCCATCCAAAGACGTCGCAGCCCGCCAATCGAATAGCCCGCAGCGGCAAACAGATGGGCGACCCCCGTAACGCGTTCGGGTTTCTCAAGCGGTTTGATAATTTCCGGCTTCATATCTTGGCCACCTCAGTATTTGTTTTGCAGGAAGCGAAGATATCCAGATCGGGGTTACGCTCTGCAGTGTTGATGTCGAGCATCCCAAGTAGGGAATGGAACAGGTTGTCGTGTGACAGCGGCTTGTCCTTCTGTTCCGCCACACAGCTTTCATCGATGCCAAAGCGGGTTCGGAATGCGTCTGACATCCATAGGAGCATCGGAACATGGGTCTGCGTGTCCGGGGCCATGAAATAGGGTGCCCCGTGCAAATACAGCCCGCGTTCGCCAAGCGATTCACCGTGGTCGGACACATAAAGCAGTGACGTGGCCAAAGCTTCATTCGCGGCAAGCATTTTTATCGTCTGGGCAAGGATCTGATCCGTATAGGCGATGGTGTTATCATAGGCATTGGTGATCTCCTGCGGGGTGCATTTCTTGAACTCCGCCGTACGGCATGCGGGTGTGAAGCGTTCAAATGCCGCCGGATAGCGCTGATAATAGGTCGGCCCGTGACTGCCGATCTGGTGCAGAACCAGGACCGTGTCCTGCTTGATCGATGCGATGTAGTCTTTCAATGGCTCAAGGAATATGCCGTCGATACATTCACCCGTTGCACAGAACTCCGGGTCGGTCAGATCGTTGAACCTGCGTGTCTTGAACCGTGCGGCAATCGCTTTGTCGCCGGTGTTATTGTCCCACCATTCGACCTGCAGCCCGGCATGCCCGAAGACATCTAGCACATTCTCGGTAGAGGTGCCTTTTTCAAAGCTGTAGTCATCTCGGCTGTATTTTGAGAACATACAAGGCAGTGACACCGCCGTGGCAGTGCCACAGGACTGGGTATTGCTGAAGTTGATAATTGGCAGCTTGGACAGCTCTGGGTTCGTGTCGACGCCGTATCCGTTCAAGCTGAAATTCTGCACCCGCGCGGTTTCCCCCGCAACGACAACGGTCAGCATAGGCTTTTGCGGCGCGTCATAGGCAGAACCGCGCCTTGCATCCGTTCCGGTGCTGGTGAGGACCAGATTGGCCGAACGCGACATCATCTTGGCGTATCGGATCGCGCCTACCAACGGGGCACCGGGCTGGTAGCTGCTCATGAAATCCTTCCGCTCGCGCAGGATCGACGCATAGGATTTCAGGTCTGACATCAGCAATCCTGCGGCCAATGCAAGGCTGACAACAAAGGTCACTATCGGCGTTGCAGCCGCCCTGATTCGCGTCTGGGGTCGAATGGGCACCCACATCACGATGAGCGCGGGCAACACGCCGAAGACAATAATATGGGTGATGTAGCCAGGTGTTATTAGATGCCGGGATTCCGCGACGGTGGTCACCATGACATTTTGGATCATGTCGCGGTCAACGATAATGCCAAGTGTATCGACGTAATAAGACGTCATGGCGGCCAGTATGAGCATCGAGACCAGAAACGGTTTAGCCGTCCATGGATATGCGAACAGGCTGAAGGCGGCCAACGTCAAACAGAACACAGCCCCCATAAAGCCGGCGAGCGACAATAGGTGGCCCGAGAAGACATCCCTTGAGATGTCCCAGAATGTGCTATTATCGACACTGAAGACGAATGCGATGGAAAGAACGGTCAGCAGCACGGGGGAGATGCTTATCCGTTCACGCAGAACGGCTAGCCGGGATAAAAGGGTCTTCACAGAGGCCATAATAGAGCTTTCGCAGATTTAGATGCGTGCTCATGACCAGCGTAAGCTTACGAAAAGCTTACGATCGGAATTTTTCATTTCTAAAAGGTAAATTTTATATGGAGAACGAAATCGGCGACGAAGCAGTTCGAGAAAGGCCCGGGCTCGTGCGCCTCCTTGCGTGGTACGCGATATTTGGCTGCATCCTGTTTTCGGTGATGATCCTGATCGCGGATTTTGTTGTTCCGGACCACGACTGGATCGCCGACACCATCAGCGATCTTGGTGCGGGTGAATATGAATATATTGTCGATATCGGCATCTATGGGTTTTCGGCTTCACTGATATCGGTCGCTTTACTTGCCGCGCATATTCATCTGGGCAATTGGCGCTGGAGCGTCGGGATCGTGGGCTTCACCGTCTTGGGGCTGATTGTCTTCCTTGTTGGCGCGCGGAATGAATACGGCGACAACGACAGCGATGGCGTCGTGATCCATAGCTACCTGGTCTATGCTCTTGGCCTTCTTATGGCGATCTTGCCGTGGTCCATGTCAGAAGGGGCGCGCTGCTGCGGTGCGATATACGGCAGAATTCTTGTCGGTCTCTGTGCGCTCTGGACCGTCTCGGCACCGGTCTTTTTCATGCTACCCACCGATGTCGACGGTCTTTACGAACGGTATCTTGGTGTGATTGCGATGGCGACGGTGATCACTCTGGCGACGTTGTTTCTGCGCCGGCAGGGGCGCGGATAGGGTCACGGCTGCTGCATGCGGCAGCGTCTGATGCGTCTGGCGAAAGCAAAGCAACCCCGCCGGTCATCCGGCAGGGCTGCGCTTTATGTCTTACAGGCTCGCGTCCAGAGCGGCGAGGATTGCGTCACCCATTTCGGAGGTCGAGATGGGGGAGCCGCCTTCGGGGCCCATCAGATCCGCGGTACGTGCCCCATCGGCGAGCACTTTTTCAACGGCTTTTTCCAGACGCGCGGCCTCATCGCCCTGGTCGAAGGAATAGCGCAGCGCCATCGCAAAGCTGAGGATACAGGCGATGGGGTTCGCCTTGCCTTGACCCGCGATATCGGGAGCAGAGCCGTGGACGGGCTCGTACAGCGCTTTGGGGCGGCCATCGGCATTGGGCGCACCCAACGAGGCAGAGGGCAGCATCCCCAGCGAGCCTGTCAGCATCGCGGCACAATCGGACAGGATATCGCCGAACAGGTTGTCGGTGACGATCACGTCGAACTGCTTGGGCGCGCGCACCAGTTGCATCGCGCCGTTGTCGGCGTACATGTGGGACAGCTCGACATCGGGGTAGTCTTCGTCATGCACTTTCTGCACGACTTCGCGCCACAGGATGCCGCTTTCCATGACGTTGGCTTTCTCCATCGAGCAGACTTTGTTGCCCCGACGACGTGCCAGTTCAAAGGCTGACCGCGCGACACGGTCGATCTCGGATTCGGTGTAGCGCTGTGTATTGATGCCGACGCGTTCGTTGCCTTCCTCGAAGATACCGCGGGGTTCGCCAAAGTAGACACCCGATGTCAGTTCGCGCACGATCATGATGTCGAGCCCGGCAACGAGGTCTTTCTTCAGCGAGGAGAAATCCGCCAGCGCGTCAAAACACTGTGCCGGACGCAGGTTCGAAAACAGGTCCATTTCCTTGCGCAGGCGCAGCAGGCCGCGTTCGGGTTTGACGCTGAAATCAAGCGCGTCGTATTTCGGCCCGCCAACCGCACCCAGCAGAACAGCATCCGCCGCCAGCGCTTTGGCCATCGTGTCGTCATGCAGGGGGGTGCCGTGTTTATCATAGGCGGCACCGCCGACCAGATCGTGATCTACGTCAAAGGCCAGATCGCGCTTGTCGCCAAACCAGTCGATGATGCGAACAACCTGGCCCATGACCTCGGGGCCGATGCCGTCACCGGCGAGGATTAGCAATGTGGGGTTGGCCATGCGATGTCTCCTGAAAAATACGTTGATAGCGGGGTAGCGCGGGGAGGCAGAGGGGTCAAGAACGGCTAGCGGTCAAGATCGACCCAGACCACGCCATGGCGGCTGGCAGCAGGGTCGCGGGTCACGCCAGCAGCGACGATGCGCCAGTCGGTTGAGGGCAGTAGATAGTCGACACGCATATCGCCCAAACCGTCGAAGGTGACGGTGGGCTGACCCTCCAGCGGGTCTTGCAGCGCGGGGTGATCCAACAGCGTCTGGATCGCGGCGTGCAGCCCTTCGCCTTTCGCCGGATCAAGATTTGCATCCCCCAGCAGGATAAAACGGTCTGTTGGCGGCGGGCCGAAGCTGCCCGCCAGATAGTGATCCCAGAAGAGGATTTCATCATGGTTGCGTTTGCCGTTGCGGTCCTCTGGTCCGTCGAACACAGGGGGCGTGGCATAGAAGGTCAGCAGGGTCAGGGGCTCTTGATCTGGGATGTCGATGGGCACGACCCATGCCCCGTGCGAGGCAAGCCGCTGCACCTCTTGCGCCGCGGCAGAGGGGAAGGGGCCGCCGTCCGTCTGCGGCAACAGCGCATCGGGCAGGTCGCGCCACAGAAAACCGCTGTAATCCTGAACATCGGTGCGCAGCACGGGATAGCGCGACAGGATCGCCATCGCGCCCGCGCCGAAGAAGCGGCCATAGCCCTGACCATCGCGCGCGCCGCCCGTTTTGCCGTCGCCGTCCATATCCAGACCCGTAGGCCGCCCCGCATTCGGGGGCAGCGCGAAACGGTAGGGGTAGCTGGGGCCAGCCTCGCCAAGCCTGTCCGCCAAAGCGCCAAGCGTTGTGCCGCCAAGATCGTAATCCACCCCCTGCAGCACGATGA
Organism: Sulfitobacter sp. UBA1132; assembly: GCF_002311545.1. NCBI lineage: Bacteria > Pseudomonadati > Pseudomonadota > Alphaproteobacteria > Rhodobacterales > Roseobacteraceae > Sulfitobacter > Sulfitobacter sp. UBA1132. The sequence goes on along the minus strand of NZ_DCAN01000012.1, from coordinate 94,183 downwards.
TATCGGCAGCAACATCCGCCAGCAGGCGCGTCACAGCGGTAATCTGCGGGTCCGACCCTTTGGCAATGTCGCGCAGCAGCAGACCCGGTCCGGCCCGCGATAATTCGGTGTTGAAGGTGGCGATGCGCAGGGGCTCTGCCACCGCGGGGGATGCGGCCAGCAGGACGCCTGCGATCAGGCTGGCTGCAAGCCGTGATCTTTCTCCGCCTCGTCGGCATAGGCGCGACGGCGTTTCTCTTCGATCATCTCGGCGATCTTGCCCATGGCAATGCCGCGCATGATGATGCTGGCAGGAAGGAAGGCCCATGCGGCGACTGTCCAGATCTGGGTATGCGGGTTCTGCAATGTAATCGGGTCTAGCAGATCGGCCGCCGCTTTGACTACTGCGGGGATCAGGAAGGGCAGAAGGAAGCCAAGCGCGATATTGATGCGCGCGTCCCGTTGCAGACGATAGATAACATCGCCGCCCGCGGTCGGGTCGAACAGCGGCAGGTTCACCCAGACGTTAAAGGCCCCCTGACGCACTGGCCAATTCATGATGCGCACCAGCACCAGAAACGCCCCCATCGAGATCAGCGAGATCAGATAGGCCATGCCCGCGGACGTACGGACCGATGTCACCAGCGCGTCGCTGGCGCTTTCGGGCAACATCAGGACAATCATGCGCACCGGCGAAAAGGGGAAATCCATCGCATTGCCAAGAATCGTCCCGATAGAGGTCATGGCACCGCCCAGAACCGAGGGGCTGACCTTTTGCTTCAGGATCAACGTTAGCAGGATGATGGTGACCAGCAAACAGACATAGCGCAGCCGGTTGAAGGGTGCCGCGTCGCGGAATTCGATGATGCTGGGGAAGTTCGAGTTGTATTCGATAAACGTGAGGAAACAGGCGATCAGCGCCACCAGCATTGTGATCTGGCTGGGATCGTTCAACGCATCGGGTAACATGAGGGCGGGCGTTGCAATCAACAATGCCACCAGAATGCCACGCGCTGCCGCGCCGGATATACGTGCAATCACAAAACTACCCTTCCAAACTGGCCAGCCACGATTCTTTGCCGCGTGCTTGTTCCAACTTGATGCCCTCGGGTGTCGAAGGCCTGCCTCAGAATTGCCTCAATTGTGTCTTCTTTCGCCACATTCCTCAAGCCCGTTCCTGACGATGCGCGCGGATCTGAGACATTTTGAGCGCAGGTGTGGTGCGATATTGCATCATAGCTGCGGCGAAAATGACGCAACCCGCGGTCTGTTGTGGGCAACAAAGCGGTGCCCACAACCATGTATAGAACTCAACCCGTGGTTAGGTCAAGCGCGCCAGCCCGTCGGGCCGGGCCCGTGGGGATTAGACCCAGGGGCGTGCCTGCGCAGCGGCAGATTCGAAGCTGTCGATAGAGGCCGCTTTTTCCAGCGTCAGACCAATATCGTCGAGCCCGTTCATCAGGCAGTGCTTCTTGAACGCGTCAACCTGGAAGCTGATGACTTCACCGTCAGAGCTGGTGATCGTCTGCGCCTCAAGATCCACTTCGATCCGCGCGTTAGAGCCTTTTTCGGCGTCTTTCATCAACAGGTCCACCTGCTCTTGCGGCAGGGCGATCGGTAGGATGCCGTTCTTGAAACAGTTGTTGTAGAAGATGTCCGCAAAGCTGGGCGCGATGACACAGGTGATGCCGAAATCGGCGATGGCCCAAGGCGCGTGTTCCCGCGAAGAACCACATCCGAAGTTATCGCCCGCCACAAGAATCTGCGCGTCACGGTATTGCGGTTTGTTGAGCACGAAATCCGGTACTTCGTTGCCGTCGCGGTCATAGCGCATCTCGTCAAACAGGTTCACGCCAAGGCCCGACCGTTTGATCGTTTTCAGGAACTGCTTGGGGATGATCATATCGGTGTCGATATTCACCATCGGCATGGGGGCCGCGATCCCGGAAAGCTTGTCGAATTTGTTCATGGTTTTGTTGTCCTTTGATCTGCTGGCCGCTTACGCGTCGAGCTTGCGGATATCGGTCAAACGTCCGGTAAGAGCGGCAGCGGCAGCCATCGCGGGGGACATCAAATGGGTCCGCCCCTTGAAGCCCTGACGGCCTTCGAAGTTGCGGTTCGATGTCGATGCGCAGCGTTCGCCCGGTGCCAGTTGGTCGGGGTTCATCGCCAAACACATGGAGCACCCCGCAAGGCGCCATTCGAAACCGGCTTCCTTGAAGATGTCGGCAAGCCCTTCTTCCTCGGCCTGCGCCCGCACAAGGCCGGAGCCCGGGACGATCATGGCGCGCATCCCGTCCTTGATCTTCTTGCCCTTCAGAACCGCCGCCGCAGCGCGCAGGTCTTCGATGCGGCCGTTGGTGCAAGACCCGATGAACACGGTGTCGATCTCGATATCGGTCAGCGCCATGCCTTCGGTCAGGCCCATGTATTCGATCGCGCGTTTCGCCGCGTCGACCTTGCCGCCGGTGTAGTCCGAAGCTGCCGGTACGGTGGCGGTGATCGGCAGAACGTCTTCGGGCGAGGTGCCCCAAGTCACGGCAGGTGCGATGTCTTCGCCCTTGATGGTGATGACCTTGTCCCAATGGGCGTCGTCATCGGAGTACAGCGTTTTCCACCAATCCATCGCGGCTTCCCACTGGGCACCCTTGGGCGCGTGGGGGCGGCCTTTGCAATATTCGAACGTTTTGTCGTCCGGCGCGATCAGGCCAGCGCGCGCGCCGCCTTCGATGGCCATGTTGCAGACGGTCATGCGGCCTTCCATCGACAGGTCACGGATCGCCTCGCCGCAATATTCGATGACATAGCCGGTGCCGCCCGCCGTGCCGGTTTCACCGATCACGGTCATGGTGATGTCCTTGGCGGTCACACCGGGGGCAAGTTTGCCGGTGATCTCGACTTTCATGTTCTTGGATTTCTTCTGGATCAGCGTTTGCGTCGCCAGCACGTGTTCCACCTCCGAGGTGCCGATCCCGTGGGCCAGCGACCCAAAGGCCCCATGTGTCGCGGTGTGGCTGTCACCGCAGACAACGGTCATGCCGGGCAGGGTCCAGCCCTGCTCGGGGCCGACGATATGCACGATGCCCTGACGCACGTCGGACACGGGGTAGTAGTGCAGGCCGAATTCCTTGGCGTTTGTATCAAGGGCGGCCACCTGAACGCGGCTGTCTTCGGTCATCGTCGCGGCGTTGGCGCGGTCCAGCGTGGTCGGCACGTTGTGATCGGGCACAGCGATGGTCTGGTCCGGGCGGCGCACGGTGCGGCCCGTCATCCGCAGCCCTTCAAAGGCTTGCGGGCTGGTCACTTCGTGGACGAGGTGACGGTCGATGTACAGAAGGCAGGTGCCATCGTCGGCCTCGTGCGCGACATGGGCATCCCAGATTTTATCATAGAGCGTTTTGGGGGACATGTGGTCCTCTCCCGTATGTTATGTAAGCGAAGTATATGGGTGTACGAAAGACGAGCGCCAAGGCGCGGGCGGGCGTTTATAGTCGCGCCAGCACGGTGTGGGTTGCCCCGAAAAAGCGTTCGCGCAAGCGGGCGCGGTCGCAAATGTTGAACAGATCGTCTGAAACATGTGTCATAGCGGCTTAGCTAGACGCTTTCGGCCATGTGATCAAGGATTCTGACGGTGCGCGGTGGTGCCACGGTGGTGGCGCGGCTGCATCGGATCACGTGCTTGTGCGTGGGCGCGGGTATCCCTTCTTGCGCGGTGCGCGGGATTGTCCCACCATTGAAGCCCTGTACAAGTTTGTTGCCTTGAAAGTTCATGATGACCCCAGACCCCTTTGCCCATTTCCTTGAGAGTATCCAGGCGTTGATCGCAGGGGGGATCGGATTGGCGGAAAGCCTGATGCAGCCCGGCTGGCGTCAGTACCAGATGTTCATCCTGCTCGGGCTTGCGCTGATATCATGGGGGCTGCATCACGCCACGGGCAACTGGCTGCAAAACTGGGTCCGCTCGCGCGAGGGGTGGTCCAAGTGGCAGCTGCGCATGGTGGTGCAGGTCAAGCGGCGTCTGGGGCTGATGTGGTTCGCCCTGCTGGCAGGGACGGTCTATCTGGTGATGCAGAACATCACCTGGCCGTCGCGGTCCTATCTGATCGGCATATTCGCAACGCTGGTGGCGGTGTGGGTCTGTATCGCCTTTGCAGCGCGGCTGGTGCGCAACCGCCCCATGCGGCGTCTGGTGACATGGGGGCTGTGGATCTACGCTACGCTCTATGCGCTGAACGTGGTTGATGATGTCTCGGCGTTTCTGGATTCGGTCGCGCTGTCGATCGGGGATTTCCGGCTGTCGCTGCTGACGGTGATCACCGCGCTGGTGGTGATCGGCCTGTTCTTCTCTGTGGCGCGGATCATCAGCCAGACCAGCGCTGCCACGATCCGCAAGAACGAAGACATCAGCCCCTCTATGCAGGTGCTGGCGGTGAAGGGCGTACAGCTGACGCTTTATGGCATCGCGTTCTTTATGGGGGTCAAGGCCGTCGGGATTGACCTGACCGGGCTTGCGGTCCTGTCGGGGGCGATTGGTGTGGGCCTTGGTTTCGGCCTGCAAAAGGTCGTGTCGAACCTTGTGTCGGGGATCATCATCCTCATCGACAAGTCGATCAAGCCGGGGGATGTGATTAGCCTTGGCGATACCTTTGGCTGGATCCAGACCTTGGGCGCGCGCTATGCCTCTGTCGTGACGCGGGACGGGAAGGAATATCTGATCCCGAACGAGGACCTGATCACCGGTCAGGTGGTGAACTGGTCCCACTCCAACGATTTTGTGCGGCTCGATATCTATTTCGGCACGGCTTACGGGGATGATCCCCATGTGGTGCGCAAGCTTGCGGTAGAGGCCGCAAGCGGGGTCGAGAGGGTGCTGAGCTTCAAGGCGCCGGTCTGTCATATCGTGGGCTTTGGGGACAGCAGCGTCGATTATATCCTGCGCTTCTGGATCAAGGACCCGACAGGCGGTCTGACCAATATCAGGGGCAATGTGTATCTGGCGCTTTGGGATGCGTTCAAAGAGCACGGCATTTCGATCCCCTTCCCGCAGCGCGAGGTCAAGGTTCTGGACGACAGCAAGCTCGCCCTGTCCCGCGCCGGTGCAGGTGCCGGATCAACACAGGAATGAGCGGCGGGAATCAGCGGGGCCGTGAGCCTGTCGTGACTGCGCCCGAACCCCCATATCCCCCTGTCGCGGGCGCATGGCAGCTTTGTGACGCTGTGGCACGACTGCCAACCCGAGCCGGACAGGTGGCATATGCGCCTATCGGCCAGACCTTCATGGCGCTGCGAGGAGGGTGGTCGTCGTACCCCCTGACAACGCCAGTGTCGTCAGCAAAAATGCACAGCGGACAAGAGTTTGCCCGTCAGGGCATGCCATTCTCTCGCCGCGTTACGGGCGGTCGGCCAAAGCGGTGGTGTCGCGGCTCTTGGAACGGCCCCGACTGGCGCGCGCCGGTAAATGCCGGTCATGGCCGCTTGTCATTGAAATTTCACTTCGGCGTGCCTATTCTAGGACATCCCCAGCGCCGGGGGACTGTCGGCGCGTCTAAAGGAGGACAATGTCCTGTCAACGCTTTCAAATGCAGTTCCGACTGCTACCCCGCAGGCAGCCCTGATGACTGCTGAACAAAACACAGCCACAAGCGACGCTCTGCTGGCTTCAATCCTTTCCCAACTTGACGACGATAAAGCCGAAGAAGTTGTGCAGATCGATCTGCGCGGCAAAACGGCAATCGGCGACTATATGGTTGTGTGCTCCGGCCGGTCTTCGCGTCAGGTTTCGGCAATCGCCGAAAAGCTGGCCCAGATGGTCAAGGACGACTATGGCCGTTCGCCCAAGGTCGAAGGCAAGGAAACCGGCGACTGGGTGCTGATCGACACAGGCGATGTGATCGTTCACGTGTTCCGTCCGGAAGTCCGCGAATTCTACCAGCTGGAGAAGATGTGGATGACCACAGAAGCCCCAGCCGTGATGCCGCATTAAGCTGCCTTTCAGGCAGGGATCATGCGTGTTCACATCTGTGCGGTGGGGCGTTTGCGCGCCGGACCGGAAAAAGACCTCATTGATGATTATCTGAATCGGTTCGATCGAACCGGTCGCGCGCTGGGCCTTGGGCCCGCGCGCGTGATCGAGGTTGAGGATAAGAAAAATGGCGGTATGCCCGCCGAAGCCGCGTTGCTGCGCCGTGCCATTCCTGCGGGGTCGTTGATCTGCGTGATGGACGAACGGGGGAAGGTCGAAACCTCACCGGATTTCGCCACCCGTCTAGGGGGCTGGCGCGATCAGGGGCGGGGGGATCTGTGCTTTGTCATCGGCGGCGCGGATGGCATCGACAAAGAGCTACGCCGCGAGGCGGATCATGCGCTGTCATTTGGCAAGATGGTCTGGCCGCACATGCTGGTGCGCGTCATGCTGGCAGAACAGCTGTATCGCGCCGCCTCGATCCTGTCGGGCGGCCCATACCACCGCGTATAAATCCGCCAGCTCTGGGATCCGGCAGGGCCCAAACCTTACTTGATCTGGACCTTCTTGATCTCTTTCCCCCAACCGGCCTGCGTATCGCGGGCCTGAATGCCGACCTCTGTCGTGCCTGCGGGCAGCTCAACGCCGGACAGGGAACGAGTCAGCGGTTGTTCGTCCACGTGGGGGTGGATCAATTCGCGGATTGCCAGCTGGTTGCCATCGGCATCCAGAATGCGCCACGCGTCCGAAAAGTGGTCCCAGCCGGTATCATTGTGGCTGATCGTCACGTCGAACTTATAAAGGCCGCCCTCTTTCGACACGCGCACCGAGTTGATGGAGGTCGGGTCCGCCGCAGCGACCTGTGCTGCAACCAGCAGCGGAATGGAAAGGATCAATTTGTACATGAATACACCAATGTCTGAAAACAGACATATAGACTAGCCTTGCTCATTTTCCAATAGAATGCGCCGTGACAGTGACGTGAACTCGCGCCGCCAGATGATGATGACGGTGACCATAGCGGCGATGGTGAGGGGGATTGGGCCGACGATCCAGCCCAGACTGGCCAGCGCAAAATAAAGTGACCGCAACCCCCGATTGAAACTGCGCGCGGCGGTGATGTTGATCTCTGCCGCCTTGGACGCCAGCGGGGGTGCGCGGCGGTCCTCGGGGTCGTTTGGCACGGCGGCCATCAGCACCGAACAATAGCCAAACAGCCGGTTTGACCAGACGAATTTCAGAAAGCCGTTGGTCAGAAAGAACAGTGGCAGCAGCATTTTGAATTCCCACACCACGGTGGGCAGCTCGGTTAGAGCAAGGTCTTCGACCACCGTCGACAGACGCTCGCTGTTGCCCAAAAGCGCCAATGTCCCACCCAAAGCGATCATGCTGGTAGAGGCGAAGAAAGCCGTGCTTTGCCGCAGGGTGCTGATCATCTGCGAATCAAAGATACGCGGCTGACGGGTGATCATCTGGGTCATCCATTCGCGCCGGTATTGCGCCATGATCAGCGACACAGAGGGCTTCGCGGGGTTCGGATGTTCGATGCGCCAGCCAATGGCCAGCCAGGCGCAAAAGATTATCGCCAAAGCGGCATAATCCAGCGGTTGAAACAGGGCGATGCGATCCATCCAAGTCATGCTAAGCTGCATACGCCGACTGGTTCTGTGTTGCCAATGTCTTTAATTGGTCATATTATTTTACCAAATTGGAGGTTCGCCATGGAAATGCCTATTCCCAGCCAAGCCGTGATCGCGCACAAGACGCGTGTGGTTGACCGGCTGCGTCAGGTTCTGCCGGCTGATGCTGTCATCTCGGATGAACGCGAGACGCGGGCCTATGAATGTGATGCGCTGACCGCCTATAAATGCGCGCCGATGGTGGCGGTGTTGCCCTATACCACACAGCAGGTGTCGGACGTGTTGCGCATCTGCCACGAAGAAGGCGTTCCCGTCGTGCCGCGCGGCTCGGGCACGTCGCTGGCGGGGGGCGCGCTGCCCACGGCGGACTGTGTGATCCTTGGCGTGGCGCGTATGAACGAGGTGATCGAAACCGATTACCCCAACCGCATTATCAAGGTGCAAACCGGGCGTACCAACCTAAGCGTCACAGGCGCGGTCGAGGAAGACGGCTTCTTTTACGCGCCCGATCCTTCAAGCCAGCTGGCCTGTGCCATCGCGGGCAATATCGCGATGAATTCGGGCGGGGCGCATTGTCTGAAATACGGGGTGACGACCAACAACCTCATGGGCGTTACGATGGTCTTGATGGATGGCGAGGTGATCGAGGTCGGCGGCGCGCATCTGGATTCGGGCGGGCTGGACCTGCTGGGGCTGATCTGCGGCTCTGAAGGGCAGCTGGGGGTCGTCACCGAAGCCACGCTGCGCATCTTGCACAAACCCGAAGGCGCGCGGCCCGTGTTGATCGGGTTCGACGATAACGAGGTCGCGGGGGAATGTGTCTCTGACATCATCAAGGCGGGTGTCTTGCCCGTCGCCATCGAATTCATGGACCGCCCCTGTATCGAAGCGACGGAGGCCTTCGCCAAGGCTGGGTATCCCATGTGCGAGGCGCTGCTGATCATCGAGGTCGAAGGCTCTGACGCGGAGATCGACCACCAGTTGGGACTGATTTCCGACATCGCGCAGCGGCACAATCCGGTGGAGCTGCGGCAATCCAAATCCGCTGAGGAAAGCGCCAAGATCTGGCTGGGTCGGAAATCGGCCTTTGGCGCGATGGGGCAGATCAACGACTACATGTGTCTGGATGGCACCATCCCTGTGTCGTCGCTGCCCTTCGTGCTCAAACGTATCAAGGAACTCAGCGATCAGTTCGGGCTGAAGGTCGGCAATGTGTTTCACGCAGGCGACGGCAATATGCACCCGTTGATCCTGTTTGATGCCAACAAACCGGGCGATCTGGAGCTGTGCGAGGAATTCGGGGCCGAGATCCTCAAGCTCTGCGTCGAAGTGGGTGGCTGTCTGACCGGCGAACATGGCGTCGGGATCGAGAAACGCGATCTGATGCATGTGCAATACGCCCCCGACGATCTGGAGGCGCAGATGGCGGTGAAGGATGTGTTCGACCCCGCATGGCTGCTGAACCCCGCCAAGGTCTTTCCACTGGACGCGTCAGAGACACGCCGCGCCGTGGCGCTGGCGGCGGAATAACCCGCGCCTGATTAACTGCTGATCTTCAACAGATCACACGCACGACGAAGGAGCCGAGCTATGGCCATCACATCCGAAGAGGCGCTGGTCGATGCGGTCAAAGGCGCCGCTGGCCCGATCTCGGTTCAGGGGGGCGGCACGCGCGGCCTGCCCGCGACGGGTCAGATCATGCGCGTTGCGGGGCTGCAGGGGATCACGCTGTATGAACCCGGTGCGCTGACGCTGGTCGCGAAACCCGGCACTCCCGTGGCCGAGATCGAAGAGGCGCTGGCCGCCGAAAACCAGCGTCTCGCGTTCGAACCGATGGACCATCGCGGACTGTTGGGCACCAGCGGCACGCCGACGATCGGTGGGGTAATGGCAGGCAATATCAGCGGACCGCGGCGGATCTCGGTCGGGGCGGCGCGGGACTTTCTGCTGGGGGTGCGCTTTGTCGACGGGCGCGGTGCCGTGGTCAAGAACGGCGGGCGCGTGATGAAGAATGTCACCGGCTATGATCTGGTCAAGCTGATGGCGGGGTCTTACGGCACTTTGGGTGTGCTGAGCGAGGTATCGATGAAGGTGCTGCCACGCCCTGAAACGCAGGCGACCTTGGTGTTGCACGGGCTGGACGATGGGGCCGCTGTGGCCGCGATGGCCCGCGCCCTTGGCAGCCCGTTCGAGGTGACAGGGGCCGCCCATGACCCTGCCACCCGCGAAACCGCACTGCGCATCGAAGGGTTCGAGGCATCGGTCAGCTACCGTCTGAGCCAGCTTCAATCGTTGCTCGCCGGCGCGGGGGCAGAGATTGAGCAACGCGACGCAGCGGCGACGCAGGCGCTTTGGTCCGGCATCCGCGATGTGGCGGCGTTTCACGACGGGCAGGGTGATGTGTGGCGCGTGTCGTGCAAACCCTCTGACGCGCCGGGAATCGCGGCGCGGTCGGGAGCAAAGCGCTGGACCTATGACTGGGCGGGCGGGCTGATCTGGCTGCGCAGCGCCGCGGGCCATGATCTGCGCGCGGCCATCGGGCCGATGGATGGGCATGCAACGCTGGTACGGGCCGATGCGCAGACCAAGGCGCGCTTGGGCGTGTTCCACCCCGAACCCGCCGGTGTGGCGCGGCTGACAGCGGCCTTGCGGGCGCAATTCGACCCCAAGGGCATCTTCAACGCGGGCCAGCTGGACCGCGCGGCATGAGTTTGCTTGCGGTCTTCATTGTCGTCTTTATCGGCGGGCCGTTGGTGTTCCGCCTCTTGACCCGTGGCAAGCCTGACCGGCGCAGCCTGCGTGCGCTGGTGCTCTTGGCTTTTCTCTGTGCCGTGGCGGGGATGGCGATACGCTATGGCGTGGCGCAGTATTGGGGCGAAAACCTGCTGGCGTCGATGGGGGCGATTGCCTGTACCTGGCTGGGCTGGATCGCCGTTCTGGCCTTTGTCGCGCAGGTGTTGCGCCGCGCCTATCCCGGCTCCGTCACGCAGCGCTGGACCAATGTGCTGGGGATCTTGGCCACCACGCTGCCCTGGTTCGGCCTGATCTGGGCCAGCACCGTCGCCGCTTAACTCTTTACCTCGTCAGGGTCTCGTGCCCGCAACGCCGGAGCTTTCATGCAAACCACATTCACCGCAGAACAGTTGAAAAACCCCGCGACGGCGCGCAGCAACGAGATCCTGCGCGCCTGTGTGCATTGCGGCTTTTGCACCGCCACATGCCCCACGTATCAGGTGTTGGGTGACGAATTGGATAGCCCGCGCGGACGTATCTATCTGATCAAGGACATGCTCGAGAACGACCGCGATCCGGATGAAAAGACGGTCACACACATCGACCGCTGCCTGTCCTGTCTGGCGTGTATGACGACCTGCCCCTCGGGCGTGCACTATATGCATCTGGTGGATCACGCCCGCGATTACATCGAAAAACGCTACAAACGGCCCTTCAGCGACCGTGCCCTGCGGTGGATTCTGGCGCGTATCCTGCCCTATCCGACGCGGTTCCGGTTGGCGCTTCTGGGGGCGAAGATCGGGCGGCCCTTTGCGCGGTTGATGCCCGACGCGCGGTTGCGTGCGATGATCGAGATGGCCCCCAAGACGATCCCGCCGGTCAGCCGCAACGATGACCCGCAAAGCTTCCCCGCGCAGGGGGCACCGCGCAAACGGGTGGCGCTGATGACGGGCTGTGCGCAAAAGGCGCTGAACACCGACATCAACGACGCCACCATCCGCCTGCTGACACGGCAGGGCTGCGAAGTGGTCGTCGCCGAAGGCGCAGGCTGCTGCGGGGCGCTGACCCATCACATGGGCAAAACCAGCGAAAGCCACGCCACCGCGGCGCGCAACATCAAGGCATGGTGCGCCGAGATGGACGGGCAGGGGCTGGACGCCATCGTCATCAACACCTCGGGCTGTGGCACCACGGTGAAAGACTACGGCCATATGTTCCGCAATGACCCGCTGGCGGCGGATGCGGCGCGGGTGTCGGCGATCGCCAAGGATGTGTCCGAGGTGCTGCACGACCTTGCGGGGGACGCAGACCCAGACGCCATGCCCAACCCCGCCAAGGGGGATATCGCGGGCATCGATGCGCCAACGGCCCCCACGCCTGCCCATCACGGCCTGACCGTGGCCTATCATGCGGCCTGTTCCCTGCAACACGGCCAGCAGATCAAAAGCTACCCCAAGGATTTGCTGAAACGCGCAGGCTTTACCGTGGTCGAGCCTGCGGATTCACATCTGTGCTGCGGGTCGGCGGGGACGTATAACCTGATGCAGCCCGAAATCTCTAAGCAGTTGAAAGAACGCAAGGTCAGAACCCTGCAGGCCAAGAACCCCGACGTGATCGCGGCAGGCAATATCGGCTGCATGATGCAGATCGGATCGGCGGCGGGCGTGCCCGTGGTGCACACGGTAGAGTTGCTGGATTGGGCGTCGGGCGGGCCGAAGCCTCCGGCGTTGTCGCAAGAAAAAGGCGCAAATTTGCAGATTCCTCGCCTCCGCTAGGGTTTTCGCCGCATTTTCGCCTTATCTCGCGGCTAGGAAAGGCTAAAGACCAGACCTCACCGAAGTAGGAGCGATATCCGTGCGCCGTTGGGTAGCCATCTCTATCATGTGCCTGACCGTCGCGACGGCCGGGCTTGCTCAGGATGCGCGGTTGCGCAGGCTGGACACGGGGGTGGATGCCGGCGCGTGGGAGGCCGTGGGCCGTCTGGATATCGGCGGTAAAGGGTTTTGCACCGGCGCGTTGATCGCGCCCCGTCTGGTGCTGACAGCGGCGCATTGTCTGTACGACAAGGAAAGCAAGCAGCGCATTGATCATGGCGAGGTAGAATTCCTTGCCGGTTGGCGCAACGGGCGGGCGGGGGCCTATCGCAATGTGCGCCGTGCGGTGGTGCATCCCGATTATGTCTACGACGGCGTCGTATCCTCGGACCGTGTGCGCAACGATCTGGCCCTGCTCGAACTTGACCGGCCGATCCGCAATACCACGATCAAACCCTTCGACACCGCCCGCCGTCCGCGCCGTGGCGACCAGTTAGGGGTGGTGAGCTATGCCAAGGACCGGTCAGAGGCACCGTCCCTACAAGAGGTCTGCAGCGTGCTGGCCCGCCAAGAAGGCGTGCTGGTGACCACATGCTCCGTCGATTTCGGGGCCAGTGGTGCGCCGATCTTTACCTTTGAAAACGGGGTGCCGCAGATCGTGTCTGTCGTGTCCGCCAAGGCCCATGTCGAGGACAAGGAAGTGTCCCTTGGTACCGCGCTTGGTGCGCCGCTGGCCCGGCTTCAGGCGGATCTGGTGGCGGGCAAGGGTGTTTTCCAAGGCGGAGGTGTTGTCAGCAAGCGCATCACGTCAGAGGATCGCCGCCGCACCACCGGCGCGAAATTCGTCAAACCCTGACCTTGTCATCAGGGGTGATTTTGTCCCCTTGAAACGCGATTTATCCATCCCCACATGCTTGTCACCGGAACGCCTGTTGAGGGTTCCGGCAGACAACCCAAGGTCTGTCCATGGTGGAAGGCCTGAATGATTATCGCTCAAACGAGGATGAATACCTATGCGTAGTTTTGATTTTGCACCGCTGCACCGTTCGACTGTCGGCTTTGACCAGATTGCCAATCTGATGGATCGCGTGATGGCCAACGACGCACCGCAGCCAAGCTATCCCCCTTACAACATCGAAAAACTGGACGATGATTCCTATCGTATCAGCATCGCCGTCGCCGGCTTTACCGAAGGCGACCTGAGCGTTGAAGTCCGTGAAAAATCGCTGATCGTCTCGGCGCGCAAAGCTGATGAAGATACGGATAAAACCTATCTGCATCGTGGCATCGCGACCCGCGCGTTCGAACGCCGCTTCCATCTGGCGGATCACGTGCAAGTGACTGGCGCGGCCCATGCCGATGGTATGCTGCACATCGATCTGGAACGTCAGGTGCCCGAAGCGCTGAAGCCGCGCCAGATCCAGATCGCGCGTGCGCCAAAGGCGATTGAAAAGGATGTGGTTGACGCGAACACCGTCAACTAAGCGTCCCTTCTGTGACAGACGAAGCCCGGTGCATTTGCGCCGGGCTTTTTTATGCGCGCATGGGGGCTAGGTCACAGTTGTTGACTTAAAATAGCGCAATGGGCACAGTGCCCCGATCCAGTCGGGGGAGGAACGCCGGATGTCACTGCAGGAAATATTTGCCACACGCGCCAATCGCATGAAGGCGTCGGAAATTCGCGAGCTGCTCAAGCTGTTGGACCAGCCGGATATCATCTCTTTCGCGGGTGGTATCCCTGACCCTGATTTGTTTCCAAAAACGGCGTTTCAGGACGCTTTTGCCGAGGTGCTGAACGGGCCGATGGCGGCGCAGGGGTTGCAGTATTCCACCAGTGAGGGATACAAACCTTTGCGCGTCTGGATTGCCGCGCAGATGCAGGCGATCGGCATTCCCGCGACGCCGGACAACATCCTGATCACCTCGGGCTCGCAGCAGGCGCTGGATTATCTGGGCAAGTTGTTCCTGTCGCCGGGGGATACCGCGCTGGTGGGCTGGCCGACCTATCTGGGGGCTTTGGGTGCCTTTAACGCCTACGAGCCGCGCTATGACAAGCTGGACCCGCTGAGCAACCGCAGTGGCGCGGATTATACCGCCGCCGCGAAAGAGGCAGGCGGCGCGGCCAAGTTCGCCTATCTTTCCGTTGATTTCGCCAATCCGACAGGGGCCACGGTCAGCCGCGCCGCGCGCGAGCGGGTGATTGATCTGGCCGAGGAAATGGACATCGCCGTGATCGAAGACGCGGCCTATCAGTCGCTGCGCTTTGACGGCGACGCGATCCCGCCGATCCTCGCGCTTGAGGCCGAACGCCGGAACGGTGATCTGGAAGCCTGTCGGACGATCTATTGCGGCAGCTTTTCGAAAACACTGTCGCCCGGGCTGCGTGTTGGCTGGGTCTGCGCCGCGATGCCGGTGATCTCGCAACTTGTGTTGATGAAACAGGCGGCGGATTTGCACAGTGCCACATTGAACCAGATCGCCGTGGCCTCGGTCGCGGAGCAGCATTTCGACAGCCACATCGACACGATCCGCAGCGCCTACCGTGCCCGTCGAGACGCTATGCTGGAAGCGCTGCAGGCACATATGCCCGAAGGGGTGAGCTGGACCAAACCCGAAGGCGGCATGTTCATCTGGGTGACACTGCCCGACACGCTGGACGGGGCCGATCTGCTGAAACAATCGCTGGAAAGCGAACGGGTCGCCTTTGTACCGGGGCACGCGTTTTTCGCGGATGGGTCGGGGCGCAATACCTTGCGGCTTAGCTATTCCACCTCGACCGAAGGCAAGATCGCGGAAGGGATCGAGCGCTTGGGCCAGTTGATCACCCGCGCGCTGAACGGCTGATACGAAAACGGGCGGCAGGATGATCCCTCCGCCCGTTTCTAATGCCAGATGATCCGCAGGTCAGACCGACATGCAGATGTATTTCATCTCAAGGTAATCCTCGATCCCGTGGTGGCTGCCTTCGCGGCCAAGACCGGACTGCTTGACGCCGCCAAACGGCGCGACCTCGGTCGAGATGATGCCGGTGTTCACACCCACGATGCCATATTCCAGCGCCTCTGCGACCTTGTACACGCGGCTTAGGTCTTTGGCGTAGAAGTAGGATGCGAGGCCAAAGATCGTGTCATTCGCCATAGCGATCACGTCGTCTTCGTTGTCGAACTTGAACAGCGGGGCGAGCGGGCCGAAGGTTTCCTCTTTCGAGACTTTCATATCCTGCGTCACACCGGTGATGATGGTCGGCGCGAGGAAGTTGCCCTCCATCTTCTCTTCTTTGCTGCCCAGCAGGATTTCGGCACCTTTCGACACCGCGTCCTCGACATGTTCTTTCACCTTCTCGGAGGCATCGCCGTTGATCAGCGGCCCCAGCTCTACGCCGTCTTCAAAGCCGTCGCCGACCTTCATCTTTTCAACGCGGGCTTTCAGCTTTTCAGCGAAGGCGTCATAGACACCGGCCTGCACGTAAATGCGGTTCGCGCAAACACAGGTCTGGCCGTTGTTGCGGAACTTGCACAGGATCGCGCCTTCGACAGCGGCGTCCAGATCGGCGTCGTCAAAGACGATGAACGGCGCGTTGCCCCCCAGCTCCATCGAGCATTTCATGACCTGATCGGCAGCCTGTTTCAGCAGGATGCGGCCCACTTCGGTCGAACCGGTAAAGGTCAGTTTGCGCACTGCGGGGTTTTCGCAGAACTCCTTGCCCACGGCAGAAGAAGAGGACGACGGCAGCACGTTGAACACGCCTGCGGGGATGCCCGCGCGTTCGGCCAGCACACCCATCACGATTGCCGACAGCGGTGTTTCCGCAGCGGGGCGCGCCACAAAGGCGCAGCCAGCGGCCAGCGCGGGCGCGGCCTTGCGGGTGATCATCGCGTTGGGGAAGTTCCAGGGCGTGATCGACGCGGCCACGCCGATGGGCTGCTTGATCACGGTGATCCGCTTGTCGCGCTGGTGGCCGGGGATGGTCTCGCCGTAGACGCGTTTGGCCTCTTCGCCGAAGAATTCGATAAAGGACGCGCCATAGGCGATTTCGCCTTTGGCCTCGCCCAGAGGCTTGCCCTGTTCAGCGGTCAGGATGGCCCCCAGATCGTCTTGGTTTTCCATCATCAGGTCGAACCATTTGCGCATGACGCCGGCCCGTTCCTTGCCAGTCCAGCTGGCCCATTCCTTCTGTGCCTTTTCCGCCTGGGCGATGGCACCGGCCACCTGCGCACGGCTGAGGTTGGCGACCTTGGCAATCACATCGCCGCGGGCGGGGTTCACCACATCAAAGGTGCCATCGTCGCCATCCACCCATTCGCCACCGATATAGGCGCGGGTCTCTAGCAGGCTTGGATCCTTGAGCATTGATTTCAGGTCAGTCTTTGCGTCAGTCATTTTGATCTCTCCGCTTTTGTCTGTGGTTACCCAAAGCAACAAACGCTATGATTGTCTAGTTCCAGTTCGTATCGGGACGCTGACGGAGGACCACATGCAGCTAGACGACGCCTATGCCAACGCCGCTTATATCGATAACGCAGAGGCATATCCGCCCCGCTGGAAAGACGCCGCAGCGGCATTCCGCAAGAAGCTGGGATTTCGTGCGCAAAAGAATATCTCTTACGGGCCGACCGACCGCGAAATCTATGATCTGTTTGAACCCGAAGGCGTGTCGCGGGGCACGGTGATCTTTGTCCACGGTGGCTATTGGAAAGCGTTTGCCCCTGCCGATTGGTCCCATCTGGCGGCTGGTCCCCTGGCGCGCGGCTATGCGGTTGCGATGGTCGGCTATGACCTGTGCCCCGATGTGCGGATCAGCCAGATCACCGGACAGGTCGCTCGCGCCATTTCCGAGATCGCGAAACGCACTCAAGGCGCGCTGGCGCTTGTCGGCCATTCCGCAGGGGGGCAGCAGGTTGCCCGCATGACCGACCCGCTGATCCTGTCCGGCGATGTCCGCGACCGGATCGAGAATATCGTGTCCATCTCGCCCGTGGCAGACCTGATGCCGCTGTTGCAGACCTCTATGAACGACATCCTTCAGCTGGACGAAGCCGAAGCGACGGCGGAAAGCCCCGTGAACATGACGCCGCCCCATGGGGTGAACGTCACGATCTGGGTCGGGGCCGATGAGCGCCCCGCCTTTCTGGAGCAGGCCGAGCAATTCTCGCGCGTGTGGGGGGCCAAGCAGTACGTCGTCGAGGGGCGGCACCACTTTGACATTATCGACCTGATGGAAGATCCCGACAGCGATATGGTGAAAGCGCTGCTTGGCATAAAGTGAGCCTTGATCGGGCCGCGCAAATCGGCGAGACAGGGGGCGGGTTGGGACGATGGCGTCGTCCTGCATTTCACGGCCCTTGCGTCCTGCACGCCGGGACCTTTCTGAGAAGGAGGGTCTGATATGACCAATACATCCAAAACCGCCCGTTCCGATATGTACCGTTTCCATAACGGCACGAAGTCTCCGCTGCCGTTTGACACCGCTGAATACGAAGCGCGTCTGGAAGAGCTGCGCGAACGGATGGATGCGGCCGGAGCGACGGCGGCGGTCTTCACGTCGATGCACAATATCGCCTATTATTCGGGCTTTCTCTATTGCGCCTTTGGCCGCCCCTATGGGCTGGTGGTGACCGAGACAGACTGTGTGACGATTTCCGCAGGCATCGACGCCGGTCAGCCGTGGCGCCGCAGCTTTTGCGACAACATCACCTATACCGACTGGCAGCGCGACAATTACTGGCGCGCCGTCGCCTCGGTTACGGGCAAGGGCGCGGTGATCGGCTATGAAGGGGACCACCTGACTCTGATGCAGCGCGACAAGCTGGAAGATTTCCTTGAGCCGGTGGTGATGATCGACCTGTTCGAGACGACCATGCGCCAGCGGATGCACAAGTCTCCGGCAGAGATTGCGTTGATCCGTCAGGCCGCTCAGGTTGCTGATGTGGGCGGCTATGCGATCCGCGATGCGGTCAAGATCGGCGCGCGCGAGATCGACATCGCAATGGCAGGCCGCGACGCGATGGAGCTTGAGATTGCCAAGCGGTTCCCCGACGCCGAATACCGTGACACCTGGGTGTGGTTCCAATCAGGCATCAACACCGATGGTGCGCATAATCCGGTTACCGCACGGCAACTGCAACGCGGCGATATCCTGTCGCTGAACACCTTCCCGATGATCTCGGCCTATTACGTGGCGCTGGAACGCACCATGTTCGCCGGAGAGGTGGATCCCGCAAGCCTGAAAATCTGGGAGGCCAATGTCGCTGCCCATGAATACGGGATGAGCCTGCTGAAGCCCGGTATCAGCTGCGCCGACGTGACCCACAAGATCAACGCCTTCCTCGAAGAGCGTGACCTGCTGCAATACCGCACCTTTGGCTATGGCCATTCGTTCGGGGTGCTGTCGCATTTCTATGGCCGCGAAGCAGGACTGGAACTGCGCGAGGACATCGACACGGTGCTTGAACCCGGCATGGTCATCTCGATGGAGCCGATGCTGACCCTTCCCGAAGGTCAACCCGGCGCGGGCGGCTACCGCGAACACGATATTCTGGTGATCACAGAAGACGGCAACGACAATATCACCGGCTATCCTTATGGCCCTGATTTCAACGTCGTAGGCTGATCGCGCTGCCCCCTTTACGGGGGGGCAAACGCCCTTTTGGCGGTTGGGGGTGACCGCGAGTACAAACAGGGAATATGGCTTGACGTACCCTGTCACGTCGATATCTTTACGCATCGCTGTCGCGGGATGGGGGTGTCAGGCCATATCCGTGCCTATCGCCTGCATCCTTAGTCTTGTTAAAAGTGCTTTCCGCACGCTGTTTCGTGAGTGTTCCCGATGAAAGCATCTTTGATAGAACAAGAAGAAATGCGCCTCGCGTTGCTGCGGGGATATAATATTCTGGATACCGCCCCCGAAGAAGGGTTCGACGACATCACGCGCCTCGCGGCAGAGATTTGCGAGGTGCCGATCGCGCTGATCTCTTTGGTGGATGAAGACCGCCAGTGGTTCAAATCCAAGGTCGGGCTTGAAATTGACGGCAGCGACATCACCGACAGTATTTGCGCCCATGCCATCGCGGGCGATGACTACCTGGAGGTGACCGACACCACCGCCGATCCGCGCACCGCTGACAATAATTTCGTCACTGGCGAGGATTCGATCCGGTTCTATGCCGGTGCCTTGCTGGAGGATGACAAGAATCTGCCGCTCGGGACGCTCTGCGTGCTGGATAAGA
This sequence comes from Sulfitobacter sp. UBA1132, assembly GCF_002311545.1. NCBI lineage: Bacteria > Pseudomonadati > Pseudomonadota > Alphaproteobacteria > Rhodobacterales > Roseobacteraceae > Sulfitobacter > Sulfitobacter sp. UBA1132. The sequence goes on along the minus strand of NZ_DCAN01000012.1, from coordinate 74,829 downwards.
AACCGCATCAGCTGAATGATTTTCAGCGTCGCGCGCTCAAGGTGCTGGCGGGGCAGGCGATGCGGCAGATCGAGCTGCGCAAGGCCCTAGCCGATGCCGAGGTGCTGCGCAAAGAGGTCGACCACCGCGTGAAAAACTCGCTCCAGTCCCTGGAGGCATTGATCCGCATCCAGATCCGCAGCGAAAAATCCCCCGAGGCCCGCGTCGCGCTGGACACTATTCAGGGCCGCCTGTCGACCATCAGCAGCCTGCATGAAGCGTTGTACTTGACTGAAACCGGTGCCGCGGTGGATATCGCAGCCTTCCTGAAGAAGGTCGCCCATTCCACCAGTGAACAATTGCCCGACGGGGTGCAGGTGAACATAGAGGTCGATCAGGCGCATCTGTCGTCCCGCTCTGCGTCATCCGTGGGGATGATCGTGAACGAGGCGATGACCAACGCTGCGAAATACGCCTACGAGGGCCGCAAGCGCGGGACACTCGACCTGCGCGGCGAGCGCAAGGGCGGCTTCTACCACCTCAGCTGCATTGACGACGGCCCCGGTATTCCCAAAGATCGGACCACGGGCACGGGGCTCGGCATGCGCATCCTGCTTGCCGCCGCCCAACAATTGGGCGGAGAGCTGGAAACGCCAGAGCGTGAAAGCGGCGGCGAGATCAAGATCGTCTGGCCCGTCACCGACTGACACCCGGCCCGGGACACAAGAGAGGCGCAGGGATTATGCTGGCTTTGTTAAGGTTGATCGTCATCGGGTTCGTCGTTCTAACGATCATCTATATCGCCCTGTCGATCTATTCGCGTCGGGTACGGCGCGGCAAGCTCTACCAGAAGTGGGCGGATGGGCCGCGTCTTGTGGATCGCGATATTTTCGTGCAACGAGGGCTCAAACGATATGACGGCTCGATCCGTCGCAAGCTGATCCTTGGGGTCTATATTGTCCCGGTGGGGCTGGTCATCCTGACCGTCTACCTCACCAACTTTAACTAAGGGGTAACGCCGATGGCGATCATCAAATGGACCTTCTGGGGGGTGATCTGGCTGATCATTGCCGCGTTCTTTCACTATACGCTGCCTCAGGTCGATATCGTGCGGATCACCGACACCTATGAAAAGCGCATCGACTTTGGCGAGAACTCGATCTTCTGGTCGCATGCGGATGTGGGCAACAGCACCGCCTTGGGCAACCGCGATGTTTTCTTTATCCAGACGCGTCGGGCCAAAGGCGACGTCATGGTCTACCGCAACGAGGATACCGGCTGGGGCTGGCCGCCGTATTTCAAGTTCGACACGACCAACCTGCAGGCCGAGGCATCTGATCTGAAGTCCGCCGCCGGTACGCCGCAGTATGTCGCGGTCAAGCATTACGGCTGGCGCAACGAGTTCCTGTCGATCTTCCCCAACGCGGTGTCCGTGCGCGTGGTGGACGGGCCGGATGCCAGCAAGGGCATCCCGTTCCTGAATATCATCATCCTGATCCTGTTTGCCGCGGTGGTCTATGCGATCTGGGTCCGCTGGCGTCGGTTCAAACGCGCGCGCATCGATCCGACGTTAGAGCGGCTGGAAGATGACATCGCCGAAAAGCAGGGCCGTTTCGCGCGCTGGCGGGCGGGTCGTAAAAACAAATAAGCGCGGCGCAAGATCACGCCGCGCCTTTTGCGCACTGATTGATGTCGTGACGGGTTAGCTGGGGCGCGCCACCATGCGCCCCATGGGCCGACCGCCCAGAATATGCACATGCAGGTGCGGGACTTCCTGAACCCCATGCGCGCCGGCATTGGCGATCATGCGAAACCCTTCGCCCGCGTCCAATGTGACACCTTCGGCTTTGCATACTTCCGAAATGGCGCGTACATAGCCGACGATTTCGGCATCGCTTGCCTCTGCCGCGAAGTGGTCAAAGCTGATGTAAGGGCCCTTGGGGATCACCAGCACATGCGTCGGCGCTTGGGGTTCGATATCGCGAAAGGCAAGCGCGTGGTCGGATTCATATACCGTGTTGTTCGGGATTTCGCCGCGCAGGATTTTGGCAAAGATGTTCTGGTCGTCGTAGCTGTAAGCCATGAGATGTCCTTAATCGGTGAAAAGATAATGTGTGTCGGCAATGGGCTGCGCCTGTTCCGGAGAGATGCGCAGGAAAGCGGCCAGCGCCTCGGCATTGTCCTGCGCCGAGGCTGTTTCGCGCATCCGGGCGTAGTTTTCAAACTGCGCGTCGCGGATGCGGTCGGATTCAAGGGTCAGGTCGTTCCGGATGGTGGGCAGCAGCCGTTCCAGCGTGTCAGCCGAGGTGCGTTCGCCCGCCAGCCCCACGCGCATGGCGTGGCCGATCAGGTAGTCATCCGAGAACTGGCATTCGATCTCGAGGACCCGTGTCATCGACCGGTCAGAGGCAAAGTCGTTCAGCAGGTCGATATCGCCGGGGTCCATGCAGACGATCAGCCGGTCGGCCTCGTAATAGTCGAACAGCATCCGCATCAGGGACCGCCGGTGGCGGGTGCGCTTGCCCAGACTGTTCTGGATGCCGCCAAGATCGGGCAGGGGTGTGTCCTGTTCGCTGAAAAGATATTCGATCGCGGGCAGGTTGGTGACCTGACGCATCTGCTCTAGCACGCGTTTGGCGACATGCCACTTTTTGCACACGACAATCAGCAGCTCGCGCTCGCGCCCCAGCGTGCTCTCCGTCTCCCAGAAACGGGTAGAGAACCGCCGCCCGATCCGGCCCCGACCGGTCAGGAACTTGAACAGGTTACGCCCTTCGTTGCTGATCTGCAGTTCGACATCCTTGGCCGAATAGAGCAACCCCAACCGGCGCTTGAGGTCCGTCGCCTCGCTGCTGATCTTGCGCGCGAAAAGATAGTCTTGGGCGAGCAGCAGATCGTAGTGGTCGTTATAGAAGGTCACCGGCATGCCGTAGTCGGTAAACATCAGGAACGTCAGCGTGCGCGCACGAATTTCGTTGTCGGGCACGATATGGCGCACGATGGTCTGAAAAAACGTCTCGTCCGGAATCCAGGTAGTCCTGAAAAACCGCATCACGTCTTTGCGCTTGCGGGTGAAGGCCATCACCGCCTCTATGGTCTGGCGGCGCAGGCACCACCACTGGCTGCCGATCTGGATTTGCAGGTCCGCAGGAATGTCGCGCGTCAGGCCAAGGCGTTTCTGCAGTTCGAACATGCCGTAGAACCGCTTTTTCTGGGTGCGCTCGTTGAACCAGTGACGGTAGATCAGCCGCTCTTCCTTCCAGCCGGTCTTGATCCAGTCGCTTTCGAAGTAGTCAAAACTTTCGATAAAATCGACGTCGTTATCATCAAGGTAGTCGTGGATGTATTCAGCGGATTTGATCGCCATGCAATCGCCCGACAGCATGTAGAAGTGTGTGGCACGCGGAAAGGCATCAATCGCGCTTTCGACGGCGTTCAGCGTCGCCTGTACCAGCGACCATTCTCCCCAACCGCAGCGGATGCGTTTGCTTGCGAAGGTCACATTGGGGTTCTTGCCAAGCGCTTGGGTGATCTGTGCAAAATCGGTCGGGCTGGCCGAGGCGTCAAAATGGATCGACATGTAATCGCCAGACGCCGTCAATCTCTCCGCCTGCTTGATGATTGCAACGGGGTCTTTGTGACACAAAAGGATATAGGCAATTCTGGCCATCGCGAAACACGCATCCCCTCTGCTCTGGACGAGTTTGTTAGATAAAGGCGAACAGCGATTGAATAAACCGCGAATATTTGCTTTTTCTATATTTCAGGCCATTCTGTCGCCATAAATGGCAGCATAAGTGCGAAAAAATTTAGGAGGCAGAGCCGATTATGGGTTTCCCAGGGACATGGATGACAGAAAGCGAAAGCGTGGTATACCGCGTGGTGCCCAAATGCGCCTGTTCGACGATCGGGCAGATCATGTTCTATTCGGACCATGGCGAATTCTTTGACGGCGACATCCATGACGCGAAATCGGGCATGCACAAATGGGCGCATGACGACTCTCAGCCGTTGATCACGCGCAATGTGGAAAACCACAAATCCTACGCCTTCACCTGCGTGCGCAATCCATATACCCGCATCCTCAGCTCTTTCTTCGACAAGATCTGCGGCATCCAGCGCAATGGCCGGCGATATCGCGGCAATCTGGTGCCGCTCCTCGTGCAGAAATACGGGATCGAGGTCGGCGGCGATGACGGTAAGCAAGAGTTTGACCAGATCGCCAGCTTCCGCCGTTTCCTGCTGTTTGCCCGCGACACCATCCGCTGGCGTCGCCCGATGGACCCGGACATCCACTGGTCCGCGCAATCGGGGCATGTCAGCACGTTCATCGTGAACGGCGGCACCTATGACAAGATCATCTGGACAGAGAAGTTCAACGACGGCATGCAAAGCGTGCTGGATGCCATCGACACGCCCCATGCGGTGAACCTGTCCGAAATTCCGCGGTTTAACGAATCCGAAGGCCACGGCCCCAAGCGCGCCCACCCGGTTGAGGATTACTTCGACGATCTGTCGATGCATCTGATGCGCGAGATCTTCAAAAAGGATTTCGAGCTGTTCAAATACGATTTCGACAATCCGGCAAACAAGATGCCCGCGGGCGAGATCGACCTTGCCGAGGTGCACGCCAAGCTGGGCGACTAAGCGGGCAGGGGCGGCGCGCCCCGCCTGACGGTCCATGCGGTTATGCCCGCTGCGGCATCTTGCGCGCAGGGCCGCAACGCCCTACATCCTTGGCATGTCACAGGTTAAATCATCTTCCAAATCCGACCCGAACTACAAGGTCATCGCCGAAAACCGCCGCGCGCGGTTCGATTACGCGATCGACGATGATGTCGAATGCGGCATCATCCTTGAAGGGTCCGAGGTCAAATCCCTGCGCAACGGCGGTGCCAATATCGCTGAAAGCTATGCCGCCGTGGAAGATGGCGAGCTGTGGTTGGTGAACTCCTACGTCGCGCCTTACACGCAGGCCAAGACCTTCACCCACGAGGAACGCCGCCGCCGCAAGCTCTTGGTGTCCAAGAAGGAACTGTCGAACCTGTGGAATGAAACCCAACGCAAAGGCATGACGCTGGTCCCGATGGTGATGTATTTCAATCACCGTGGCATGGCCAAGATCAAGATCGGCATCGCCAAGGGTAAAAAGCTGCACGACAAACGGGAAACCGCCGCCAAGCGCGACTGGTCCCGCCAAAAGCAGCGTCTGCTGAAAGACCACGGCTGACGCCCCGTCCCGCTCTCGGGGTCTGAACGGAACACAATATGCCCATTTCCGGCCTGTGCTGCATGTGCACAGTCGCGGGCTCTTGCTTGCGGGGGCCGTCGCGGGTAGGCATTGAAAAACCTGTTCTAAAAGGGGGTGGACCCATGGCTGACAACCCGAAAACGCTTGTTTCAACCGATTGGCTGGCGCAGCACCTCAAGGATCCCGACCTGCGTCTGCTGGACGCGTCATGGTATCTGCCCGATGCAGGACGCGACCCCAAAGCCGAATATAATCAGGCGCATATCCCCGGCGCCCGCTTTTTCGACATCGACGAAATCTCGGATGGGCGGTCGGATATGCCGCATATGGCCCCGCCTGCTGAAAAGTTCATGTCGCGGATGCGCGCTATGGGGGTGGGCGACGGGCATCAGGTAGTGGTCTATGACGGGGCCGGCCTGCTGTCGGCTGCGCGTGTGTGGTGGCTGTTCCGTCTGATGGGGCAGGAAAATGTCGCCGTGCTGGATGGGGGCCTGCCGAAATGGGTCGCCGAAGGTCGCCCCACCGAAGACATGCCCCCGATCCCCCGCGACCGCCACATGACCGTGCGGTTCCAGAACCAATTGGTACGTGATGTGACGCAGGTCGCTCAGGCGTCCAAGCTCAAGGCACCGCAGATCGTTGATGCCCGCGCAGCGGCCCGCTTTCGCGGCGACGCGCCCGAACCCCGCGAAGGCCTGCGCGCTGGCCACATCCCCGGGTCGCGCAACCTGCCCTACACAGAGCTGTTGAACGACGACAAAACACTGAAATCCGTAGCCGAGACCAAAGCGGCTTTTGAAGCGGCGGGCATTGACCTGTCGCACCCTGTGATCACGACCTGCGGGTCCGGCATCACCGCGGCGATACTCGCGCTGGCACTGGAACGGATGGGCCATACCGATTGGTCCCTTTACGATGGATCTTGGGCAGAATGGGGGATGTTCCCCACCGTGCCCGTTGCGACCGGAGACGCATAATGTTCGAAACCCTACAGGCGCAGCCCGCCGATAAAATCCTTGCCTTGATGCAGATGTACAAGGATGATCCCCGCGAGACCAAGATCGACCTTGGCGTGGGCGTGTACAAGGATGCCACGGGGCTGACGCCCGTCATGCGCGCGGTCAAGGCGGCTGAACACCAACTGTGGGAAGCTCAGACCAGCAAAGCCTATACCGGTTTGGCGGGCGACCCTGCCTTTGGCGATGCGATGGTGCAGATGGTGCTTGGCGATGCGGTCCCCCGCGCACAGGTCGCCGCCGCCGCGACCCCGGGCGGGACCGGCGCGATCCGTCAGGCGTTCGAGCTGATCCAGATGGCCCGTCCTCAGGCGCGGGTGTTTGTGTCGAACCCGACATGGCCGAACCATCTGTCGATCCTTAAATATCTGGGGATGGAGATGGTCCCCTACCGCTATTTCGACGATGAAACCCGTGGCGTTGATTTTGACGGCATGATCGCCGACCTCAAGACCGCGCAAAAAGGCGATGTGGTCCTGCTGCACGGCTGCTGCCACAACCCGACAGGGGCCAACCTGAACGCCGCCGAATGGGACGCAGTGATCAAAGTGTTGCAAGACACCGGTGCCACCCCGATGATCGATATCGCCTACCAGGGCTTTGGCGACGGGCTTGACGCGGATGCGGCGGCCACGCGCAAGGTCGCGGCGGCGGTGCCGGAATGTCTGATCGCGGCAAGCTGCTCCAAGAACTTCGGGATTTACCGCGAACGCACCGGTATCCTGATGGCGCTATCGGCAGACACCTCGGCGCAAAAGCTGAACCAGGGCACGCTGGCCTTTCTCAACCGCCAGAACTTCAGCTTCCCGCCCGATCACGGGGCCCGCATCGTCACCACCATCCTGAACGATGACGCCTTGCGCAGCGACTGGATGGCCGAACTCGAAGACATCCGCAACACCATGCTGGGCCTGCGCAGCCAGCTCGCGGGCGAACTTCAGCGTCTCTCCGGCTCTGACCGCTTCGGTTTCCTTGCCGAACACCGCGGCATGTTCTCGCGCCTCGGAACCTCGTCTGACATGGTCGACAAGCTGCGCGAAGACCACGGCATCTATATGGTGGGTGACAGCCGCATGAACATCGCGGGGCTGAACGCCGAAACCGTGCCGATCCTCGCCAAGGCGATCATCGAGGTCGGCATCTAACCCGCCGCTTCACCCTTTCAAAAATACTCAAACCGCCGCGCTGGCATCTGGCGCGGCGGTTTTTGTTTGGGCGCACTGCCAGCCCTGCCCAGCATAACACGCGCGCAGCAAAAAGCCCGGGCGCGAACGCCCGGGCCTCTGCCTGCCTGCAGGAGTTTAGACCTTAGCTCTTGGAGAACTCAGGGTAGGCTTCCATGCCCAGTTCGGACACGTCCAGACCAGCGATCTCGGCTTCTTCGCTGACGCGGATGCCGGTGGTGGCTTTCAGGATCATCCACACGATCAGCGACACGATGAAGACAAAGGCACCAATAGAGGCAAAACCGATGATCTGTGTCACAAAGGATGTGCCGTCGGTGTAGACGGGAACAACCAGTGTGCCCCAGAAGCCTGCGATCAGGTGAACCGGGATCGCACCGACCACGTCATCGATCTTGAGCTTGTCAAGGAAGGGCACCGCGAAGACCACGATCGCACCGCCCACAGCACCGATCCAAAGCGCACCGAAGAGCGTCGGGTCAAGCGGGCCAGCTGTGATAGAGACCAGACCGGCCAGCGCGCCGTTCAGCACCATTGTCAGGTCGGGCTTTTTGTACAGCATCTGGGTCAGGACCAGCGCGGCGATGGCACCGGCAGCAGCAGCCATGTTGGTGTTGGCAAAGATCTGCGCAACAGCATCGGCATCGATCATCGACCCCATCGCCAATTGCGAGCCGCCGTTGAAGCCGAACCAACCCAGCCACAGGATGAACGTGCCCAAAGTGGCGAGCGGCAGGTTCGAACCCTGCATCGGGATCACACGACCGTCTTTGTATTTGCCGATACGGGGGCCAAGCACCAGCGCACCTGCCAGAGCCGCAAAGCCGCCCGCGGCGTGGACCAGAGTGGAGCCCGCAAAGTCGCTGAAGCCCGCGTCAGACAACCAGCCTGCGCCCCACTGCCAGCTTGCTTCGATCGGATAGATAAAGCCGGTCAGCACGATGGTGAAGATCAGGAAGGGCCACAGTTTGATACGCTCGGCCAATGTGCCCGAAACGATGGATGCGGTGGTCGCGCAGAACATCAGCTGGAAGAAGAAATCCGACGCGTTGGAATAGCCGCCCGCGTCAATCGCCGTCTTGATGTCCTTGGTTGCAAAAGTGCCGAACACGCCGGGGATGATCCACGCGTCGCCGGGGTACATGATGTTATAGCCAACCAGCCAGTAGAGAATGGCGGCCAATGCGAAAAGCGCGATGTTCTTGGTCAGCTGGGTGGTCACGTTCTTGGACCGCACCAGGCCGGCTTCGAGCATGGCAAAACCCGCCGCCATCCAGAACACCAGAAAGCCGCCGATCAGGAACAGGATCGTGTTGAAAATGAAAGCAGTGTCAGCCGCGGTTGCATATTCGGCCTCCTGCGCGAAACCCAAGGACGGCAGCAGCGTCGCTGCGGCGGCAAGGGGAATAAGAAGTCGTGATGTCATGTCGTCAATTCCTCGGACGTGGGGGTCAGATGGCGTCTTCGCCGGTTTCGCCGGTGCGCACGCGCACGGCTTGTTCAACGTCGAGGACAAAGATTTTGCCGTCGCCGATCTTGCCGGTATGTGCGGTGCGGGTGATCGTCTCGACCATCTGGTCGGCCAGCGCATCTGCGACCACCAGTTCAAGCTTCACCTTGGGTACGAAGTTCACGACATATTCAGCGCCGCGGTAGATTTCGGTATGGCCGGATTGGGCACCGAAGCCCTTGATCTCGGTCACCATCAGGCCACGCACGCCCGCTTCGGTCAGTGCTTCGCGCACCTCCTCGAGCTTGAATGGCTTGATTGTTGCGATAATGAGTTTCACCTATAATCCCTCTTCCAGATGGCAGGTACTTCCTGCGTTATGCCTTGGATAAAAGAGCGGCCGGTGCCCCTTGAAGGAAGGGTACATCGCGCTTAGTCCCTCTCTGGGCGGGCGCGTTTGCCTGATTATTGGGCGCTATGGGAAATGTGCCTAATTATTGGGCGTTAATTAGACGGCGCAGCGGGGCGTCTGCGCTAAACAAACCGCGCTGTGCAGGATAGAGTGCGAAAAAAAAGAATGGTTCAGCGAGCAGCATATGAGTGATTCATCCAAACGGAAGCGGCCCTTGGTTGCCGATAAACGCACCGCGGGCAAAGGCGGCAAACCGCCCCGCAAGCCGGTCGCGAAAAAGGCTCCGGCCAAGCGCAAGCCTGCACGTCGTGCGCCTGCGCGCCCCAAGGGGCCTATTGGCTGGCTGGCCGCGCTGGTGCGGTGGGTCTTCCGTTTGATCTGGACGATCGTCTGGCGGGTGACTGCCGTGGCGGTGCTGATGGTTGCCTTGGCCGTCGGCTATTTCTACACCACGCTGCCGCCGCTCGAGGCGCTGCTGGACGGGCGTGCGCGAGGGTCTGTCACGCTCAAGGATCGCTATGGTGATGTCTTTGCATGGCGCGGGGATCAGTTCGGCGGCGTCGTCACCGCAGACAGCGTATCCCCCGCCCTGAAGAACGCGGTGATCGCGACAGAGGATAAACGCTTTTATCGTCACTTTGGTGTCAGCCCGCGCGGCATCGCTTCGGCGGTCAAGATCAACCTGAGCGAGGGCCGCGGGCCCTTGTCCGGTCACGGCGGTTCGACGATCACGCAGCAGGTGGCCAAGCTGCTGTGTCTGGGTGAACCCTATGATGCGTCGTCGGGGCAGACGGAAAAGGAATACGAAGCCGAATGTCGCCGGTCCTCGCTGTCGCGCAAGGGCAAGGAAGCCCTGTTCTCCATGGCGATGGAAGCGAAGTATTCCAAGGATGATATCCTGTCGATCTACCTCAACCGCGCCTATATGGGCGGCGGTGCCTTTGGGGCCGAAGCCGCGGCGCAACGTTTCTTTGGCAAACCGGCCGCCGCGTTGAAGCCTGCCGAGGGCGCGATGCTGGCGGGTCTGTTGACCGCACCGACCACCCTGTCACCGACCAATAATCTTGATCGGTCGCAAAGCCGTGCGGCAACCGTGATCCGCCTGATGGAGGATCAGGGCTATCTGTCAAAGGCAGAAGCGGATAACGCCATTGCCAATCCCGCAGAGCTGTCAGAAGCCGCAGAGGCCGAGGCGGGTGGCTATTTCGCGGATTGGGTGATGTCGTCGGGGCCGGAGTTCTTTACCCGCAACACGACCGAGGATGTGGTGATCAAGACCACCCTTGACCAAAAGATCCAGCGCGCCGCCGAGGAAGGTCTGAGCTGGGTGTTCGAAAACAAGGTCCGCGAAGGTTCCAAAGCGCAGGCGGCTGTGGTGATCATGTCTGCTGACGGGGCCGTGCGTGGCATGGTCGGTGGGCGCAAGACCAAGGTCGCGGGGGCCTTTAACCGCGCGACACAAGCGATGCGCCAGACTGGCTCTGCCTTCAAACCGTTTATCTATGCAGCGGCGCTGGATCTGGGGTATTCGCCCAACGACCTGATCGAAGACGCGCCCTATTGTCTGAACGTGCCGGGGTCGGGCCAATGGTGCCCGAAGAACTATACCAACAGCTTCAAGGGCAACGTGACCCTCACCACCGCGCTCAAGGATTCGCTGAACATTCCGGCGGTCAAAGTCTCGGAGAGTGTCGGGCGCGATGTGGTCAGCCAGGTGGCAGAGCAGTTCGGCATCAAAAGCGATCTGGCCGTCGGTCCGGCGCTGGCGCTTGGGGCGTCCGAAAGCACGTTGCTTGAAATGACAGGCGCCTATGCCGGCATCCTGAACGGCGGGTCATCCGTTAAACCCTATGGGCTGATTGATCTGACGTTGCAGGGCGACACTGATCCGGTAATGGGCACGGGCGGCGGTATCGGCGAACGGGTCATTCAGGAAGATGCCGCGCTGCAACTGGTCTACATGATGGAAAAGGTCGTGTCCGAAGGCACGGGGCAGCGGGCGCAATTTGGTGGTCGTGAACTGGCCGGTAAAACGGGCACGACACAGGCCAACCGCGACGCGTGGTTCATCGGTTTCTCTGCCGACTACGTGGCCGGTGTCTGGATGGGCTATGACGACAACACGCCGTTGACCGGTGTATCGGGGGGCGGGTTGCCCACCGAGATCTGGCAGCAGGTCATGATGCGCGTTCACGAAGGGCTGCCGAATACGCCGCTGCCGATGATCGTGCCGGAACCGCCAGTGGTGCAAGCCCCGCCGCAGCCTCAGCAACCGGCGCAGCCGCAGCGGGTACCGCGTCAGGACAACCCACTGGGCGTCATCGACAGGGTGCTGCGCGATATCTTTGGCGGGTAAAGACCCTGCCTCTGCCGCAGCTCAATGCTTTGGAAACGAAAGAAGGGAGGCCGGATTATTCCGACCTCCCTTCCTTTTGTCGCATCCCCGAAGGCGGTACGAGGAGACCCGCCCCCGGGGGTTTGACGGTCTGGCTTAGAAGCCCAGAACCAGCGACACACCCAGGGTGTTGTCAGTGGATTTCAGGCCCGCAACCGGATCGGTGTTGTAGTCGGTACGGTAGCTTACGCGTGTCGACAGGTTGTCGGACATCTTGTAGTTGATGCCAGCGTCGTTCGACACGATGGTGTTCACGTCAGAGCCGACAATGTCGGTGTCCATGGTGAAGGATACGATGTCGTTGAACGCGTAGAAGTAGCGCGACGAGGCGATGAAGCCGACTTCGGTTTCGGAGGTGCCGGTTGCGTCTTTAAAGTAGCGTACACCGGGGCCCGCTTGAACGCGCCATGTGTTGTCTTCTTTATTGATCGCGCGGTAACCCGGACCAAAGCCCAAGAATGCGTCTGTTTCGGAACCGTCAACGGCTGCACCGGATGTATCGGTCAGGTAACCGTCATATTGGTAACGGGCCAGGCCGAACGCATAGAACTCGGGTGTGAAGTAGCGGCTACCTTCATAGGTACCAAAGAACTTCTCTTCGCTCTTGGTGCCGTTTGCTTCGCCGTATTCTACCGCAAAACCAACCAGGTGGTTCCAGTCGCCGACACCGTATGTCAGGCGGCCAGCGCCCGATACTTCGCCGTTGTCTGTGTTGCCGCTGGTGCCCGATGCGGACAGGGCGAAAGACCCGCGCCAGCCTTGGGCAACGCCATTGGCGCCATAACGTTCTGCGTCGGTGCCGCGGGCCAGGTCGGTGTTCACGTCATCGGTGATGTCTTCGATCTGGTCGTTCAGCGTTTCAATGCCAAGCGCACGTTGCTGCGCGAAAACTGGAGCAGCAGCCAAGAGTGCGATTACGGAAACCGCGGACGCTTTAAGTACTGTATTCATTGGGGAATCCTTTCCCTTAGAAGTGACCCGCCTCGTTGATTGAGGCGAGAGCATCTCTGCTGAGAATGGATTTAAGATAGGGGGTCAGATAAGTGAAATTCGAATAAATCGTGCATGAAGCAAGTATTACTTGTTTTAACTGCCCTTGAAGCGGAATTAAGGCGTCTTTTGCCCGTTGTCCAAGCTCTCGATCAGGATATTTTGTTGATTTTCAGCCGCTTGAGCGAGGTCCATCAAACTACGCCGAGCGATCGACAGCATCTCGGGGTCCAGATCTTCGCGCCAGACCACCCATGCGGGGTACGCAAAGCGTGGGGAATTTGCCACAACATGCAGTTTTCCAACGTCGAGATACCGTTGCACTGCCCGTGCGGGCAGGTAGGCAGCGGCGCGACGGTTGACGATATAGTCGGCCGCAAGCCCGCCAAGGGCCAATGATCGCCCCGAATTGGTCAGATGGGGCAGGGCGCTGGCGTGCATATGCGTAAACTCCGGCCCCCAGTCGACCGCGACATATTCTTTGCCAAGATCTTTGACGTCCGTTTCAAAGGACGCGACAAGAATCAGTTCTTCCTCCAGCACGGGTTCGACGCGCAATCCGGGGCGCAGCTGCGGGGTGTAAAGCAAAGCGGCCTGAATAACCCCTTCGACCAGAAACCGTGTCAGCCGGTCGGACATGCCCATTTCGGCGTGAATACTCAGTTCGGGCATCATCGTTTGCATCGCGTCGATCCAGCGAAAGCCAAGCTTGTGCCAAAGGGCGTGCTGCGCGCCGAAGGAAAAGCTGCGGCTGTATCCTTCGGGGATCGCGATCTGCTGCCGGGCTTCTTCCCATATCTTAAGAAGGCTCAGCGCATATGAGGTGAATTGTTCGCCTTCCGAGGTCAGCACCGCCCCCGCTTTCGATCGTTTGAACAGCGGGTGGCCTAGGCTGTCCTCAAGCCGTTGCACGCGCAGGCTGACAGCGGATTGGGTGACAAACAGCCGTTCGGAAGCAGCGACAAAAGAGCCGGTGTTGGCGACTTCGATAAAGGTTTTGATCAGGGTGATATCCATGCCCTGATAATGATCCTCCGCAGGCCCGTTGCCAAGCTGCCCTGACCTGAATCGCGCGCCCCTATCCGAAAGAGACCGGAAGGGAGGCGCGAGTTATTTAATGCTTAGTCAACCATGCGCGGGCCGGTGGTGGCGGCGATGCTGGTGGGGCGCGACAGATCGGCACGGCGCTTTTGCAGATAGTCCTGACGTGCCTGAGCATAGCTGTCGCCCGATGCGGAGATTGGCACTTGCTTGCCATTCACGATGCGGCGGTTTTTCTCGAATGCGCTATCGGCATAGCCGGTGACGGTGCCGACATAGCTTTCGGGGCTATCAAGCGTATAGGACAGCGGGTTGGTGAACAGGTCCACCACGCGGCCGGTGGTGTCGCGACGGGTGGACGGGCCGATCAGGGGAAGTTCGATATACGGGCCTTCGCCCACACCCCAGACATATAGCGTTTCGCCAAAGTCGGTATCATGCTCGGGCACTTTGAATTCGCTCGCGACATCGAACAGGCCGCCCATCCCAAGCGTGCTGTTTACCAAGAAGCGGTAGGTCGACAGGCCAAAGCCCGCAAGATCCGCCTGCAAGGCGCTGTTAACGGCAGCTTGCGGCATCGACAGGTTCTCGGAGACGTTATGCACGACCGTCTGGAATTCGATCGGCACCGCCTCCAGCACGCGGTTGGGTTTGCCCGATCCGCCGATCTTCTGATTGAAGGCGTGGACCTTGCGGTTACCGGCCTCGTGCGGGTCATTGACTCCTGCGGGCTGGGGGCGCGATGCACCGCTACAGGCGGCAAGACCTGCAACCAAAGTGACACCCACAAGGGCGCGCAGCGATGTGGAGAGGGTCGTGGCCTTGGACATGGTATAAATCCCGAAAACGCGTGAAAAACATGGTTTGTTATGCGCAGCGTCCCCGAAATACGCAACATGAGTTTCCTTGGGCATCTCGCGTTGGTGGCAGGTGTTGCAGTTCCTCCCTCTTGGGTCTTTTCGTTTCGGCATCGCATCGCTATCGTCCCGCCAAAGCCATTCATTCCAAGGAAGTCCCCCATGAGCATCACCAGCCGTCTGAACGATCTTGGCGTCACCCTGCCTGACGCACCTGCCCCTGCGGCGAACTATGTGCCCTTCGTGAAAACCGGCAACACGATCTATGTTTCGGGCCAGATCTCGAACGGGCCGGACGGGTTCATCACCGGAAAACTGGGCGCGGATATGGATGTCGCCGCGGGTGCCGAAGCCGCCAAGACCTGCGCGATCAGCTTGCTGGCGCAGGTCAAAGCCGCATGTGACGGCGATATCGAACGGCTCAAGCGGGTGGTGAAGCTGACGGCCTTTGTGAACTCCACCGCCGACTTCACCGACCAGCCCAAAGTGGTTAACGGAGCCTCTGACTTCCTTGTCGAAGCTTTGGGGGATGCGGGGCGTCACGCGCGCTCGGCCGTTTCTGCCGCCTCCTTGCCGCTGGGTGTCGCGGTCGAGATCGAAGGCATCTTCGAAATCGAATGACCCTACCACAGGCGTTTTATACGACTCCTATTGCGCATCGCGGTTTTCATCACCGCGATGCCGGTCGGCCCGAAAACAGCTTTGCCGCCTTTCAGGCCGCGATTGATCGGGGCTATGGCATCGAGCTTGATGTGCAACTGTCACGCGATGGTGTGGCGCTGGTGTTTCACGACTATGCGCTGGATCGCCTGACAGGCCAGACCGGTGCCATCCGGCAACGCGATGCGGATGACCTGTGCCAGATTACGCTCACCGGCGGCAGTGACACTATTCCAACCTTGCCGCAGGTGCTGGACCTGATCGCAGGGCGCGTGCCGCTGCTGGTCGAGATCAAGGATCAGGACGGTGCAATGGGCACCGACATCGGGCCGCTGGAAGATGCGGTGGCAGACGCCCTGCGCGACTATGTGGGCGATGTGGCTGTCATGTCGTTCAACCCCAACAGCGTCGCGCGGATGGCAGAGCTGCTGCCGCATGTGCCGCGTGGATTGGTGACAAGCGCCTATCGCTATGTCGAATGGCCGCTGCCCAAAGCCACCTGCGACCGCCTGCGCGAGATCCCCGATTACCACCGCACCGGCGCGTGTTTCATCAGCCACGAGGTCGACGATCTGCCCCGCCCCCGCGTGGCTGAACTGCGCGAGGCAGGCGCGATGATCTGCTGCTGGACCGTGCGCAGTCTTTCAGTTGAAAACGGCGCAC
Organism: Sulfitobacter sp. UBA1132; assembly: GCF_002311545.1. Taxonomy (NCBI): domain Bacteria; kingdom Pseudomonadati; phylum Pseudomonadota; class Alphaproteobacteria; order Rhodobacterales; family Roseobacteraceae; genus Sulfitobacter; species Sulfitobacter sp. UBA1132. Next base: position 58,931 of record NZ_DCAN01000012.1, on the reverse strand, counting down.
GCGAATTTGCGCATAATATCACCTTCGAAGGCTATGACGCGCCGCTGCAAGGTTGAACCGTCCGGCTTCGGCCACAGATAAGGCCTATGACAACGGGACATCCAGTATGAACGCGCGCGACGTCGAAATCAGAATTGCCTCGCGCATCGCGCAAATCGGTCAGGCGGAATGGGATGCCTGTGCCTGTCCCGAAGCCGCCGGGGGCGCGCGCCCCGCGGACCCTTTCACCACCTTTCGTTTCCTTTCAGCGCTAGAGGAAAGCGGCAGCGTCGGCCCCGGTACGGGGTGGCAGCCGCAATATCTCAGCGCTGCCATTGACGGTCAGATCATCGCGGTTGCGCCGATGTACGCCAAGTCACACAGTCAGGGTGAATACATCTTTGACCACAGCTGGGCCCATGCGTTTGAACGGGCGGGCGGGCGCTATTACCCCAAGCTGCAGATCGCCGTGCCCCATACCCCGGCCACGGGCCGCCGTTTCCTGACCCGTCCGGGGTTCGAAGAGACGGGCACCGCGGCCCTCATCCAGGGGGCGGTCCAGCTGACCGATTCAAACGGGCTGTCGTCCTTGCACATTACCTTTTGTACCCAAGACGAGGCCGCCGCCGCAGAGCAACTGGGCATGCTTTCCCGCAAAAGCCAGCAGTTCCACTGGCACAACGCGGGCTTTAAGGACTTCGACGGGTTTCTTGCCACGCTCAGCTCGCGCAAGCGCAAGAACATCCGCAAGGAACGCCAGCAGGCACAGGCCTTTGGCGGAGAGATAGAGGTGTTCACCGGTGACGATCTTCAGCCCGAACATTGGGATGCCTTCTGGCAATTCTATCAGGACACAGGTGCGCGAAAATGGGGCACGCCCTATCTGACACGCGCCTTTTTCGACATCGCCCAGGACCAGCTACGCGACGACATGGCACTGGTGCTGGCCAAGCGGGATGGTGCATGGGTGGCGGGGGCGCTGAACTTTATCGGCGCAGATGCGCTTTATGGGCGCTATTGGGGCTGCACTGAACATCATCCGTTCTTGCACTTTGAATTGTGCTATTATCAGGCCATCGATATCGCGATCAAACTGGGCCTCTCTACCGTCGAGGCAGGTGCGCAGGGGGAACACAAGCTCGCGCGCGGTTACCTGCCACAGGCGACGTGGTCGCTGCATTGGATGCGGGACGAGGGTTTTATGCGCGCTGTTGACGACTATCTTGTAGAGGAACGGGCAGCCGTTGACGAAGAGATAGACATTTTGACAGATTACGGCCCATTCAAAAGGGTCGAGGTTGAGGAACAGGAATGAGCGAAAGATTAAGCGAAGAGACGCGCAAAACCGTATTGGCCCCCTTGTTCAGCACAGGCTGGGCTATGGTGGAGGACCGGGATGCGATCGTCAAAACCTTCAAGTTCAATGATTTCGCGGATGCTTTCGGCTGGATGACCCGCGCGGCGATCTGGGCCGAGAAATGGAACCACCATCCAGAGTGGGAGAACGTCTATAACAAGGTGATCGTCACCCTGACGACCCATGACGTGGATGGCCTAAGCTCGCTTGATGCCAAGCTGGCGCGCAAGATGGATGGATTGATGGGCGAGGTCAAAGCGGGCTGAGGCACCGTTGACCATCGACTTATCCAAAGAAAAACGCAGCCGCGGTGCCCCCGCGGCTGCGTTTTTCTTCTTCAGGGTCGTGCAGGATTACATGTTGTCCAGCAGCGCCTCGCCGCCCGACATGTCGCAGACGCCGGGTTGGACCTCGGCCTGGAACAGCGTGACCTTGCCGTCATCCACCAGCATCGCATAGCGTTTGGAGCGCGAGATCAGCCCCGCGGGCTCGGCCGAGAATTCCATGCCGATGGCTTTGGTAAAGGCGCTGTTGGCATCGGCGAGCATGGTGATGCCAGCCGCCGTCGCGCCTGTCGATTCACCCCAAGCGGCCATAACAAAGGGGTCATTGCAGGACACGCAGATGATCTCGTCCACGCCTTTGGCGTCGAACTGGTCCTTGGTGCGCACAAAGCTGGGCACATGGGCGGAATCGCAGGTGGGCGTATAGGCACCGGGCACGGCAAAGACGACGACCTTGCGGCCCTTTAGCTTGTCAGCCATCTGCACAGGCTGCGGGCCGTCCGGCCCCATTTGCACCAGCGTCGCATCGGGCAGCGTGTCGCCTTGAGAAATCGTCATATGCGTGACCTTTCGTGTCATTGCGTTTGTCTTCACGGAAGATATAGGCTTTGCACGCAGGCAGGAACACGGTTTTTTCGAAAGGGGCAAGGATGGGTCATGTGGTGGTGATCGGGGCAGGGCAGGCGGGGTCATCCTGTGTGGCCAAGCTGCGCAACTCCGGCTTTGAGGGTAAGATCACGTTGATCGGGGCCGAAACCGTGCCCCCCTACCAGCGCCCGCCCTTGTCCAAGGCCTATCTGCTGGGCGACATGGCGCTTGAGCGGCTCTATCTGCGGCCCGAGAGTTTTTACGCCGACCACGGGATTGACCTGATGCTGGGCACCGCGGTCGACAGCATCGATCCGGCGGCGCAGACCGTGCGGGTGAATGGCGGGGATATGGCCTATGACGATCTGGTGCTGACCACCGGATCTTTCCCGCGCCGTCTGCCCGCGCATATCGGTGGCGATCTGGCGGGCGTGCATGTGGTGCGCGACCTCAGCGATGTCGATACGATGGGCCCGCGCTTTACCAAAGGCGCGCGGGTGCTGATCGTCGGCGGTGGCTATATCGGGCTAGAGGCCGCCTCGGTCGCGGCCAAGCTGGGGTTGCAGGTGACACTGGTAGAGATGAGCGATCGCATCCTGCAACGGGTCGCGGCCCCGCAGACCTCTGACTTTTTCCGCGCGCTGCACGAGGCGCATGGCGTCACCATCCGCGAAGGCGTCGGGCTTGAGCGTTTGACAGGCGACACGCATGTCACCGGCGCTGAACTGTCGGACGGCACGACGCTGGACGTGGACTTCGTGATCGTCGGCGTTGGCATCGGGGCGGCGACGGCGCTGGCCGATGCGGCGGGGATCGTGAATGACAACGGCATTATGACCGACAGCCACGGGCGCACCTCTGCGCCGCATGTCTGGGCTGCAGGCGATTGCGCGTCCTTCCCTTATCGCGGCGGGCGCATCCGGCTGGAATCTGTGCCAAACGCCATTGATCAGGCCGAGCTGGTCGCGGAAAACATCATGGGTGCGGATAAGGAATATGTCGCCAAGCCGTGGTTCTGGTCGGACCAGTATGACGTGAAACTGCAGATCGCGGGGCTGAACATGGGCTATGATCGCGTGATCACCCGACGCAGCGATGCCGATAGCGTGGCCTTCTGGTACTATCGCGGGGACGAACTGCTGGCGGTGGATGCGATGAACGATCCGCGCGGCTTCATGATCGGGCGCCGGTTGATCGAGGCGGGCAAATCCCCCGCACCTGCGCTGATCGAAGACCCGAGCACAGATTTGAAGGCACTGCTGAAGTCATGAGGATCATCGCTGGCAAACACCGTGGCACCCAACTGGCCGACGTGGGCAAGGGCGATGCGGATGCGCATTTGCGCCCCACCTCTGACCGCGTGCGCGAGAGCCTGTTTTCGATGCTGACCCATCACAATGTGATCAACGGCGCGCGGGTGCTTGACCTGTTCGCGGGCACCGGTGCCCTTGGGCTAGAGGCGTTGTCGCGCGGTGCGCGCGAGGTGGTGTTCATCGAGAACGGGCGCGTCGGGCAAAAGCTGATCACCGAGAACATCAAGAAGATGCGGGCCGAGGGCGCGACCACGCTGATGCGCTCCGACGCGACGGCCCTTGGGGGGTGGATCGCGGCACCGTTCGATCTGGTCTTTCTTGACCCGCCTTATGGCAAGGGGATGGGTCAGACCGCCTTGGTCAAGGCGCGCGCGGGCGGCTGGCTGACACCCGATGCCATGATCGTCTGCGAGGAAAACGCCCCGCTTGATCCGCCCCAAGGGTTCACGCGCGAGGACAAGCGCAAGTATGGCGACACCTGGATCACCCTGCTGCGCCAAGACTAGCCCAGTGGCCATCAACAGTTGCCGCTTTGCATTCGCTGCGCTGCGGCCTATGTGCTAACAAAGACGTAAAGGAAAGTAGACCGCCATGAGCCTGAGCATGACCAGCACCTTCATCAAGCCGATGCACCCCGAGGGGCGCAAGTTCGTGGCGATCTTTGCCGCGATCACGCTGGTGCTCTTTATCATCGCTGAACCACTGGGATGGCTGGGGGTGGGCGCAACCGTCTGGTGCTACTACTTTTTCCGTGACCCTGAACGGGTGACACCCAAGGGCGATAACCTTGTTATCAGCCCTGCCGATGGCATCGTATCACTGATCGAACCTGCCGTACCCCCCGCAGAGTTGGGGATGCCCGACACGCCGCTGACACGGGTCAGCGTGTTCATGAACGTATTTAACTGCCACGTGAATCGCGCCCCCGTCGCAGGCGAGATCACCGAAATCGCTTACCGCCCCGGCAAGTTTTTCAACGCTTCGCTGGACAAGGCGAGCGAGGATAACGAACGCAACAGCCTGCGCATCAAGATGGCCGACGGTCGCGAGGTCGCCGCCGTCCAGATCGCCGGTCTGGTAGCGCGTCGTATCGTGTGTTTCACCAAGAAGGGCGCGCATACGCAGGCGGGTCAACGCTTTGGTCTGATCCGCTTTGGGTCGCGCGTCGATGTCTACCTGCCCGAGGGGGTCACCCCGCGCGTCAGCATCGGCCAGACGATGGTCGCAGGCGAAACCGTGCTGGCAGAGCTTTCCTGAGATGACCGATCAGCCCCCCGTCGCGCCGGATAAGACGAAAACCGAATTCTCGTTGCTACAGCTGTTGCCCAACATGCTGACGATTGCCGCGATCTGTGCCGGTATTTCCGCGATCCGTTTCGCCGCCGAGGGGAATATCGCGCTGGCTGTGGCGCTGATCACGTTGGCGAGTATCCTTGACGGGATGGACGGGCGCACCGCGCGCTATCTGGGCTTCAACAGCAAGATCGGGGCCGAGCTCGACAGTCTTGCGGATTTTGTGAACTTCGGCGTTGCCCCGCCTTTGGTGGTGTATTTCTGGGGGCTGCAGGATTCCTACCGCGCGGGCTGGCTGGCGGTGCTGGTCTTTGCGATCTGTTGCGTCATGCGGCTGGCGCGGTTCAACGTCGATTCCCGGACCAAAGACCCGCTGGACGATGGCGGCTATTTCACCGGTGTGCCGTCGCCTGCAGGTGCGATGCTGGTGATGCTGCCGATCTATCTGCCCTATGCCTTCGGCCCCGGTGCGGCGCTGCCCGACGTGGTATCCAGCCTGTATATCGTGCTGGTCGGCTGGGTCATGGTCAGCCGCATCCCCACGTGGTCGTTCAAATCGGTCAGCTTTTCGCGCGCCAACGTGACCTATTTCCTGATCTTCTTTACCGGCTTTATCGCCTGCCTGGTCAGCTTCCCCTGGGCCACATTGGTGATCTGCTGCTTTGCCTATGCAGGCAGCGTGCTGTGGGCCGTGATCGAGCTGAAGCTGGCCAAGCGCCGGGGCTGAGGATCAGCCCTGGCTATAGGTCGGGTGGAACATACCGGCGGGGGATTCGGTAAAGATCTCGTATCCGGTTTCGGTCACGCCGATAGAGTGTTCAAACTGCGCTGACAGGGATTTGTCGCGGGTGACCGCTGTCCAGTCATCGGCCAAGACCTTGGTCTCTGCGCGGCCCAGATTGACCATCGGTTCAATGGTAAAAAACATGCCGGGTTCCAGCACGGCACCGGTGCCGGGGCGGCCATAGTGCAGCACGTTTGGCGGTGCGTGGAACACGCGGCCCAGCCCGTGACCGCAGAAATCTGTCACAACGCTCATCCGGTGGGATTCCGCGAAAGTCTGGATCGCGTGGCCGATGTCGCCAAAGGTATTGCCGGGTTTCACGACCTCGATCCCGCGCATCAGCGCGTCATGGGTCACGTTGATCAACCGCTCTGCCTTGCGCGACAGCTTGCCCGCGACATACATGCGCGAGTTATCTCCGTACCAGCCATCGACAATCACGGTGACGTCGATGTTCAGGATATCGCCATCCTTCAGCTTTTTGTCACCGGGGATGCCGTGGCAGACGACATGGTTCAACGAGATACAGCTGGCGTGTTGATAGCCCTTATACCCGATGGTGGCAGACTTCGCGCCGGCGTCTTCGATCATCTGCGTGATCACACCGTCAATGGCACCGGTGGTCTGTCCGACAAACACATGTTCGGCGATGTCATCAAGGATTTGCGCCGCCAGCTTGCCCGCCGCGTGCATCCCCGCGAAATCCGAGGGGTCGTAAATGCGAATGCCATCTTTGGTCTGGCGTCCTCGGTGTTCGTTCATCACCGCTGTCTCCGTCATATGAATTTGGTGCTGTCTAACCCGCTTGGCCCCCAAGAGCCAGTGCAGGCGGGTCGATTAGGGGGATTGCGCCCGCAACGCTGACCCCAAGGGGGCTGATATGGGTGCCGATGACATGGGTTTCCAGCCCTGCGGCGCGGGCGTCGGCAAAAGCGGCGGCATAGGCAGGATCGATATCGGCCGCCACGCTAAAGGCGCTGCAATCGGTCCGCTGCACCAGATACAGCAGCACGGCGCGGTGCCCGTCCCGTGCCATCTGCGCCAGCTCTCCCAGATGCTTTGCGCCGCGTTTGGTCACGCTGTCGGGGAATTCGACCAGCCCCTCGCGGCGCGACAGGGTGGCGGATTTCACCTCGACATAGGCGTCGGGCAGGCCGGGCTCGGCCAGCAGAAAGTCGATGCGCGAGTTTTCACCATATTTCACTTCGGGTCGCACGGTCGTGTAGCCCGCGAGCGGGGCGATCTGCCGATCCATTAACGCGGCCTTGATCGCACGGTTCGGCAGCGCGGTATCGACGCCGGTGAAATGCCCGTTCTCGTGGTCAACCAGCCGCCAGCCGTAGTTCAGCTTACGCTTGGGGTCATCATTGGGCTCAAGCCATATTTTCATGCCCGCTGTGGCCAGCCCCATCATAGACCCGGGGTTGGCGCAATGCGCCGTCACCTCGGTGCCGTCCTCAAGCTGGCAATCGGCCAGAAACCGTTTGTAGCGGCGGATCAGGCGGGCGGGGACAAGTTCGGTTTGAAAGCGCATGGGGGGTGACCTATACCTCAATCAACGGCCCCTCAAGGAGACAGCCATGCCCAACCCCACTGCTGCGATGATCGTCATCGGCGATGAGATCCTGTCGGGGCGCACCCGCGATTCAAACATGCACCATCTGGCGGGGCAGTTGACCAGCGTCGGGATCGACCTGAAAGAAGTCCGTGTGGTGGGGGATGAAAACGGCACGATCATTGCCGCCGTGCAGGAACTGTCGCGCGTCTATGACAGCGTGTTCACCAGTGGCGGTATCGGGCCGACCCATGATGACATCACCGCCGATTGCATCGCCGCTGCGTTCAACAAGCATATCGACGTGCGCGAGGATGCCCGCGGCATTCTGGCCGACCACTACGCCAAAAGCGCGACAGAGCTGAACACCGCCCGTCTGCGCATGGCGCGTATCCCCGATGATGCCACGCTGATCGACAATCCCGTGTCGGCGGCACCGGGGTTCAAGCTGGAAAACGTCTATGTCATGGCCGGTGTCCCCGCCGTGTTCGAGGCAATGGTCGCCAGCGTTCTGCCAACCCTGACCGGTGGGGCCCCCCTGATCAGCGCCACCCATCGCATCGAACGCGGAGAGGGCGACATCGCCGGACCGTTGGGAGAGTTGGCGCATAGCTATCCCAACCTCTCTATCGGGTCCTACCCCTTCCAGAAAGACGGCAAATACGGCGCGCATATCGTGATCCGGGGCAATGATCAGGCCGAGGTCGACGCGGCGATGGCAAAGCTCGCGCAGGTGTTCCCGTGACCGATCTGGCGCAGCTTTATCAGGTCATCGACCACACATGGCCCGCCGCGAAAATCTGGACCGAAACCGGCTGGACTCTGCGGGACGGGCAGGGCGGGGGCAAACGCGTCTCTGCCGCGACGATGGCCGAACCCAATGCGGATATCGGTCAGGCCGAGGCCGCGATGCACGCCATGGACCAGCGCCCAATCTTCATGATCCGCGACGGCGACGACACGCTGGATACAGAACTGGCCGCGCGCGGGTATGACATCGTCGATCCGGTGAATGTCTATATCGCGCCTGTCGGCAAGCTGACCGATGTGCCGATGCCGCGGGTGACCGCTTTCCAGATATGGGAGCCGCTGGCCATCATGACAGAGATTTGGGCCAAGGGCGGCGTGGGCCCCGAGCGGATCAACGTGATGCACCGCGCCGCGACCAAAACCGCGATCCTGACCCGCTGGAACGAGATGCCCGGTGGCGTCGCCTTTGCCGCGCTGCATGAGGGCGTGTGCATGGTCCATGCGGTCGAGGTGCTGGAACACCAGCGCGGGCAGGGTGTCGCCAAATGGCTGATGCGCAGCGCCGGTTTCTGGGCGCAGGCGCAGGGGGCGACGCAGGTGGCGGTTCTTTGCACAAAGGCGAACGCGGCCGCGAACCGCCTGTATCAAGGACTGGGCTTTGATCTGGTAGGGCACTATCATTACCGTCAATCCCCTGACTAAAGGAGCCGCCCCATGGCGCATGATGCCCCCACTGCCCTGAACCTGCCGATGGTCGATCCGCTGCCCGAGGACACGCAGAAATACTTTGATGTCTGTCAGGAGAAGCTGGGGATGGTGCCGAATGTGCTACAGGCCTATGCCTTTGACATCGACAAGCTGAACGCCTTTACCGCGATGTACAACGACCTGATGCTGGGCGCGTCGAACCTTTCAAAGCTGGAACGCGAAATGATTGCGGTCGTCGTGTCGTCCGTGAACAAATGCTACTATTGTCTGACAGCCCATGGCGCGGCGGTGCGGCAACTGTCGGGCAATCCGATCCTTGGGGAACAGATGGTGATGAACTGGCGTGTCGCCGATCTGGATGCGCGGCAAACGGCGATGCTGGCTTTTGCCGAACACCTGACCGTCGCAAGTGCCAAAACCACCGAGGCGGACCGTCAGGCGCTGCGCGATGTGGGCTTTTCCGACCGCGATATCTTTGACATCGCATCGGTCACGGGGTTCTTCAATATGACCAACCGCGTCGCCAGCGCGACCGAAATGAAACCGAACGACGCTTACCACGCGCAATTCAGATGATCCTCTGGCGTGCCGGGCTGATCTGGCTTTTACTGGCGGGCACGGCCCATGCGCTGGATCTGTCGCTGCCCGGGGCGGCGCGGCAGACCGTGATCCGCGATACCGACCCTGACAGCTACCTTGCCCCGACCTCTGCCTTTGAGGACGGCGGCTTTGCCAGCGTCAAAATCGAAGGGTCCATCGCGCGCTCTGCCTGGCGGTTAGAGGCTCCGGGCCTCACGCCCCTACAGATTATGCGGCCCCTGCGCACCCAGCTAGAGGACGCGGGCTACAGGATCGTGCTGGATTGCAGCGCCGAGGTCTGCGGCGGTTTCGATTTCCGCTTTGCGATCGAAACACTGCCCGCGCCGAACATGTATGTCGATCTGCGCCAGTACCAGTTTGTCACCGCCGTCAAAGGGTCGCTGCAATCACCTGACGCCGTTGCGACCCTTCTGGTCAGCACAACCGATACCTCTGCCTATCTGCAGATCGTTGAGGCGGATGCGCAAGGCCAGGCGTCCAGCCCGTCGGTGCCAGAGGTGGCGGAAGACACCCAGACCTTGGCCCCCGATGCCCCCGCACAAAGCCAGTCAGAGATGGCTGCGGCGTTGCAGAATACCGGCCATGTGGTGCTGGCTGCGCTTGATTTCGGCACCGGTACCGCGGCCTTGGGGCAGGGGGAGTTTGATGCGCTGGCCAATCTGGCGGCGGTGCTGAAAGCCCAGCCTGATCTGCGGATTGTTTTGGTGGGCCACACCGATAGCGTCGGCGGGCTGCAAAATAATATTGCCCTGTCGCGAAGCCGCGCGGCGGCGGTGCGGCGGCGGCTGATCACGGCGCATGGCATCGCGGGCGACAGGATCGAGGCGCAGGGCATGGGCTATCTGTCGCCAATCGCGTCCAACCAGACCAAAGCGGGGCGCGACGCCAATCGACGGGTCGAGGCCGTGCTTTTACCCGCGCCCTGACCCCGAACAGAAAAATCCCCGCATCCCTGAAAAGGGAGCGGGGGCAGCCACATGTGGGCTCAGTTCACCGAGGGCAGTTGGTGATCTCGTGTTACCAGTCCGTTGGACCTTTTTCGGCAAAGGTATGGGCTAGAAAATCAATGAAGGCGCGCACCTTGGGCTGGGTGAACCGGCCCGGAGGATAGACGGCGTAGATGCCTTGGGTCTCAAGCGGGAGATCGGGGATTGCGTCTTCGACCAGCCCTTTCTCCATCGCGTCGGCATACAGAAAGCTCGGCAGGTAGGCGATGCCAAGGCCAGAAATGGCGGCGTTCAGCAGCGATTGCCCGTCATTCACCGACAGCCAACCAGCGGTGCGCACCTGACGCTTTTCGCCCGACGGCGAGGTCAGCTTCCACATATTGCCGCTGGACTGGTTGGAATAATGCAGCAGCTTGTGATCGTTCAGATCGTCGATCTTTTCGGGGCGGCCGTATTTCTCGAAATAGGCGGGGGAGGCGATCATGCGTTTGGTCGTCTCGGTCAGCTTGCGGGCCCGCAGGGTGCTGTCCTCCAGCTCTCCGATACGGACGGCCATATCGAAACCTTCGCTGATCAGTTCGACGTAGCGGTTGTTCAGCACCATGTTGACGGTGATGTCGGGGAAATCGGCCAGAAACTCGGACAGGGCGGGCGACAGATGGTTCACGCCAAAGTCCGTCGCGACCGAGATCCGCAAAAGGCCCGAAGGCGCGGATTGCATAGAGGTCACAAGCGCATCGGCTTCGCCCGCGTCATTCAGCACACGGCGGGCGCGGTCGTAATAGGCAAGCCCGATCTCTGTCGGGCTGACACGGCGGGTCGTGCGGTTCAGCAACCGCGCCCCAAGCCGCGCTTCAAGCGAGGATACGTGTTTGGATACGGCGGATTTGGAGATACCCATCTTCTTGGCCGCATCGGTAAAGCCACCCTGGTCCACGACCGTGGCGAATGCTTCCATCTCTGTCAGGCGGTCCATACCCGTCCCCTTTCATCATCTGCGTCTGAAAAGGGTATGGGGGCCAAATCAGGCAGGATCACGGCAGCGGTGAGACAGTGGAGAGGTATTTATAGGGATCGTTCGCGGCGGGGAAACAGGGCGCGCCGTGCTGTGGCTAAATCCAGCGGACTAGTTTCAGGACCAGAAACATAAGCAGCGCCAGCCCCGCCATGCCAAGACAGAGGATGGTAAACGCCCAAGGATGGTCCACCCCCGGCATCCCGGCAACGTTGACGCCGAACAGACCTGTCAGAAACCCCAGCGGCAGAAAGATCGCCGCGGCGACCGACAGCACATAGCCGTGGCGCGCCTGGCGCTGCGCGATATTGGCGTCGTGCTCTTCCTGAACCGACACCAGCCGGTCGCGCAGCTCGTCCAGCTCTTCTACCGCGATCAGCGCGCTGTTGGCCTGCTCGCGCAGCTCAAGCTGGCTTTCGTCGGGGATCAGCGGAATATCAAAGGCGGCCAGCTTGGCCAGCGCCTCGCGTTGGGGGTCAAGATAGCGCCGCAGCCGGATCACGCTGCGCCGGATTTCGGGCAGCTCATGCGGCATCGGGGTGTTCTTGTCCTCTAGATCATCCTCGAAGAACTCCGCCTGTTCATCCAGCCCTGCGACGTGTTCTTGCACCCTCTGGGTCAGACGGCCCACCAGTTCCTCAAGGAACTCGGCAGGGCTAGGAGGGGCCTTTTGCGCTTCGGCGTCGCGGCGGATCGCGTCGATGGCAAAGACCTTCTTGCGGCGCACGGTGATCAGCAGGTCGGAATCCACATACATCCGCACCGATACCATTTCATCGGCATCCTGCCCTTCGTTCATATTGATGCCGCGCAGGTTCAGGATCAGCCCGCCTTCAAAGCGGTCACAGCGCGGGCGGGTCTGTTTCTGGATCAGCGACCCGGCGGGGATTTCATGCAAGTGTTCGCGGACCCAGGGTTCAAGCATCGGGTCGGCCAGATCAAAGTGCCACCAGCGGTAGATGCCCGGCCCCGTAAGATGCGTGTCGGTAGGCACTTGGGTCGTGCCATCGGCAAAGATATCGAAAACGCAAATCGGCATGGCCACACCCTGAAACATCTATTGATCCGGGCATTTTGACAGACCGGCGCGGAGGCGCAAGATGTGCTGCCCTTGTGGCGCGGGCGAAAGACGGGGCAGGCCACGACAGCCTGCCCCGTTTTGGTCGACATACCTTACAGCGCAGCGGCCAGACGGGTGCCTTGGTCAATCGCGCGTTTCGCATCCAGTTCAGCCGCGACATCCGCGCCGCCGATAACATGGCACGGGATGCCCTTGACCTCTAGCGCGTCGGCCAGCGACCGGTCCGACAGCTGACCGGCACAAAGCACGATCGTATCCGCCGCGATCACCTGCGGCTTTTCACGCGCTTCGCCAAAGCTGATGTGCAGGCCCTCTGCGTCGATCTTCTCGTAGTTGACGCCCGCGATCATCTGCACGTTCTTCATGGTCAGGGACGCGCGGTGGATCCAGCCGGTCGTCTTGCCCAAGCCCTTGCCGACCTTGGTGGTCTTGCGCTGCAGCATGGTCACTTCGCGCGCGGGGGCGTGCGGCTGCGGACCTTCGGGCGCGAGGCCAGATCGGTGATCGGCGGGGTCGGTGACGCCCCATTCCTTCATCCATTCGGGCAGGTTGGTGGTGGTGCTGTCCCCGTCATGCACCAGATGTTCAGACACATCGAAACCGATGCCGCCCGCGCCGATGACAGCGACACGCTGACCAGCGGTGACGGTGCCGTTCAGGATGTCGATATAGCTGACCACATTGCCCGCGTCCTGACCGGGGATTTGCGGGTCGCGGGGGATCACGCCGGTGGCGATAATCACCTCGTCATACGCGCCCAGGTCATTGGCCGAGACTTCGGTGTTCAGCTTCACGGTGACGTCGTATTTCTTGACCATCGCCCGATACCAATCGACGAGGCCCCAGAACTCCTCTTTGCCGGCGACCTGCTTGGCAAGGTTCAACTGGCCGCCGATCTCGGCTGCGCGGTCAAAGACGGTGACCTTATGGCCGCGTTCTGCCGCGGTGATGGCGGCAGAGAGCCCCGCAGGGCCCGCGCCCACTACGGCGATTGTCTTGGCCGCGTCAACAGGATTGACGCGCAGTTCAGTCTCGTAGCAGGCGCGCGGGTTGACCAGACAGCTCGAGATTTTGCCACCAAAGGTATGGTCCAGACAGGCTTGGTTGCAGGCGATACAGGGTGCGATCTCGGCCGATTTTCCGGCGGCGGCCTTGGCGACAAAATCGGCATCGGCCAGCATGGGACGCGCCATCGACACCATGTCGGCGCAGCCGTCCACCAGCACCTCTTCGGCGACCTCGGGCGTGTTGATCCGGTTGGAGGTGATCAGCGGGATGTTCACCTGACCCATCAGCTTTTTCGTGACCCATGCAAAGGCCGCGCGCGGCACCGAGGTCTGGATCGTCGGGATGCGCGCCTCGTGCCAGCCGATGCCGGTGTTGATGATCGAGGCACCTGCGGCCTCTACCGCCTTGGCAAGCTGCACGACCTCTTCAAAGGTTGAGCCGTTGGGGATCAGGTCGATCATCGACAAACGGTAGATGAGGATGAAATCGGGGCCGACGGCCTCGCGCACGCGGCGCACGACCTCGACTGGCAGCCTCATGCGGTTCTCGTACGACCCGCCCCATTCGTCGGTCCGTTTGTTGGTGTGGGTGACAAGGAACTGGTTCAGGAAATACCCTTCGGAGCCCATCACCTCTACCCCGTCATAGCCTGCCTGTTTGGCACGCAGGGCGCAGGCGGCGATATCGCTGATCTGCTTTTCGATGCCTTCCGCGTCCAGTTCTTTCGGGGCGAACATCGAGATGGGGGATTTGATCGCCGAGGGGGCGACGCAATCGGGGCTGAAGGCATAGCGCCCCGCGTGCAGGATCTGCATCGCGATCTTGCCGCCTGCCTCGTGCACGCGGTCGGTGACGATGCTGTGGTTGTCCACGTCCTTTTGCGACAGCATCATCGCGGCACCATGGGCGACCGACCCTTCGGGGTTGGGCCCGATGCCACCTGTCACCATCAGCCCCACATCGCCACGCGCGCGGGTGGCGTAGAATTCGGCGACGCGGTTCCAGTCCTGTGTTTCCTCAAGCCCGGTGTGCATAGACCCCATCAACACGCGGTTCTTCAACGTCGTGAACCCCAGATCAAGCGGGGCAAGCAGGTGCGGATAGTCGGACATTTGGCAAACCTTTCGAGGGCTGAATGTAGGGTACTGGACCGTTCTGTGCGGCAGTTCACCCCAAGCCTGCGGTTCTGTCACGCACAACGCTGCGTAAGCCAATATACATGGGCGCGGGATTCGTGCTAACGCCGGTATGACTTCTCTTGCCGCGAAAGGCCCCCGATATGACGCCAGAAGAAATCGCCCGACTGCCCTATCGCCCCTGTGTCGGGGTCATGCTGGTCAACGCCGACGGGCATGTGTTTGTCGGGCAACGTCGGGACCGGGATCAGGACGCATGGCAGATGCCGCAAGGCGGCGTAGAAAAGGGCGAACACGCCGAAGTCGCCGCCCTGCGCGAGCTGGAGGAAGAGACAGGCATCCCCCCAAGCTCTGTCACCGTGGTGGCGCAGACCGAGGGCTGGTTGCCCTATGACCTGCCGATCGAACTGGTGCCCAACATCTGGAAAGGCCGGTTCCGCGGGCAAGAGCAGAAGTGGTTCCTGCTGCGCTTTCACGGGTCGGATGACGAGATCAACCTGGACACCGAACACCCCGAATTCTCGGACTGGCGCTGGTTGCCGGTGCGCGAACTGGTCGACAACATCGTCCCGTTCAAGCGCGAGGTCTATACCGCTGTGGTCAACGCCTTTGTCGAGCATTTCGCCGACGCCTGACAAAGGGGCGGGCCGCGTTCACCGTCTGCCCGATTGCGTAGCGGATATGGGCCAATGTGCATGATCGGAAACCGATTGTGCTGATTTGACCGGCCGCGCGGGCGTCGTGTGTCTTTTTCGGCCGTCGCGAACTTGACGGGGCGGGGGCGGATAGGAAACAGGTGGCTATCGGCGCGCGACGTCGGACCGCTTTGCCACAGGAAAAATCCCGATGAAGACATATGCCCTGACCGTGACCTGCCCCTCTGCGCGCGGGGTTGTTGCGGCGATTGCGAATTATCTGGCCGATCAAGGCTGCAACATCTCGGACAGTGCCCAGTTCGACGATAAGGAAACCGGCGGTTTCTTCATGCGCGTCAGCTTTGAAAGCGAAGCCGAGGTTGATCTGGCGACCCTGTCAGACGGCTTTGCCGATGCGGCGCGGCCCTTTGACATGGCCTATGAGTTCCACGACGAAGCGGTGAAGATGAAGGTCGTCATCATGGTCTCGCGCTTCGGGCACTGCCTGAACGATCTGCTGTACCGCTGGCGTATTGGCGCGTTGCCAATCGATATTGTCGCGGTGGTGTCCAACCACATGGACTATCAAAAGGTCGTCGTGAACAACGACATTCCGTTCCACTGCATCAAGGTCACGCCGGAAAACAAAGCCGACGCCGAGGCGCGGATCATGGCTGTGGTCGAAGACGCGGGGGCCGAGCTGATTGTACTGGCGCGCTACATGCAAATCCTGTCAGACGAGATGTGCCAAAAGATGTCGGGGCGGATCATCAATATCCACCATTCTTTCCTGCCCAGCTTCAAGGGGGCGAACCCGTATAAGCAAGCGTTCCAACGCGGCGTCAAGCTGATCGGGGCGACATCGCATTACGTGACCGCCGATCTGGATGAAGGGCCGATCATCGAACAGGACATCGTGCGCGTCACCCATGCGCAATCCGCCGAAGACTATGTCTCGCTCGGGCGGGATGTCGAAAGTCAGGTATTGGCGCGGGCCATTCACGCGCATATCCACCGGCGCGTGTTTGTGAATGGCAACAAGACGGTGGTCTTCCCCGCCTCGCCGGGGTCTTACGCCTCTGAACGGATGGGGTGAGCCACGGGGGCGCTAGCCGATGGTCGGCACATGCGCCCCTGCGTCCTTGTCCAACAGATCGATCAGCCGCGGATCATCCGCGACCTCGACCTGCCGCTTGAACGGGGTAAACCCGCTGCGGATGTAAAAGGACAGCGCCTGCGGACTGTCGAGCGTGCAGGTATGTAGATGAAACCGCGAGATCGGCCGTGCCCAAGCCGTGCGGATCGCGTGGTTCATCAGGTAGCGCCCGGCACCCGACCCGATCAGCGCGGGGGTCAGTCCGAAATAGGCCAGCTCGCACGTGCCATCAGCCGTGAACTTGAGCTCGAGCAGCGCCTCGTCGCGACCATCCTTGGTCAGCGTGAAAAACTGCGTGTCCGCATCCGACAACAGCGCCTGCAATTCGGCGTCGGTTTTTGTGAGCCGCCCGAACCACAGCCAATCCTGTCCGACCCGCCGAAAGATATCACGGTACCAGTCCAGTGTCGGGGTCAGCGCGCGCAGGGCCACGCCCTCGGGGGCGGGGACATCCCGCAGGGGGGCGGCCTCGCGCATCTCAAGATGTGTGACAACCATCGCCAGTTTGCCAAGCGGTACGTCGTGATATCCGTCGGTCAGCATCAGACCAGCCCTTTTTCCTTGAACAGCTCCATCATCGAGGTCTGCGGGCGTGGACCGATGTGGCTGATCACCTCGGCCGCGCAGATGTTGCCCATCTTGCCGCATGTTTCAAGGTCGCGGCCCGTGGCCATGCCATAGAGGAACCCCGCCGCGAATTGATCGCCGGCGCCTGTGGCATCCACGGGGGTCACCTTGGTCACCGGCACGTCGACGCGTTCGCCCTTGCGGATCAGCGTCACACCGTCGCCGGACCGGGTGCAGACGACCGTGTCACAGATCGCCGCCGTGCGGGTCAGCGCGTCTTCCAGATCGTCGGTTTCCCACAGGGCGCGGATCTCGGCCTCGTTGCCGATGACATAGCCCAGATCGTTTTCGATCAGCGCGAGGAAGTCATCCCGATGGCGTTCCACGCAGAAGGGGTCGGAAATCGCGATCCCCGCCATGCCGCCGCCCGCCGTCGCCGCGCGCGCCGCTTCGCGGAAGGCGGTTTTGCCGGCGTCGTGGTCAAAAAGGTAGCCTTCTAGGAACATCAGCTTGGCCCCGGAGGCCACCGCCTGCGGAACGTCGTCCGAGGTAAGCCCAGTAGAGATCCCAAGATAGGTGTTCAAAGAGCGTTCCCCATCCGGGGTCACAAAGATCATGCAGCGCGAGGTCGGGTTCTCGCCCCCGGTCACAGGCGCGTTGACAAAATCAATGCCAATGTCTGTCATCGCTTTGGCATAGAACTGCCCCAGCTCATCGTCATTCACCCGCCCGATAAAGGCCGTGGGCAAGCCAAGCGCGCCGATGCCCGCAATGGTATTGGCGACCGACCCGCCGGGGGTCTGCAGACGGTCTTGCATTGTCGCATACAGGTTTTCGGCGCGGTCACGCTCGATCAGCTGCATAATGCCTTTTTCGATGCCGTTATCTTGCAGAAACGCGTCATCCGCATGCGAGATCACATCGACAACAGCGTTGCCGATGCCAACCACTTCGTATTGGGTCATTCGGTTTTTTCCTCATAGGGGCAAAGGTCACGGATGATGCAGGTTCTGCATAGGGGTTTGCGTGCTTTGCAATGGTATCGCCCGTGCAGGATCATCCAGTGGTGGGCATGGTGTTGGAAATCGACAGGGATATTATCCTCGATCGCGCGTTCTACTGCATCGACGGTTTTGCCGGGGGCGATGCGTGTGCGATTGCCGACGCGAAAGATATGCGTGTCCACCGCCTGCGCCGGATAGTGCCACCACATATTCAGCACGACATTCGCGGTCTTGCGGCCCACGCCGGGCAATGATTGCAGCGCCGCGCGGCTGTTGGGCACGACCCCGTCATAGTCATCCACCAGAATCTGGCTCAGCTTCATCACGTTCTTGGCCTTCTGGCGGAACAGGCCGATTGTCTTGATGTGTTCGGTCAGCCCCTCCAGCCCGAGGTCCAGCATCTGCTGCGGGTGCTCGACAATCTCGAACAGGGATTTGGTGGCCTTGTTTACCCCCGCATCCGTGGCCTGCGCGCTCAGCGCGACAGCGACCAGCAACGTATAGACGTTGGTGTGATCCAGCTCGCCTTTCGGTTCCGCCTCGGCGTCCTGAAAGCGGGTGAAAATCTCGCGGATCGTGTGATAATCAAGGGTTTTGGCCATGCGCCAAGGGTATGCGTGGTTTCGCCTCTCAGGGCAAGCCGCGCGCGGCGGATTTTACGGGCGTCGCTGCGGCAGGGGGCTGCGTCATTTGGCGCATGTTTCGGGTCGCGCGGGGGCGGGGCCTGCCGTAGTCTGCCCCTATGACACATGCACAGCACACGCCCCAAACCACCACCCCCGAAGATGCCGCCACTGCAGACGGCAGCGCCTATCACTACGGTGTGATGCGGCGGGCGATTGATCTGATCGATGCCGCCGCCGACCCGCTGGCGCTGGATCAGATCGCGGGCGAAATGGGGATGAGCCCGGCGCATTTCCAGCGGCTCTTCTCGCAGTGGGTGGGGGTGTCGCCGAAACGCTATCAGCAATACCTGATGCTGGATCACGCCAAATCGCTGCTGCGCGACCGCTTTACCACGCTCGACACGGCGCACGAGCTGGGGTTGTCCGGCTCTGGCCGGCTGCATGACATGTTCCTGCGGTGGGAAGCCATGAGCCCCGGTGATTTCGCCCGCAAGGGCGACGGGCTTGTGATCTCGTGGGGGTGGTTCGACAGCCCCTTTGGCCCGGCACTGGTCATGGGCACGCCACGGGGGATCTGCGGGCTGGCTTTCTCGGCCGAGATGGGCACCGATGCCGCGATGGAGGATTTGTGCCGTCGCTGGCCGGGTGCGACATTCCGCGAGGATCCGGCGGTGCTGCGCGACTGGGTGCAGATTGCATTCGGCCTACAGGGAGACGGGACCGACAGGGCTCCGATGTATCTGATCGGCGCGCCCTTCCAGATCAAGGTGTGGGAGGCTTTGCTGGCGATCCCGTCGGGTCATGTGACCACCTATTCCGAAATCGCCCAGACCATCGGCACGCCCAAAGCGGTCCGCGCTGTGGGCACGGCGGTGGGGCGTAACCCGATCAGCTGGTTGATCCCCTGCCATCGCGCCCTGCGCAAATCCGGTGGGTTAGGGGGCTATCACTGGGGGCTGCCGGTCAAACGCGCCATGCTGGCCTTTGAATCCGCCCGCGTCGACGCGTGAGGGTATCGGCGGGTTGCTGCCTATGGGTTTGAAGCTGCCGGTTCAACGGGAACAAAGGCTGGTGTAAAGCGTTATGTGACGATTGCCTCGCCCGAACGGGGCCACAACTTAAAGGCAGAATAAGATATGACACTTTCGAAAACCTCCATTGCTGTAGCTCTGACAAGCGTTCTGGCGCTGGCTGCTTGTGAACCCGGTCCGATTGGTGGCAACCCCAACGACCCGAACGCCAACACTCGTAACGGTGCGCTGATCGGTGCAGGTACCGGTGCTGTGATCGGTGCGCTGTCCAAAGGCGACGGCAACCGTGCGCAAGGTGCCTTGGCCGGTGCGGTCGCTGGCGGTGCATTGGGTGCTGGCTATGGCTATTCGCTGGACAAGCAAGAGGCCGACCTGCGCCGTCAGCTGGATTCCGACGTGATCATCACCAACACAGGTGACCGCCTGATCGTGACCCTGCCGCAGGACATCCTGTTCGCGACAGACAGCACGCAGGTTCAGGCCGGTATGCAAAACGATCTGGCCGCACTGGCGCGGAACGTGAACGTCTACAGCAACTCCACGCTGCAAATCGTCGGTCACACCGATAGCGATGGCGAAGCGTCCTATAACCAGCAGCTGTCCGAAGGCCGTGCGCGCGCCGTTGCGAACGTACTGGTGTCGAACGGCGTTCCCGGCAGCCGCATCCAATCCGTGGGCCGTGGCGAAAGCCAGCCGGTGGCAAGCAACCTGAACGCAGCGGGCAAAGCGCAAAACCGCCGCGTTGAAATCGTGATCCTGCCAAACGCTGCCTAAGCCTTGGCGACATGAACGTGAAAGGGCCTCGGCATCTGCCGGGGCCCTTTTGCGTTTAAGAGGTGCCTTAGGGGGCTGACGGGCCGCCGCGGCGCTAGAGGTTGTCTTCGACGCGGAACCCATCGGGGATAGTATCGCGCCCGTCCAGCATCAGATCGGCCATGACATCGGCCACTTTGGGGGCCATGCCGAACCCGATCTTGAACCCGCCATTGGCCACGAACTGCCCCGGAGCGTCGGGCAAGGGCCCCAGCATCGGGGCACGGCTGCGGCTGCGGGGGCGCACGCCGGCCCAGCGGGTGATCACCGGCGCATCTCGCAACACGGGCACCGCGGCACGTGCGGCGGCGATCACGTCATCAAGCTGCGCGTCCGTCTCGGTGGGCGAGGTATACGCGCGCTCTGTCGTTGATCCGATGGCGGTGGTGCCGTCGCTGTGCGGGATGATATGCACACCGCCCGCGAAAAGCTGTGGCAAGCCGCGCGCGTCATAGTCCAGCAGCGCGGCCTGACCCTTGACGCCTGCGCCGACCAGACGGCTATGATTGGCGGTCATATGCGCCAGCCCCGCGACGCCCGTCGCCCACAGAACCTGTCCGCGATCTTCGCCCTCCGCCTGCACCGTCACGCCTTTGGCCGCCAGTGCCCGCACCAGCGCGTCGCAGGCGTGGCGGGGGTGGATCAGACCGCTTAGCGTGTCGTGGATCAGCCAGCCGGTGGGGCTGTCGGGCTGCCACGGGGTGTCACTCGCGCGGATCACGGACCATGTGGCCTGACCTTGCCACAGCGCCTTGGCGGTTTCGGCCCGCTGCTGTGCCAGTGCCAATGCCGCGTCATCGGCCACGGGTTGCAGGCGCCCTTTGCGGGCATAGCCCGCGTTGCCGCCGCCCGCCTGTTCAACCGCTTGCCAGAACCCTTCGGCCATCAGCAGGCTGTCGCGTTGAAAGGCTTTCTTGGCGTTCCAGTTTTCAGGCACATGCGGGGCCAGCGCGCCGACGATACCGCCGCTGCTGCCTGCGGCGGGCCCATTCGGGTCGATCACCTGCACAACCGCGCCGCGTTGCACGCAGGCCCATGCCACCGATAGCCCGAATATCCCCGCGCCGCGTATCGTGATTTCGGCCATTGCCAATCCTTGCCCTTTTTGCGCAGTGTTCGGCAACGCCCATAGCACAAGGCCATCCCATGGAGAACCAGACAGCTGATATCGAATGGAAAGACAGCGGTGTGCCCGTGTCCTCCAAGTTCGACGATCCGTACTTCAGCCTCGACAACGGGGTAGAGGAAACGCAGCATGTCTTTATCGACGGGAATGACCTGACCAACCGCTTCCGCGACGGGTTCCGCATCGGAGAGTTGGGGTTCGGCACGGGGCTGAACTTTCTCGTGGCTTGGGACGCGTGGGAGCGGCACGGCGCGAAAGGCACGCTGCATTTCACCTCGTTCGAAGCCTTTCCGATGTCGTCCGAGGATATGGCCCAAGCGCATCGGTCCTTTCCTGACTTCGATGGAAAGCGCGACGCGCTGTTGGACGCTTGGTCGCCAGAGGGTGGAGAGATGCGCTTTGGCGATGTGGTGCTGACCGTGGTGATCGGCGATGCGCGACGTGCGGTGCCCGCGTGGGACGGGCTGGCGGATGCGTGGTTTCTTGACGGATTTTCCCCCGCCAAAAACCCCGAGTTGTGGGAGCCGGAGCTGCTGCACGATGTAGCACGGCACACGGCACCGTTTGGCACGGCCGCGACCTATACCGCCGCTGGCGCGGTCCGTCGCGCGCTGGAAAGCGCGGGCTTCGCGGTTGAGCGCACGACCGGCTATGGCCGCAAGCGGCACATGACGCGGGCTGTGCGCGTATGAGCATGGCCACCAACCGCGCGGCGGCTGCGGCGCAGTCGAACAACATCCCGCTTGGCATCACCTTGATGGTGATCACGACCTTCGTGTTTGCGGTGCAGGACGGGCTGTCGCGGCATCTGGCCTCTGAATACAACGTGATGATGGTGGTGATGATCCGTTACTGGTTCTTCGCGGCCTTTGTGATCGCGCTGGCCAAACGCCATGCGGGCGGGTTGCGGGCGGCGGCGCGGACCAGCCAGCCGGTGCTCCAGATATTCCGCGGGCTACTGCTGGCGGCCGAGATCTGCGTGATGATCGTCGCCTTCACGATCCTTGGCCTTGTGGAAAGCCACGCGGTCTTTACCTGTTATCCGCTGCTGGTTGCCGCCCTGTCCGGCCCCGTCCTGGGGGAAAGTGTCGGCTGGCGCAGATGGGCGGCGATCGGGGTCGGCTTTATCGGTGTGTTGATCATTCTGCAGCCGGGGATGAGCGTCTTTGACCCCGCCGCCGTGATCCCGCTGGTGGCGGCCGCGATGTTCGCGGTCTACGGGCTGCTGACCCGCTATGTCGGGCGCAAGGACAAGACCGCCACCAGCTTTTTCTGGACCGGCGTCACGGGGTCAGTGGCGATGACAGCCACGGGGCTGTGGTATTGGGAGCCGATGATCGCCAGCGACTGGCTGATCATGGGGTGCCTGTGCATCACCGGTGTCACGGGCCACTGGCTGTTGATCCGCT
Source organism: Sulfitobacter sp. UBA1132 (assembly GCF_002311545.1). Taxonomy (NCBI): domain Bacteria; kingdom Pseudomonadati; phylum Pseudomonadota; class Alphaproteobacteria; order Rhodobacterales; family Roseobacteraceae; genus Sulfitobacter; species Sulfitobacter sp. UBA1132. The sequence continues at coordinate 36,166 of NZ_DCAN01000012.1, read as the reverse complement.
GCTACGAAGTGGCCGAGGCGAGCGCGGTGCAGCCCTTTGCCTATTTGCAACTGGTCTTTGCCGCGATCATCGGCATCAGCGCCTTTGGCGAAACCGTGCGCCCCAATGTCGCCATCGGGGCGGCGCTGATCGTCGCGGCGGGGCTATTCACCTTTTGGCGCGAACGGCAAAAGGGTCGTGCCCGTTAGTTCCTCGGTAAAGGGTTGGGGCAGGGGATCTTTGCCCATGCGCGCGCGGTAAACGGGCAGGCTTTCGGTCACCCGCATCACATAGTTCTGCGTCTCGCGAAAAGGGATCATCTCTATCCAGTCGACGATATCGATGTCGCCCTCGCGCGGGTCGCCATAGGTATCCATCCAGCGCGTCGGACGCGAGGGGCCCGCGTTATAGGCGGCCGAGACCATGACCACATTCCCGTTAAACCGGCCCGCCATCTGCGACAGGTATTCGGACCCCAGCAAAGCATTGTATTCGGGGTCGGCGGTCAGTCGGTCGGTGGTGTGCAGGGCGCTGATCTCCAGATCGCGCGCGACATCCTTGGCCGTGGCGGGCATCAGCTGCATCAGACCGCGTGCGCCCACATGGCTCTGGACCACGGGATCGAATTCGCTTTCGCGGCGGGCGATGGCCAAAACCATCTCGGGGGCCATGTTCAGGTCCAGCTTAATCGCATCATGCAGCGCGTAATAGGGGCCGGCGATGGTGATGCCCCGTTGTGCCACACGTTTGCCGATCATCACGGCCAGATGCGGCTGGCCCACATCAATCGCGGCCTGTCCAAGAAGGGCAGCGTCTTCGGTGATCAGCTGCTCTGCCAGATGGGTCCAGAACCGTTCGGCGGTCGACAGCTCGCCCGAGGCTTGCAGCAACAGCCCCGCCTGAAATAGCGGTGCCTGTGCCAGCGCCGATGTGCGCCAGTCCTGTTCAGGGGGCGCGCCTGCAAGGCTTGTATCGAACGGCAGATTGCCCCGCTCTGCCGCAAGCAGACCGTAGAAAGAGGATTGGAACTTCGCGCCTTGGGCATAGGCTTTGGCCGCGCCCTCGGCGTCGCCCATGGCCTGATACGCGCGGCCCTGCCAATAGCCCGCGCGCCCTTGGCTGATGGGGGATTCTACCGCGCCGTCATGGGCCTGAAAGTGACCAAGCGCCAGCTTGGGGTCTTTGAGGAACCGCAGGGCGATATAGCCCGACAGCCATTCAAGGTCCGCGAAATGTGACCCTTCGGACAGGAAGTGTTTCGACGCCATCTGATAGGCCCGCGCCGGATCGCCATTGCGCATTTCGTCCCGCGCCAGCGCGCGGCGGCGGTTGGCCCATGCGGCGGGCTGACCAAGGGCCGCAGCGCTGACCGATTGCGACAGCATCAGATCCTTGGCGCTGTCGCCGTAGCCTTTGCGGATGCGCCATTCGAAGCGGTCGGCCTGCAGCCCCGGATCACCGGCCTTGCTGGCGGGCAGCGCGTCGATCAGGGCGTTTACGTCGCCGTCCAGATTTTGCAAGGCGATGCGGGTTTCGGCCAGCGCCTTGTCGGCATCGCTGACCAGATCGAACATCTGGCGGGCTTCGGCGTGTTCCCGTTGCCATAGCATCTCGTCCAGACGGGCGGCGTGGTGCGGTTTCAGCAAAGGCCCATGCGCGTCAATGAACTTTGCCTGATCATTCCCGCTCATCGGGAGGGTACGCCACGCCAGCACCAGCCGCGCCTGTGCCTCGCCCAGACGATCCGCACGCAGCAGCGCTGCGGCATGGGCCAGCACACCCTCGGGCGTCTGCGGGCCCTGACCGGTAAAGAAATCCAGTATCGCCTTGTCACCCTCGCGGATCACGGCCTCTTCGGATTGTCTGCGCAGATAGGCCTCGCCCGGCCAATCCGGGCGGCGGTTAAGGAAATCTGTCACCTCGGCATAGGTGCCCCGTCCGGCGCGCAGGCGGTGCCATTCGATCACATCTACCGCAACGGCCCCGTCACGGCGCGCAATCAGGGCGGCATTCTCCCAGCTGCCCGCGCGCATGGCGTCCATCGCCCATCCCAGTGGACGCGGCCTTTCGGCATGGGCCGGAAGGGCGAGGGCAAAAACCATCGTCAGCGTCGCCAAGGCGCGTCTCATCACTTGCATTTCCTACTGGTCAAAGGCTACAGCCTTGCAACATACGGCGCGGCGCGGGGGTTTCAACTCAACTTGCCGCTATCAGCAATTGGGCGCTTGCCCAGCAACGCAAGAATAGGAGCGTGCATATGCTACAAGGTTCACTACCTGCACTCGTCACGCCGTTCACGGACGGCGCGCTGGATTTGGCCACGCTCAAGAAGCTGGTGGAATGGCACATCGCGGAAGGATCGAACGGGCTGGTGCCCGTCGGGACCACCGGTGAATCGCCCACCCTGACCCATGCCGAGCATGAAACCGTTGTCGCCGAAGTCGTCAAAGCCGCCGCGGGTCGTATCCCCGTCGTTGCAGGTGCCGGTTCGAACAACACGACCGAAAGCATCCGTCTGGCCAAACACGCCGAAAGCGTCGGTGCCGATGCGGTTCTGGTGGTCACGCCCTATTACAACAAGCCGACCCAAGCCGGTCTGATCGCGCATTTCACCGCGATCCACGAGGCCTGCGGTCTGCCGATCATCATCTACAATATCCCCGGCCGTTCGGTCGTTGATATGCTGCCCGAAACCATGGCGGAGCTGGCCAAGCTGCCGCGCATCATCGGTGTCAAGGATGCCACCGGCGATCTGGCGCGGGTCTGTGACCAGCGGATGCTGTGCGGGCCGGATTTTGTCCAGCTCTCGGGCGAGGACGCCACAGCGCACGGGTTCAACGCCCAAGGCGGCGTGGGCTGTATCTCTGTCACTGCGAATGTCGCGCCCAAGCTGCTAAGCCAGATGCAAGCGTTCTGCCTTGCGGGGGACTATGCGTCGGCGCTGGAAATCCAGGACAAGCTGATGCCGCTGCACAACGCGATCTTCACCGAGCCGGGCCTGGTGGGTGTGAAATACGCGATGGCGCGTCTGGGGTTGTGTTCGGACGAGGTGCGCCTGCCGCTGGTGCCGCTGACCGATGCCACCAAAGCGCTGGTGGATCACGGATTGAAGCACGCGGGTTTGCTCGACTGATGTCGCGGTAAAATCACGGTTAAGACGGGGCGGCATCTAGCCGCCCTTTTTTATGGGCAGACCCAGCCAATCGGTCAGCGCATAAAAAAGGCCCCGGCGAAACGCCGAGGCCTAATGTGAATATCTGCCTTCGGGAGCAGAAAACGCTTATGGGCAAGCAGCCGTGTAACGCTGACCTGCGGAGTTCTGGTAGACGCACTGGCCGTTTTTGCCGCGGCCCAGGTATGCACCTGCAGCAGCGCCAGCCAAGCCACCCAAAACGGCGCCTTTGGTTTTGTCATCGTCGCCCGACACGACAGCACCCAGAGCCGCACCAGCAGCAGCGCCGGTTACAGAAGATTGAGTCTGCGTTTCGCAAGCGGCGAGTGCGCCAACCATAGGCAGGACCAAAAGTAGCTTTTTCATGATATACTCCATACTAGCTTCAGTACTTAACGCTATGTGACGGGTTTGGTTCCAGTAAGATTATTTTGATCGGCAACAAAGTGCCGGAGCGGCAGTCTATTTGCTGCCGAACACCCGACCCATTGCCCCATCCACAGCCGCGATGATCTGATCAATATCGTCCTTCTTCGCGATCAATGCAGGGCTGAAGCAGAGCGTGTTGTTCTTGCCCGGCACCGACCGGTTGGTCGCCCCGATGATCACCCCCTGTGCCATGCAGTCTGCGACGACCGCCTGAATCTGCGCTTCGACGACGGGAACGCGGGTGCTGCGGTCTTGGACCAGCTCTGCGCCAAGGAACAGACCCTTGCCGCGCACCTGACCGATCACGTCATATTTGTCCGACAGCTCTTCAAGCTCTTCGAGCATGTATTGCCCCATGTCGCGGGTGTTTTGCAGCAGGTTTTCGCGTTCGATAATCGCCATGTTTTCAATCGCGGCGGTGGGGCCCGCGGTGCAGCCCCCGAAGGTAGAGATATCGCGGAAGTAGTTCAGCGGGTCGCTGGCGTCGTCCTTGAACAGGTTAAAGACCTCTTCCGTCGTCACCAGACAGGCAATCGCCGCATAGCCCGAGGCCACACCCTTGGCCATCGTAACCATATCGGGCTGGACGCCGAAATGCTGGTAGCCGAACCATTCGCCGGTACGCCCGATGCCGCAGACGACTTCGTCGATGTGCAGCAGCACGTCATACTTGCGGCAAATCTCTTGCACCCGTTCCCAGTAGCCGTCCGGAGGCGTGATAACACCACCGCCCGCCGTCACGGGTTCAAGACACAGCCCGCCCACGGTGTCGGGCCCTTCGGCGAGGATGATCTTCTCGATCTGATCCGCAGCCCAAACGCCGTAGTTATCCTCCGGCGCGCCGTCTTGCTCGAACTTGCGATACTCCAGACAGTGGGGGACGCGGACGAACCCGTCGGTGAAGGGGCCGTATTGCGCATTGCGTTCTTCCTGACCGCCCGCAGACAGACACGCGATGGTCGTGCCGTGGTAGTCGCGGTCGCGATACAGGATTTTGTGCTTCTTGCCGCCATAGCGTTTGTGGGCGATCTGGCGGATCATCTTGAAGGCTTTCTCGTTCGCCTCGGAGCCGGAGTTGCAATAGTATAGGCGGCTCATGCCCGGCATCTTGTCGATCAGCTTTTCCGCAAAATGCGACCCCGGAATAGACCCGGCAGACCCCGCGAAATAGTTCAGCTTGATCAGCTGGTCGCGCACGGCGTTGGCAATGCTTTCACGGCCATAGCCGACGTTGACGGTCCAGACACCACCGGACACCGCGTCCAGATGCTCTTTGCCCTTCTGGTCCCAGACACGCATGCCTTTGCCTTCGACAATGATCCGTGGGTCCGTGGTTTCATAGGCTTTGTGCTGGCTGAGGTGGTGCCAGATGTGCGCGCGATCTGCCTCGACCACACGGGAGATATCGTTTTCGCTAAATGTACCATCCATGTGCGTGACCTTTCCGAGGTTGGGATTGGGGGCGGGTGGCAAAGCACCCTGTTTTCAAGGCCCCATCGCAAACGCGCCTCGCGTCTGTTTCGGCCCATGTGCAGTGATTGTTAGGAGCAACTTCCCCCTCTGAAAAGGAAAAACCTGCCACAAAGGGGGGCGGGACGGGGAAGATAGACGCAAAAAGGGCCGGAATTGATTAAAATTCCGGCCCCTAAGCGATTGATTGATCTGTATTTCCCCGTTTTTAGACCGGGGGTAGGTCTTGCGGCTTATTTCGGGCGAAAGCTCGACTTGCCGCGTTTGGGGGCGGCATCGCCGCCACCGGCTTTGCCCGAGGGTTTGCCACCCTTGGGTTTCGCGCCCAGTTTGCCCGGTGGGACAAAGCGTTTCGACGGGTCAGCGGCGCGGGCCTTGAACGGTTTATCCGCTGGTTTGCCGTCGCCACGGGGGCGGTCCGCCCCACGATCCGCTGGCTTTTCCTTTTTCCAGACGGCTTTGGCTTTGGGCTTGCCGCCGGGTTTGTCGAAGCTGTCGGGCTTGCCCGCAGACTTGGGTTTAGGCGTGGCACCGGGCTTCATCGGAGACCGTTCGGTCTTGTGCGACTTGGGCGGGCGTTCGCCTTTGGGGGCTTTGGGCTTGTCAAACTTCGGCTTGTCGCCGCGCGGTTTGTCGAACCCTTTATCGGGGCGCGGGCCGCGAGGTTTGTCGTAGGTAACCGATGGTTCTTCGGTGCTGGCCGCACGTGGTTTGCGCGGTGCACGTGGTGCGTCGGGGTCATAGGGTGCGCGGTCGGGGCGTGGGCCACGATCGGGGCGCGGGCCGTTGTCAGAACGGGGGCCGCCACGGTTCGGTTTGGGGCCACGGCCGCCGGGCTTGGGCCCGCGCGACAGATCGGGGGCCTTGTCCAGTTTTGTCACAACCGCGCCGTCTTCGACCTTCATGTCGGGGCCAAGCGCGTTGGTGAACTTATCTGCCGAGGTCGCGAGGATCTCGACAAAGGTATGGCTGGGCTGCACGCGGATCGCGCCCACGTCATCCTTGGTCAGATCGCCCATGCGACAGATCATCGGCAGGATGGTGCGGGGTTCGGCGTCATCGTTGCGCCCGATCGAGATCGAGAACCAGACCGACGGGCCAAAGTCGCCACGGGGGCGTTCGTCGGCAGGGGTGCCGGGCTCTGCCAGCTGCTCGGGTGCGGACTGGCGTGCACGGTACAGGTTCACAAAGGCCGTCGCCAGTTGCTCGGCGCTGAACTGTTCGACCAGATTGGCAACAAAGCCCGCTGCATCATCGGGGATCGGGTCAGACCATGCGGAATCGGCCAGCAAACGCTTTTCGTCTTCGGCGTTCACTTCTTCAGCAGAGGGCGGGTTGGCCCATTCGACCTTCAGCTTGGCGCCGCCCAGCAGACGGTTTGCCTTGCTGCGCATCTTGGCGGGAACGATCAGCGCGGACACACCCTTGCGACCGGCACGACCGGTACGGCCCGAGCGGTGCAGCAACGTGTCAGAGTTCGACGGCAGATCGGCATGCACCACCAGCTCGAGGTTGGGCAGGTCGATCCCGCGTGCGGCAACATCTGTTGCGATACAGACGCGCGCGCGCCCGTCGCGCAGCGCTTGCAGGGCGTTGGTGCGTTCGGATTGCGTCAGCTCGCCCGACAGCGCCACGACCGAAAAGCCGCGGTTGGTAAAGCGGGTGGTCAGGCGTGCGACGGCGGCGCGGGTGTTGCAGAAGACGATGGCGTTTTTCGCCTCGTAAAAGCGCAGCACGTTGATGATCGCGTTTTCAGTGTCGCGCGGATGCACGTTCAGCGCACGGTATTCGATGTCGGCGTGTTGTTTCTTTTCGCCCACGGTTTCGACGCGCTGCGCATCACGCTGGTAGGATTTGGCCAGCTTGGCGATCGCCGCAGGCACGGTGGCCGAGAACAACAGTGTGCGGCGCTCTTCCGGCGCTTCGGAGAGGATGAATTCCAGCTCTTCGCGGAAACCCAGATCAAGCATCTCGTCCGCTTCATCCAGCACCACGGCACGAATGTCGGACAGGTTGATGTTGTTGCGTTTGATGTGGTCGCACAGGCGGCCCGGTGTCGCGACGACGATATGCGCGCCACGGTCCAGCGCACGACGTTCGGTGCGTGTGTCCATGCCGCCAACGCAGGTGGTCACGACCGCACCGGCCTTGCCATAAAGCCACGTCAGCTCGCGGCTGACCTGCATGGCCAATTCGCGCGTCGGTGCGATGATCAGCGCCAGGGGTGCGCCGGCGTGTCCGAATTTTTCATCATCGCCCAAAAGGGTCGGTGCGATGGCCAGACCAAAGGCCACTGTCTTGCCAGACCCCGTTTGGGCTGACACCAGAAGGTCGGCCTCGACCAGATCTGGGTTGGTAACCGCCTCTTGGACGGGGGTAAGCGAATCATAGCCTTGGGTGGCAAGCGCGTCTGCGATGGTTTGGATCAAGGGATTGTCCTGTCTGAGAAAATGTCGCGCTACAAATACGCGCGTCGCGGCAAAAGCGGATACGCCAGCCACGTGTTGCGCCCGTCCCTAGTCGGTTGTGACGCAAATGTACATCTCTTTGTCAGATGCGCAGGGCAAGGCAGCTATGCTTGCCCGTCGCTCTTTCAGGCGCTGACGGCATCCCCCCAAGCGGACATCACCTCTGTCACGCCGGTATTTTCGTCGCCCGCACGCCCGACAGCTGAGGGGCAGGCGAAGTGATAGGGGAAGATCGTGCGCGGCGCGGTCACCACATTGTCCAGCGTGTCTTGCAGCGTCGCGATCACCTGCGGCGGCAGCGCCTGATCCACGATGGTCACATCGGCAAGGCTCATATCCGTGCGCGGCGCATGAAAGGCGGCTTCCAGATCCATCCCGTAGTCCAGCAGCAGTGAGGTCAGTTCGACCACAGCGGGCATGATCTTGCGCCCACCAGATGCCCCAAGCGCGAATTGCGCACCGTCGGCACGCTCCAGCAGCGTGGGGCACATATTCGCAAGGCAGCGTTTATCCGGCCCAAGCGAGTTCGGCTTGCCCTGTTCAGGGTCGAACCACATGATGCCATTGTTCATCAGGATGCCCGATTGGGGCAGCATCATCCGCGAGCCAAAGATCGACAGCAGCGTTTGGGTGACGGCGACCATATTGCCCGCCGCATCAACGACGCTGAAATGTGTGGTGCAGGACGGATCGGGTTCATGTTCGATATCGCCCATCGTGTCATAGCGTTCCTGGTTGGCCTGCCGGATGGCACGGTCATAAGCGATGAACGCCTCGGCGTCGGGGGCGTCCGTGCCAGGCTGCCAAGCGGTCATCAGATCAAGGGCGCGGCGCATGGTCGGGCCAGCGGTCAGGGTCGGTGTGGCGATGACCTCGTGCCCGCGGTAGGCATAGTGCATCGCGTCGACCAATGTCGCCTGATACTGCGCCAGATCCTCGGCCGTATGGTGGCCGCCCGCGGCTTGCAGATCGGCGACGATGGATTGCGCCAATGCCCCTTCGTAAAACGCGCGCGGTCCGTCCTTGGCCACGGTGCGCAGCGACGCGGCAAGACGGCCAAGGTCGCATTTTGTCTCGCCCAAGGCGGTCCAGCCAGAGGATTTGGGAAAGCCGTCTTCGTCCAGAAACGTCTCGGCCGAGGCGGGGAAGGGGGCGAGGTCTTTGGCCGAACCACCAAGGATCAGCTGCGTGTACCAGTCCACAGGCAGACCATCATCGGCAAGCTTGATCGCAGGGGCCAGCAGATCGGCCCAAGGTTTCGTGGCAAAGCTTTCATGCGCCAGACCCATGCCAGCGACCTGACCGGGAATGGCAATCGCCTTGGCCCCGAAGACATTGCGGTCTTCCAGCACCGAAGGCCAGGGGAACAGATCGCCCGCCTTGCCGCCGACGATGGGGTAGTCCGCGATATCCAGCCCCTTGGGGGATTTCATGCCGAATTCGATGACCTTGGCCGTCTTTTCGCCCGCCATGCGTACGACCATAAAGCCGCCGCCGCCCATACCGCTCATCCAGGGTTCAGCCGCGCCAAGCGCAAAGGAGGTGGCAATCGCCGCATCCACCGCATTGCCGCCCTGCGCCATGACATCCGCCCCGACCTGCGCCGCGACACGGCTTTGCGAGGCGACGATCCCCTTGCGGCTGCGGGTCGCGGGTTTGGTGATTTGCCAAGAGGCATTCTGCTGCTGGGTCATTGGGGGCATCCTGATGTTTAGATGTGCCTACCCAACGCCAGTGTCAGCAGATTTGCAACCTTGAGGGGCACCGCGGCCCCATTGGTCAGTTGCTTTGTGTCGGTGCCGCTGAAAATGCGAACACGGGGGGCTGTGTCATCTCGTTCGACGGCGCGGATTTCGCATCGGGATAGATGAAGCCGTTGATCGGATAGACGCTGCCGTAAGACCCGGCCTGGCTTTCAAGGCGCACATCGGACCAGTCGTTCAGCGGAGATACGTCTTGCACGCTCATTCCAAGCGAGATCTTGTTGCGCTTCCAATTGGCGTGATCGACCTTGATCTCGCGCGGGGAAACGACTTCGGAGACGACGGCAACATGGCCCATAGGGTTCCGGCTGGTGCCTTTGAACGCCATGACCGACCCGACGACGGGTTCTTTGCCGCGCTCGTACAGGCCGTTGGCTTGCGCCCACCACGTATTGGCATTGCCGCGGATTTGAACGCCGCTGGCATTGCGTGCGAAGGGCACGCACCAGACGCGCTGCCCTTTGGATTGCAAAACGCGCACCTCGCGGATTGCCATGGCGTGTAGGTCGGGGTTGATACCCGCCTGACCAATGGTCTGAATTTCAGACGGGCCGCGGGCGCAGGCTGCTGTCATCAGCAGGGCCACACACAAAAAAGGAATTCCGACTTTCGATGACCACTGGCGTTTCACGCTCATTTATCTGTCCTGCTGCCCGTTTCACTCACCTTACTGTCCCAGTAAAGTCCGGCAGACATTCCGCGATTCTCGGCCAAAAACAAAGTGTCAGGATTTTTGTGGGCAAAATTCCGCCGTTATTATTGCAAATTGTTAATTTTCGGGAACCGGGCGGAGGCCGCCGATTTTGACAATCAGGTCCAGCAGCTCTGCCACACCCTTATCGTGTTTCATCTCGGCAAAGAGATAGGGCAGATCGCCGCGCATCCGTTTGGCGTCACGGTCCATCACCTCTAGCGACGCGCCCACATGCGGGGCGAGGTCGGTTTTATTGATGATCAGGATATCCGACTTGGTGATCGCTGGCCCGCCCTTGCGCGGGATCTCTTCGCCCGCAGCAACGTCGATCACATAAAGCGTCACATCCGCCAGTTCGGGGCTGAAGGTCGCCGACAGGTTATCGCCACCGGATTCGATCAGCACGCAGTCCAGATCGGTGTGGCGGTCGCGCATCCGGGCGACGGCGGCAAGGTTGATCGAGGCATCCTCGCGGATGGCGGTATGGGGGCAGCCGCCGGTTTCGACCCCGATGATCCGGTCCTGCGGCAAAACCTGAAGCCGCATGAGCGCTTCGGCGTCCTCTTGGGTGTAGATATCATTGGTGATCACGCCGATCGACCAGCGGTCGCGCATGGCACGGCACAGGGCGGCGGTCGTTGTCGTCTTGCCCGCGCCAACGGGGCCACCAATGCCAATACGAAGCGGTCCATGGGGGGAGGTCATGTCTGGAACATCCTTGAGTAAAGCGTTTCATGTCGCATCGACGCGATATCGGCCAGAAAGCAGGCGCTGCCGATGTCGTCGATGGTTTGGGTCAGGGCCAGCGTCACTGTGTGGTGGCATAGCGGGGCAAGGGCGGTGATCACCCGCTGCCCGTCCGTTTGCCCCAAGGGCACCGCGCGGATCGCGGCAGACACCAGTGCGCTGACGAAGGCGTGCAGGAACAGCTGCGCGCCTTGTGCCACGGGCAGCCCCTGCGCCGCGCAGGCTGCGCCAAAGGCGACGGGCAGCGTCAGGTCGGGGAGGTCATGCCCCCAGACGTCATTGACCACTCGCACAAAAGCCGCGCCCTGTTGGGTCATCTCGGTCAGCCGCTCTGACGAGGGGGCCAGCGCGCGCGCCAGCGCATCTACCTCGTCCACCCCCTTACCCGCAAAGCCAGCGTTCAGCAGGATCGCATCGGTCCGGCCCGCACCGTGGGTGATGATATCCGACAGCCACGCCTGAAGGCTGGACGCATCGTGAATGGCATCGTCCTGCACGGCCATTTCCAGCCCGTGGCTATAGCTGAACGCGCCGATGGGAAAGCTGGGCGACAGCCATTGCGCGAGCGTGATCAGAGCTTGGGTTTGCATCGTCCGGCGGGCCTAATGCGCGTGGCTGTGGGTGCGCCCGTGGCCATAGGCACCGCCTTCGGGAATGAAGGGTTCGGACACATCGCTCAGTGTCGCGCCGAGCTTTGTCAGCATGTCGCGGATCACGTGGTCGTTCTGGATCAGCAGGCGAGTGGGTTCAAGCTGGCAGGGGCAGTGCCGGTTGCCGATATGCCATGCCAGCCGCACCAGATCGTCGCCGGTGATTTCCAGCAAGGCTTCCTTGGCTGCGATGACCTCGATGATCTGCCCGCCTTCAAGCTCGAACGCATCGCCGTGGTTCAGCGATTCCGTATGGGCGAGGTCCACGAGGAACCCGCGGTTATGGCTGGTCAGCAGGCGTTTGCGGCGCAGGAAGCGGTCGTCATAGGTCAGCACGCAGCTGTCGTCCGCATGGTCCCACTGGCCGTGGCGCTTGATCGTATGGGCGGGGGGAAGGTCGGTCATCTAGGGGCCTCAGAACATGAAATAGCGTTGCGCCATGGGGACGGTCTCAGCGGGCGCGCAGGTCAGCAGCTCGCCGTCCGCGCGGACTTCGTAGGTTTCGGGGTTCACCTCTACCTTGGGGGTGGCCGCGTTGTGGATCAGATCGGATTTGCCGATATTGCGGGTGTTTTGCACGGCGATGGTCTGTTTGCGAAGGCCAAGGCTGTCGCGCAGCCCGCTCGACTGCGCGGCTTCCGAAATAAAGGTCACCGCACAATGCTGGAGCGCACTGCCATAGGCCCCGAACATCGGGCGGGTATAGACCGGCTGCGGCGTGGGGATCGACGCATTCGGATCGCCCATCTGCGCCACGACGATCATGCCGGACATCAATACCATTTCGGGCTTCACGCCAAAGAAGGCAGGGTTCCACAGCACCAGATCGGCTTTTTTGCCAACCTCGATCGACCCGACCTCGCGGCTGACACCATGGGCGATGGCGGGGTTGATCGTGTATTTCGCGATATAGCGTTTGACGCGGAAGTTGTCGTTGTCGCCGGTTTCTTCCGGCAAGCGCCCGCGCTGCTTGCGCATCTTGTCAGCGGTTTGCCATGTGCGGATCAGCACCTCGCCCACACGTCCCATGGCCTGACTGTCAGAGGCGATGATAGAGAAAGCACCGATGTCATGCAGGATATCCTCGGCGGCAATCGTCTCGCGTCTGATCCGGCTTTCGGCAAAGGCGACGTCTTCGGGGATGGATTTATCAAGGTGGTGACAGACCATGAGCATGTCCAGATGCTCTTCGAGCGTGTTCACCGTGAAGGGGCGCGTCGGGTTGGTCGAGGACGGCAGCACGTGCTCCTCGCCGCAAATCTTGATGATGTCGGGGGCGTGGCCGCCGCCTGCGCCCTCGGTGTGGAAGGCGTGGATGGTCCGACCTTTCATTGCGCCAAGCGTATGTTCGACAAAGCCGGATTCGTTCAGCGTGTCGGTGTGGATCATCACCTGCACGTCCATGTCGTCGGCGACCGACAGGCAGCAGTCGATGGCGGCAGGGGTGGTGCCCCAATCCTCGTGCAGCTTCAGCGCACAGGCCCCGCCGTTTACCATTTCAACCAGCGCGCCGGGTTGGCTGGCGTTGCCCTTGCCCGAGAGACCGATGTTCATCACCACACCATCCATCGCCTGCAACATGCGCCCTATATGCCAAGGGCCGGGGGTGCAGGTGGTGGCAAGCGTGCCATGCGCAGGGCCGGTGCCGCCGCCAAAGCAGGTGGTCACGCCGGAATGCAGCGCGTCCTCCATCTGCTGGGGGGCGATAAAGTGGATGTGGCTGTCGAAACCGCCCGCGGTGAGGATGCGTCCCTCGCCTGCGATCACCTCGGTCCCCGGTCCGATGATGATATCGACATTGGGTTGGGTGTCGGGGTTGCCCGCCTTGCCAATCGCCGCGATGCGCCCGTCCTTCAGCGCGACATCCGCCTTGTAGATGCCCGAATGATCCACGATCAGCGCGTTGGTGATCACGGTATCCACCGCACCGTTTGCCCGCGTGACCTGCGACTGGCCCATCCCGTCGCGGATCACCTTGCCGCCGCCGAACTTCACCTCTTCGCCATAGGTGGTCAGATCGCGTTCCACCTCGATGATCAGATCGGTGTCGGCCAGTCGAAGCCGGTCCCCCGTGGTGGGGCCATACATTGCTGCGTATTCAGAGCGGGGGAGTGTGGTGGTCATAGGTCTCTCTTTCCTCGAAGCGCCTTAGAGCGCGCCCATCACTTCAGCGTTGAACCCGTACACCTTGCGGTCTCCCGCGAGCGGGATCAGTTGCACCTCGCGGCGTTGACCGGGTTCAAAGCGCACGGCGGTGCCGGCGGCGATGTCCAGCCGGTGACCACGCGCGGCGGCGCGGTCAAAGTCGAGCGCGGGGTTGGTTTCGGCAAAGTGGTAGTGGCTGCCGACCTGCACGGGCCGGTCGCCGGTATTGGCAACCATAAGGGTGATGGCTGTGAGATCGGCGTTCAGGGTGATGTCCCCCGCGGCGCACAGCACCTCTCCGGGGATCATTTGCGCGCCTTGCGGGGGGCCTTGACCCGCCCGCGCAGGGCGATGGCCGCGGCGGTTGCGATGACGGCAAGCCCCATGAAGACAGGCATCCATTCGGCCCCGTGGGGGGCGATATGCACACCGGGGTGGGCAAGGGCAGGGCCGGCCATCAGGGCGGCGGGCAGGATCATCAGATGTTTCATAGCAGAGGCCTTTCTTGCGAATGGGGGCTAGCGGATAGGGTTGTGCACGGTGACCAGCTTGGTCCCGTCGGGGAAGGTGGCTTCGACCTGCACGTCGTGGATCATCTCGGCGATGCCCTCCATACAGTCGTCGCGGGTGATGACCTGGGCACCAGCCTGCATCATCTCGGCCACGCTGCGGCCATCGCGCGCGCCTTCGACGACGGTGTCGGTGATCAGGGCAATCGCCTCGGGGTGGTTCAGCTTGACGCCACGGGCCAGACGCTTGCGCGCGACTTCGGCCGCCATGGCGATCAGCAGTTTGTCTTTTTCACGGGGGGTCAGCTGCATGTCAAAGCATCCATGTTTTAGGAGGGGCCGCGCCGTGCAGGCGGGCGATGATCGGCACCAGAGACTGGCGCAGGATGTAACTGTCGGGCGCGAGCAGCCGCGCATAAAGCACGCCGTCGCGGATCAGGCTGGCACCGGCGCTGGCAGGCAGCAGCGCGCGCAGGGGGGCAAGCAGCGCTTCGGCATCGGGGGCGGCGTAGATCACGCTGGCCATGGCGCAGTTGCCGCGCGCCGTGGCGGTGCCTGCAAGCTGTGCGTGGATATCGCCGGACAGACGCACGGCATCGGCAAAGATAGGGTGCCCGTCGCGGCGGATCGTGATGTTGTCGGCAAAGCGCGCGTCGCGCAGCGTTTCGCCCATGGAGACGCGGCCAAAGACCAGCGGCTCTACGCCGAAGAAACAGGCGTCGCCCGTCAGGTCCACCTCCAGCTTGCGGCGCAGGGCGGAGCCGTTGAACAGGATCGTTTCCTGCGGCAGCCAATCGACCCGTGCCCCCGCTTTTGCCTCCAGCCGCGTGGTCATCTGCGCCATGGGGCCGGGTTGCGCCAGATAGACGCGCTCGGCCGCTTGGCTGGTCAGGGTCAGCCGGCTGCCCGCACCCGCCGTGGCGTGGATCGACAGCTCATCGCCGCCCGTCATCCCACCCGAGGTATTGAGGAAAACCCCCGTCAGCCCGCCCGCCGCCGCGCGCGGAAACAGCGCCTTGAAGCAGCCTTGTTGGTAGAGATCGCCAATCACGGACGTGCCGCCATAGGTCTTGCTACTGATGCGCAACGCCCCGCGGGCGCGGGGTTGCATCGGCACGGAGAAAGCCTGATCGGTATGGGCGGCGATGTTGATGGGGGGCCTCGTCCAGCTGAAAATAACTCCCATCTGGATAGCGTGATTCCCGTCGGGTGCGATCCGAAACGGGCATTTTTGGCGCAATTTCAGGCTGTATCTCGACGGCTGCCTAATATTTGAGCATATCCCGTCAGGGGCTTTGACCCGCAGCCGTGCCGCGGGTCAAGGCAGGTGTTTACAGGTCTACCCGTAGAAATACTTGGGCAGATAGGTCGCGATCTCGGGGATCAGGATGATCAGCAAGACCCCGATCAGCGTCACGATCACATAGGGCGTCACCGAGGCATAGATATCGCCCATTGTGACGTCCGGCGGGGCCACCCCTTTGAGGTAAAAGAGGTTAAAGCCGAAGGGCGGGGTCATATACCCGACCTCCATCATGATGATGAAAAGGATGCCGAACCAGATCGGATCAAAGCCATAACTCTGCACAACGGGCAGGAATACAGGCAGGGTGATCAGCATGATCCCCACCGGATCCAGCACCATCCCAAGGATGAAGAGCACCGCCAGCATGAACACCAGCGACCCCCAACGCCCACCGGGCACAAGGTTCATCATATCCTGGATCAGGCTTTGTGCCCCAAGCGCGGTATAGGCCGTGCTGAAGGCGTGGGCCGCGAAAAGGATCCACATGATCAGCGCGGTCAGTTTCAGCGTTGCGACAGAGGCGTCGCGGATCACGGCCCATGACAGTTGCCGGTTCACGCCCGTGGCCACCATCGCGCCAAAGACACCGATGGCGGCGGCTTCGGTCGGCGTCGCGTAGCCGCCAAAGATGGCCCCCAGCACGATCACCACGATCAGGATCGGCAGGATCACCGCCTTGAGAGACCGCAGCTTCTGCCCCCAGTTCGCGCGTTCCTCTTTCGGGAGGGCGGGGCCCAGTTCCGGCTGCATCCAGCACCGCCCGCCGATATAGACGGAGACGAGGAAGAACAGCAGCAGCCCTGGCCCGATACCGGCCGCGAACAGACGCCCGACCGACACTTCGGTCAGCAGCGAATACAGCACCATCAGGATTGACGGCGGGATCAGGATGCCCCAGCCCCCGCCCGCGTTGATCGCCCCAAGCGCGAGCTTCTTGTCATAGCCGCGTTCCAGCATCTTGGGCAGCGCGATGGTCCCCATCGTGACAACCGCCGCCCCCGAGATGCCCGACATGGCGGCAAAGATCACGCAGATCAGCACCGTGCCGATGGCCAGACCGCCACGCAGCCCGCCCCACCATTCGTGCATCATATCGTAAAGGTCATTCGCGACCCCCGATTTTTCAAGCAGGATCGCCATGAAGACAAACAGCGGAATTGCCATCAGCGTGGGGGATTGCATCGTCTCCCACATTTTGGAGGCGAGCAGATAGAACCCCAGATCGCCCATTTCCGCATAGAGGAAGATCACCGATATCCCTCCAAGGGCAAAGGCCAGCGGGGTGCCGAGCATCACAAACAACAGCAGCGCGCCAAAGAACAGCATGGTCAGGATTTCAACGCTCATGACTGGCCTCCTGCGGCTTGGGCGGCTTGGGTGTCGCCGGTGGCCGGTTGTCCAAAGATCGCGGGGTCATTGGGCAGCCCCATCAGGGTGCGCACATCGGCCCAAAGGCGTACGAAGCCCTGCAACAGCAGCAGCAAGGCGGCGACGGGGATCAGCGATTTTGTCGGCCACAGCGGGGCCTTCCAGACAGAGTTCGACCGCTCCATATCCGCGATGGCCTCGGACGCGATGTCGTAGCCTTGCCACAGCAGCACGCCGACAAAGATCAGGAACAGCGGCCATGTCACGATGTCCACCAAGGCTTTGCGTTTGGGGGAAAACTGGCCGTAGATGATATCGACGTTCACGTGACCGCGTTCGGTCAGCAGATAGCCGCCCCCGATGATCGCATAGACACCAAAGATCAGCGTCGCCAGCTCGGCAGTCCAGATCGCGGGCTGCCCGATCAGATAGCGCATGACCACATCGGCCAGCAGCAGGGCAAAGATGATCAGCACGCAAAAGCTGATCCAATAGCCGATAATGCGGTTCAATTGCGTGATGAAGCGCGCAAGCTTAAACAAAACGTTTCTCCCTCAAGACATAAAAGAAGCCGCCCGAAATGCAGGGACATGTCAGGCGGCTACATTGATTTTCACTGTGGCATCACCGGGGTCGAGCCCCCGGATCAGGCCCCTAGAGGTAGCCGAGGTCGGTCATCAAGGTTTTGTAGATATCCGCCGCCTTTGCCGCGCGTTCGCCTTTCTGCGCCTCTGTGTCGAGGATCTTGGCCGAGGCATCGGCAAGGATCGCCAGAACGTCGTCGGGCAGTTCGGACACCTCGATATCGTTCTCGGCGATGCCCGAAGAAATCGCGATGGCTTCGGCGTGCTGGTATTCGGCCGACCGCTGGAAGAAGCGCGTTTCCATCGTGTCGAGCAGGGCAGTGCGCAGATCGTCCTCCAGCCCGTCGACGGCCTCCATATTCAGGATAAAGGCGTCGGTGGTCTGACCAAGCGCGGGTTTGTAGTGGTATTTGCAGACCTCCCAGAGGGACATGGATTTCGCCCCCACGGCAGCGCCCCAATGCGCGCCATCCACAACGCCCGAGCTGAGCGATTGATAGAGTTCGGACCCGGGGATGTATTGCGGGGCGGCACCAGCGGATTGCAGGTAATCCAGCATCGTACCCGACGACCGCAGCTTGAGCCCTTTGAAGTCTTCGGCGGATTCGATCTTTTTCGACACGACGATTTCGACGGGCAAAACCTTTTCCGTCTTCATCATCACGCCATCGGCGTTCAGGTCTTCGTTCACCAGCGCCTCAAGTCCAAGGTTCTTGACCGCGTGTTCCATTTCCCAAGCTTGGCGGAAGGTGCCGGGGATGCCGAACAGGAAGGACGCGGCCTGCGCCTGATCTTGCACATAGGACGGGCTGACCGTCCCCATCGGCACCACGCCCTTGCGCACGATATTGTAGATGTCGGGACCTTTGGCGAATTCACCAGCACCCAGCAGATCCATTTTGAACGCGCCTTCGGTGCGCGTTTCTAGCACTTCGGCCAGTTTGCCAAGGCTGTCGGTGAAAGAGCTGGACGCTTTGGGCCAATGCGCTTGCACGCGCCAGTTGACCTTGCCCTGCGCGATCCCTTTGCCGACCAGCGCCGGTGTCGCCAGCGCGCCAAGAGCAGCGCCGCGCAGCATGGTGCGACGGTTCATATTGCCTTTTGTCATTCTATTTCCTCCCAGAAACTTCGGTTTCTCTTATCTGCGCGGCACGGGTTGCGCAGGCTCCCTAACGTCACCTTCACGTATCAATTGGGGTAGGTCAAACGGCTGTTAGCGATAACGGTGAATAATTCTGACATTTGTCAGTTTTGTGAGCACTGATTTGCCGAGTCTTCAACCTGTGGTCCTTTGGCCGCGATTTCAGGTTACGAATTGCTGGCGGTATTGCGATGGGGTCACCCCCTGCACGGTGCGGAAACGGCGCGAGAAATAGGACGGATCGGCGAACCCCAGACGATAGCCAACTTCGGCCACCGACAGGCGTGTAAAGGCCAGCATGCGGCAGGCTTCCTCGACATGGCGGGCTTCGATGTAGGCGGTGGCGGACAGCCCCTTTGCCGCGCGACACAGGCGCGACAGATGTCCGGTGCTGATCCCGAGGGTGCTGGCAAAGTCCTTGGCCGTCCAGCCGGCGCTGTCCGGATCGGCGATAAGCTGGTCGAGCCGCGACAGGCGATCATCCTGCGGTGCGTCGTTGCTGCGGTTTTGCGTGGTCCCCCATGCCGCGATGCTGGCCAAAACCGCATGCCCCAGCCCCACGGCAATCTGCGCCCGAAACGGTGCCCCCGTCTGGGCCGCCACGGTTTCCAGCTGGGTCATCAGCGCGATCAGCGGGCCCGCGGCGCGACCAACCGTCGGCTTGGTCAGCGCCTGTGCGACCTCGGCATTGACGGGCCCGATGCTGTGCAGGATCGCAATGGGAAAGGATTGCACCATGCCTTGGGTATTGGGGGCAAAGTCGAAACTATGCACCATGCGGGGCGGGATAAAGACGACCGATCCCTGCGTCAGGGCAAATCGGTCGCCATCAATATTCGCTGTGCCACCCCCCGAAAGGATGTAGAGCACCTGCGCCAGCTGCGCGTGCCGATGTGGCGCGATGTGCCACGCGTGATCCGGTGCGCGGTCCTTGATCCGTTCGCAATGAAGGACATCGGGAAAGCCTTTGGTTTCGCCAAAAAGCGCATAGCTGGGGATGGGGGAAAGCTCTGTCATGCACGGATTGTACCAGCAATTGCGCTAACGATCCATTCATCATGCACGTTCCGTACAATAGGTTAACCCGAAAATCGGGCAGGGAGCAGCTATATGAAAACGGAAGTCGTCATTATTGGCGGCGGGCCATCGGGCTTGCTGCTGTCGCAATTGCTGAACGACGCAGGCGTCAGCACTGTCGTGCTTGAAAGGACCACCCGTGAACACGTGCTGTCCCGCATCCGCGCGGGCGTGCTTGAAGACGGCACAATGAACCTGCTGCGCCATGCCGGTGTCGGTGCGCGGATGGACCAGCAGGGCCTGCCGCACAAAGGCTGCTACCTGACCGACAACGATCTGATGGTGCATATCGATTTCCACAAGCTGATCGGCAAGAAGGTCATGGTCTATGGCCAGACAGAGGTCACCCGCGATCTGTACGACGCACAGGACCGGATGGGCACCACGATCATTCACGAGGTCGAGGATGTGGTGATCGACGGTGCGGACAGCAATGCGCCCACGGTATCCTTCACCAAAGACGGCCAGCGACGCGAGATCAGCTGCACTTACGTCGCGGGCTGTGATGGGTTCCACGGTGTCAGCCGCGCGACGATCCCCGCCGCCAAACGTCGGGAGTTTGAACGGGTCTACCCCTTTGGATGGCTGGGGATTCTGTCGCGCACGAAACCGGTGAACGATGAACTGATCTATGCCAGTTCGGCGCAGGGCTTCGCCCTTGCCTCCATGCGCAGCGCAAGCCTGAGCCGGTATTACATTCAGGTGTCGTCGACCGAAAAGGTCGAGGATTGGAGCGATGACCGCTTCTGGGAGGCGCTGAAGCAACGCTTGCCACGACCTGTATCAGAGGCGCTCGTGACCGGCCCGTCGATCGAGAAATCCATCGCGCCGCTGCGCTCCTTCGTGAGCGAGCCTTTGCGGTGGGGAAACCTGTTTCTGGTGGGGGATGCCGCGCATATCGTACCGCCCACCGGTGCCAAGGGGCTGAACCTCGCGGTGTCCGATGTCTTCTATCTGCATGACGCGCTGATTGCCGCGTTGAAGCGGGGGGATCACAGCGGGGTTGACGGTTATTCCGCCCATGCGCTGTCGCGGATCTGGAAGGCGATGCGGTTCAGCTGGCAGATGACAACAATGCTGCATCAGTTCGAGGGCGAAGACAGTTTCGCCCCGCAGATGCGGCGGGCGTCGCTGGCCCATCTGGCGCAAAGCGAAACAGCGCGGCGCGATCTGGCAGAGAATTATACGGGGCTGCCGTTCTAAACGCAGCCGCCCAAACTTGGGTGCCGAAATGAAAGCAGGGCGGCCCTTGATCCCGTATCAAGGGCCGCCCTGTTTGGTACTGTGGTATCCGACTGCGATTAGCCGCGGATCATCACCTTGCCGGGGCGGCCCGGTGTGAGCGAGGCTTTCAGCGCACCCGAAAGATCATCCAACCCGAACTGCCCGCCGTCTTCCAGCACCAATTCGCCTTTGGCGACCAGCGTGACCAGTTCAGTGATCAGGCGTTTGCGCTCTTCGGGGTCCATGTCGCCGCTCACGCGGGAGCCCCAGAAGCCTTTGACGGTGATGTGCTTCATGATTAGCGCGCCAGAGTTCAGCGGCATCGGCGCACCGGTCGCGGTCCCAAACACGACAAGCTCTCCGTCCAGTCCCAGCAGATCGACCAGATCAGCCGAGATATCGCCCCCTACGGAATCGATCGCGGATGCGGCCCCTTTTTCGCCGATGATCTCGCGTGCTTTATCCTGCCAGCCCGCTTCCGAGGTCGATAGCACGTTGTCGATGCCCAGATCTGTCAGCTCTTTCACAGCGTCTTCGCGCCGCACGAGGTTCAGCAGGTTGATGCCGCGGCTTTTGGCGAGCGTGGTCATGATCTTGCCGACGGCCCCGTTTGCAGCGGTCTGAACGATCCAGTCGCCTTTCTGCGCCTTGAGCGTTTCCAGCAGAGAGATGGCGCTGAACGGCATCGCGATCAACTGTGCGCCAGCAACGTCCGAGATCACGTCGGGCAGGGGCAGAACACCCGTGGCGGGGGCGACGAAGTATTCGGCCCAGGTGCCATGCACACCCGCGATCGACACTCGCTGGCCGATCATCGCGTCGTCCACGCCTTCACCGACAGCCTCGACGGTGCCTAGCGCTTCGCTGCCGGCAATCGCGCCGGGAAGCTCGGGCTTGTAGCCGTAGTTCCCGCGGATCGTCCAAAGATCGTGGTTGTGGATTGGCGACAGGGTCATCTTGACCAGAACCTCGCCCGCCCCTGCGGTGGGAGTGTCGACATCGGTCGCTTCGATGACGTCGATGGGTTCGCCAAAGCTATTGTGCACGGCTGCTTTCATGGGGATCTCGCTTTCTTGTGGTTATCGAATGGTTAGAAAATCGGTGGTTTCTGACAAAGCCTGCTGCAACGGGATCTGATCCTGCGACAGTTTCGACAGGATCGCGGCCCCCAGAAACTTGGCATAGAGCATCTGCGCTGCTGCCCGCGGATCATCGACCGGCGGGACGGAGCCTTCTTCGGCCCCGGCAACCAGCAGCTGCGCAATGCGGCCGACCAACTGTGCCACGCCATCATCCAAGATGCGGCGCATGTCGTCCGACAGATCGGCAACCTCGGCCCCAAGCTTCACAACGAGGCACTGGTTGGCGATCCCTTCGGAATGGGCATGGGCCAGCCACGCCGACCAGAACGACAGCAGCTTGTCACGGGCAGAACCCGACCCGCTGCACAGCGCATCCATGCGCGCCAGATAATCGTCGACATAGTCGTGCAGTAAGGCCTGGCCAAAGGCATCCTTGGACGGAAAGTAATAATAGAACGACCCTTTAGGGACATCACTTTCCCTCAGGATGCGCGCCAGCCCGACAGCGCCAAACCCGTGCTTGCTGATCAGCGCACGTCCGGCGGTCAGTATCTTTTGCCGCGTTTGATCTGATTTCTTTTGCTCTGTCATACGGGGGAGGTAAGAAGTAATAGACCGGTCGTCTAGTGGCGCGGCCAATTTAATTTTGTCCGCGGCTGTTCCTTGCCGTACAGCTTGGGACGGGGCGGCGTTTCAAGGGGCGGGGTGCGCAATGGGAAAGGTGACAGACAGAATGGTCATGTGGGTGTTCTACGTCTCAGGCGCGCTTTGCTTTGGAATCGCAGCATTCCTTGGCGTGCAGCACTGGGTCGAAAGCATCCCCTACACCGACACATGGGCCTATTTCCGCAACTACCACCCGATCCGGCACACTCTGCTTGTTGCGATCGGGTGGGCCTCCGCTGGCGTCAGCGTGACTGCGGGCGTTGTGTACGCATGTAGGCGTGCGATGAGTCGGAAACGCTGAAACCCGTCAATCAGCCCCGCGTGGTGCGTGACATATATGCTGGGATGTTCGGGTGGTGTTTGGTGGAGCCTAGCGGGATCGAACCGCTGACTCAGAGTGTCTGCCCTGCAGACGCGCGTCAGTCAGCCCCGCGTGGCGCGTGACATATGTGCTGGGATGTTCGGTGAAGGTTTGGTGGAGCCTAGCGGGATCGAACCGCTGACTCAGAGTGTTCGCCTCGCGGACGCGCGTCAGTCAGCCTCGCGTGGTGCGTGCCATATATGCTGGGATGTTCGGTGAAGGTTTGGTGGAGCCTAGCGGGATCGAACCGCTGACCTC
>NZ_DCAN01000012.1:0-12959 GCF_002311545.1 Sulfitobacter sp. UBA1132 | reverse complement strand
TCCCAGCTGAGCTAAGGCCCCATCGTGGATCAGAGATCCGGGAAGTGTATCAACCGTTCAAGGCCGATGCGCCGCTGAATAGGCGGTCGCGAAGGCGGGATCAAGAGGAAAATCTATCCCGCCCTCGCAAAATTCAATCAATCTTCGTCGTCGGATGCAACGTCGGCGATTTCTTCGAGTGGAACGGTATCATCATCGTCGTCGTCATCGTCCAGGATGTCGTCGTCCAGATCCACATCTACATCGTCGTCATCTACCAATGTCTCGTCATCATCCGAGTTGCCTTTTTTGGCTTTGGCTGTGACGGCATCTTCGGCGTCTGCGGCGATCATGCGGGATTTGGAGTTATCCACCTCGACCACTTCGCCGGAGTAAGGGCTGATGATCGGATCTTTGTTCAGGTCGTAGAACCGCTTGCCCGTTGTGGGGCACAGGCGCTTGGTTCCCCATTCTTCATTGGGCATCGAAGTCCCCTTTTTGAAAGTGTTGTTGCGTATAGATGATTCAGGCCAAGTGCCATATGAGATAGGCACTGTCAAAGGCAATCGCCACCTCATCGCGACCCGGAACCCTGAAATGCCTGATCCTGTCCTGCCCGGAAACCCGCCTATCCCGCTGATCCTGCGCCGCTCTGCGCGGGCGCGGCGGATATCATTGCGGATATCGCAGCTGGATGGGCGGGTGACGCTTACCATGCCGAAACGCTTGAAAGAGGCAGAGGGAATCGCCTTTGCCCGCGAAAAGGAGGCGTGGATTCGGCAACATCTGGAAGCGCGTGGCGCTGATGTTCTGGTGGGCATCGGGGCAGAGTTTCCCTTGGGCGGTCGGATGCTGCGGGTGGAGGCCGGGCAGGGCAAGCGGGTGGTGCTGGGGACCGATACGATTTCCGTGCCCGGCCCGGCGGCACGTGTGCCGACCCGGCTCGCTGCGCATTTGAAAGAGCTCGCGCGGGACCGGCTGACCGGGGCCTGCGACGATTATAGCGCGCTGCTGGGGCGGCCGTACAGCAAGCTAACCTTGCGGGATACGCGGTCGCGGTGGGGGTCTTGCACCTCGGATGGGGGGCTGATGTTTTCGTGGCGCTTGATCCTGACGCCGCCCGACGTGCTTGATTACGTCGCCGCCCACGAGGTCGCGCATCTGGCGCAAATGAACCATTCGCCCGCCTTCTGGGCCGAGGTCGAACGGATTTACGGACCCTATCAAGAGGCGCGTGGCTGGCTGCGCACCCACGGCAGCGACCTGCACCGGTTCAAGTTTACCGCGCAGGCATAGGGCGCGCCCGCGTTGCGCCATTGACGCAGCGGCGATTCGTGATCACAACGACGATATGAACCTGAACCCTCGCCCCCTTGATGCGCATCCTTTGGCTCATGACCGTGTCTATCGGCAGTTGCGGACCCGCATCATGCACGGCGATCTGGCCCCGGGACAGGCGCTGACCCTGCGGGGAATCGGCAAGGAATACGAGGTGTCGATGACCCCCGCCCGAGAGGCCGTGAGACGGCTGGCGGCGGAAGGGGCGCTGACCATGTCGGCCTCTGGCCGGATATCGACGCCGGAGCTGAGCAACGAACGGATCGAGGAACTGGCCGCCCTGCGCGCCCTGATCGAGGTGGAGCTTGCGAGCCGCGCCCTGCCACGGGCCCACCTTGCGCTGATCGACCGGATGCAGGCGATCAACAATGCCATCTCGGATGCGGTGATCCACCGTGACGCGGTGAGCTATATTCGCACCAATCTGGAGTTTCATCGCACGCTATACCTGCGGGCGCAGGCCCCTGCGATGCTGGCGATGGCGGAAACGGTCTGGCTGCAGATGGGTCCGACGATGCGGGCGCTTTACGGGCGGCTCAGACGGACAGAGCCGCCGCATTTTCACAAGCTGATTATCGCGGCGCTGCGCGCGGGCGACGAACCCGGTCTGCGGCTGGCAGTGCGCACCGACGTGACCCAAGGTCTGCGGATGCTGGCGACGTGATGCGCCAGCGGGCGGCGTAGATTACGCCGCCAGCCCCTTGGCCCCGAGGTCGAGGAATTTCTTGCGACGATCTGCCACCAGCGCCTTTGGGTCTTTGCCCGACAGGTCATCCAGCATCGCGGCAATCGCCTTGCGCACCGATGCAATCGCCTCTTTCCGATCCCGATGCGCGCCGCCACGGGGTTCGGGGATGATGCGGTCGTTGACGCCCAGTTGTTTCAGATCTTGCGCGGTCAGGCGAAGCGCTTCGGCGGCCTCGCGCATTTTCTCGGCATCTTTCCACAGGATCGATGCGCAGCCCTCGGGCGAGATCACGGAATAGACGGAATGTTCCAGCATGGCGACGCGGTTCGCCGTGGCAAAGGCAACCGCCCCGCCTGACCCACCTTCACCGATGATGACAGACACCAGCGGCACGCCGATCTGCAAGCATTTCTCGGTCGCGCGGGCGATGGCTTCGGATTGGCCACGCTCTTCCGCGCCTTTACCGGGGTAGGCACCGGGGGTGTCCACCAGCGTGATCACGGGCAGCCCGAACTTGTCGGCCAGTTCCATCAGGCGCACGGCTTTGCGGTAGCCTTCGGGGCGGGCCATGCCGAAATTGCGTTCGATACGGGATTTGGTGTCGTTGCCTTTTTCATGGCCGATCACGACGACAGGCGTGTCGTTGAACCGTGCCAGACCGCCCATGACCGCAAGATCATCGGCAAAGTTCCGATCCCCCGCCAGCGGGGTGTATTCGGTAAACAGGGCCTCGATATAGTCTTTGCAATGGGGCCGGTCGGGGTGACGTGCCACCTGACATTTGCGCCACGGCGTCAACGACTTGTACAGATCGTCAAGCATTTGGTGGGCTTTTTCGTCCAGTGTTTTGGCTTCGGCGCTCACGTCCATCCCTTCGGAGGACCGCGCCAGAGCGCGCAGCTCTTCCGCTTTGCCTTCCACTTCGGCCAGTGGTTTTTCGAAATCCAGATACTGTGTCATCACCTGCTCCGCGCTTTGTTCAGGGCTATATGGCGTTGATTTGCGGTCTTTGCAACGGAACCTGTTAGCTGGCCGGCCAAAGGGCGGGCAGCAGCGACGCCACAAGCAGCGCGGCCATGGTCACGTTAAACACCCGCAAACGCCGGGGATTGGTTAGAAAACGGGCCATCTGCCCGCCAAGAAGGGTCCAGAGGGTGACCGACGGCAGCGCCATCACCGCCACGACAAGCGCCGTGATCACCAGCGGCAATATGCCGGCAGAGGGCACGTAGATCGTGATGATACTGAGCCCGAAGGCCCAGGCCTTGGGGTTGACCCATTGAAACCCCGCCGCTTGCAGAAAGCTCAGCGGTTTGGCGTTCGGGTCTGCGCTTTGCACCGGGGCGGCGGTGGCGATCTTATAGGCAAGGTAGATCAGATAAATCAGGCTCAGGATCTTGAGCACCGAATAGATGACGGGAAAGGCGTCAAACACCCGGATCAGGCCAAAGCCCACCAGCAGCAACATGACCATAAAACCAAGGGTGATGCCCATCATATGCGGCACCGTGCGCGCAAAGCCGAAATTTGCGCCCGATGCCATCAGCATCAGGTTGTTCGGCCCCGGCGTGATAGAGGTGATCAGCGCGAAAAGCGCGAGCGCAGAGAGGACATCGATGGTCATGCTGCCTTGATGCCCCAAGCCGCGGGGCATGCCAAGCCCGCTTTGCTGCGGGGGAGGTGGCGCGGCGCGAGGGTCGCCTCGCGCCGCTGTTCAGTATCGCGGGGTTAGCGCGAGGCGATCATCTCGGACTGGCGCACGATGACTTCGGCCTGTTTGATGCTGGCGATATCGACCAAACGGCCCTTGTAGACGGTCGCGCCTTCGCCGTTGGCCTTGGCCGTTTCCATCGCGGCCAGAATCTCGCGCGCTTCGGCGACGGCTTCGTCGGAGGGGGTGAACACCTCGTTCGCGACGGCGATCTGCTTGGGGTGGATGGCCCATTTGCCGACCATGCCCAGGGTCGCCGACCGGCGCGCCTGCGCGCGGTAGCCTTCGTCGTCCGAGAAATCACCGAACGGACCGTCGACCGGCAGCACGCCATGGGTCCGGCAGGCGGCGACAATGGCGGTCTGCGCCCAATGCCACGGATCGGACCAATGCTTCGCCCCGTCGCGCAGCATGTAATAGTTTTCCTGCGTGCCACCGATGCCGGTCGTCTGCATCCCCATCGAGGCGGCAAAGTCGGCGGCACCAAGGCTCATCGCTTGCAGGCGCGGGCTGGCGGCGGCGATCTCTTCGACGTGGGCGATGCCTGCGGCCGATTCGATAATCACCTCGAACGAGATTTTCTTGGTGCGGCCCTTGGCGGTTTCGATCGCCGTAACCAGCGCGTCGACAGTATATACGTCAGCGGCGCAGCCGACCTTGGGGATCATGATCTGGTCCAGACGCTCGCCCGCTTGCTCCAGCAGGTCGACGACATCGCGGTACCAGTAAGGTGTATCCAGCCCGTTGATCCGCACGGACAACGTCTTGTCGCCCCAGTCTACATCGCTGATCGCCTTGATGATATTGGCGCGGGCGCTGTCCTTGTCTGTGGGGGCGACGCTGTCTTCCAGATCAAGGTTGATCACATCGGCGTCGGAACTTGCCATTTTTTCGAAGATTGCCGGGCGCGAACCGGGGCCGAACAATTGGCAGCGGTTGGGACGTGCAGGTGCTGTAGGCTGGATGCGAAAGCTCATATGCGGAATCCTTGAGTAATAAAGTTACGACTTGCTTGCCTTGGGTGGTATTAAATTGCGCTGCGCCCTGCAAGGGTGATCTCGCACCTGCAGCATCAGCGGCTGAATTTCTGTGCACAGTTCTTGCTCGCATCGGCAGATACCTGCAAAATTTCTGCGCCATCTCTTGCACCCACCACTCATTTGCAACCTTATCGCGCCGAAAGGCTGCGAAACTGAGCCAAAGCCAAATTGCAGGAGCATGTGATCATGATCAAAACACCTTATCTTCTTTTTCTGGGCGACGCGCCGGATCACCTTGCGGTTAAAGTGGCACAGGGCATCAAGGACTGGCGTCCTGAAAATGCCGTCGGTCAGCTGCGGCTGGACGGGTGCAAGGCGGATCTGGGTCTGACCGATATGACGCTTGCGCAAGCGAAAGAGGCAGGCGCGCAGACCTTGGTGATTGGCGTCGCCAACCGCGGGGGCACCATCAGCGCCACATGGCGCGCCGTGCTGGTCGACGCGCTGGAGGCCGGTTTCGATCTGGCATCCGGCTTGCATAACCTGCTGCGCAACGAGCCAGAGCTCGTGGCCGCCGCCGAGAAACACGGGCGCAGCTTGCATGACGTGCGTATCCCGTCGGTGCAGTACCCGATTGCGAATGGCGTCAAACGCAGCGGCAAGCGCGTGCTGGCGGTCGGCACCGATTGTTCGGTCGGCAAGATGTATACCGCGCTGGCGCTGGACGCGGCGATGAAAGAGAAGGGGCTGAAAAGCAGCTTCCGCGCGACGGGCCAGACCGGCATTCTGATCACCGGCGAAGGTGTGCCTTTGGATGC
This sequence comes from Sulfitobacter sp. UBA1132, assembly GCF_002311545.1. NCBI lineage: Bacteria > Pseudomonadati > Pseudomonadota > Alphaproteobacteria > Rhodobacterales > Roseobacteraceae > Sulfitobacter > Sulfitobacter sp. UBA1132. The sequence continues at coordinate 7,445 of NZ_DCAN01000012.1, read as the reverse complement.
GGTGATCGCGGATTTCATGGCCGGCTCGATCGAGTATCTGACCCCCGACAATGACGATGATCACTGGGATATCATCGAAGGGCAGGGCAGCCTGTTCCACGTGTCCTATTCCGGTGTCACCATGGCGCTGATCCACGGCGGCCAACCCGATGCGTTGATCCTGTGTCACGAGCCGACCCGCAAGACCATGCGCGGTCTGCCCGACTACACGCTGCCGACGTTGGAAGAAGTGCGCGACGTGGCGCTGACGCTGGCAAAGGTTGCCAACGCAGGCTGTCAGGTGGTCGGTATCTCGATCAACACCCAGCATCTGTCGGAGGCAGAGGCAGATGCCTATCTGGCCGAGGTTGAACAACGCTTGGGCTTGCCAGCCGTGGACCCGTTCCGCCAAGGTGCCGCAAGATTGGCGGAGGCTTTGGCAGCCCTCTGATCGGCCCTTCGGGGAGAGTTTAAGTGGCAAAATGAAGGAGCGGATATGCGTATTGAGGTAAGCCGGGATGTCTTTCGGCTGGCGCAGGTCTTTACCATTTCGCGTGGATCGCGGACCGAGGCGCAGGTGCTCACGGTGCGGATCACCGATGGCGGCGTGACGGGGTGGGGCGAATGTGTGCCCTATGCCCGGTACGGCGAGACGCTGGAGTCGGTCACGGCAGAGATCGAAGCGCTGCGCGGGCCGTTGACGCGTGATGCGCTGTATGACCTGCTGCCGGCTGGTGCCGCGCGCAATGCAGTGGATTGTGCCCTGTGGGATCTGCACGCCAAGCAGGCGGGCAAACCTGTGTGGGAACTGGCGGGGCTGGCGCGACCGGGGCCCGAGATCACGGCCTTTACCCTGTCGTTGGATAGCCCCGAAAAGATGCGCGAACAGGCGGCCTTGCATGCGCATCGCCCGCTGTTGAAGATCAAGCTGGGCACGCCGGATGATATGCCTCGCCTTGAAGCTGTGCGCGCCGGTGCGCCTGACGCGCAGATCATCATCGATGCGAATGAGGGCTGGTCGGCCGCGGTATACGCCGATCTTGCGCCGCATCTGGTGCGGCTGGGTGTGTCATTGGTTGAACAGCCTTTGCCCGCAGGGGATGACGATGCGCTCGTCGGGATGGAGCGGCCCGTGCCGGTCTGTGCCGATGAAAGCTGTCATGACCGTGCGAGCCTTGCTGCGCTGAAGGGCAAATACGATGTGGTCAACGTCAAGCTGGACAAGACCGGTGGTCTGACCGAGGCGCTGGCGCTGCGCGATGCGGCTGTCGCGCAGGGCTATGAGGTCATGGTGGGGTGCATGGTCGGGTCATCGCTTGCGATGGCGCCGGCGGTGCTGGTGGCGCAGGGAGCAAAGGTCGTGGACCTTGACGGCCCGCTGCTTCTGGCCGAAGACCGCGACAACGCTTTGACATTTGACGCCGCCGGGGTGCATCCGCCTGCGGCCAAGCTTTGGGGATAAGACATGCGGACTGTATATGTGAACGGCGAATACCTGCCCGAGACCGAAGCCAAGGTTTCGATTTTTGATCGCGGGTTTCTGATGGCGGACGGGGTCTATGAGGTCACCAGCGTGCTGGACGGCAAGCTGATCGACTTTGACGGCCATGCCATCCGGCTCAGCCGGTCGTTGAACGAGCTACAGATGCGCAACCCGATCTCGAAGGAGGACCTGCTGGAGGTCCACCGCGAACTGGTGCGCGTGAACGAGATCGACGAGGGGCTGATCTATTTGCAGATCACCCGCGGGTCGGACGGGGACCGCGACTTTGCCTTCCCCGATCCCGAGACGACAGAGCCGACGATTGTCTTGTTCACTCAGTCCAAGCCCGGTCTGGCCGACAGCCCCGCCGCCAAGAAAGGTGCCAAGATCATCAGCATCGAAGACATCCGCTGGGGCCGTCGCGACATCAAGACGGTGCAGCTGCTGTATCCGTCGATGGGCAAGATGATGGCCAAGAAAGCGGGCTGCGATGATGCCTGGATGGTCGAGGACGGCTTTGTCACCGAAGGCACCAGCAACAACGCCTATATCGTGATGGGCAACAAGATCATCACCCGCGCCCTGAGCAACGAGATTTTGCACGGCATCACCCGCGCTGCGGTTCTGCGTTTTGCCAAAGAGGCGCAGATGGTGGTGGAAGAGCGTAACTTTACCATCCACGAAGCGCAGCAGGCGGATGAGGCGTTTACCACCTCCGCCAGCGCCTTTGTCATGCCCGTGGTCGAGATCGACGGCGTGGCCCTGGGCGATGGAACACCGGGCAAGGTCGCGCCGCGGCTGCGCGAGATCTATCTGGACGAGATGCGCAAGGCGGCGGTCTAACCCGCCTTGCCAAGGGGCTGGCTGCGCGCGGTCAGCCCTTTTCGCCGACGTTCTGTTCGAAGGCGACCTTGAACGCCTCTTTCTGCGCGTCCTGCGCGTCGGTCTGATAGTTGGCTTTCCATGCGTCCATGGTCATGCCGTAGAACAGCTCGCGCGCTTCTTCCTTGCCCATGTCGATCCCGCGTTCGTTTGCGGCTTCTTGATACCAGCGCGACAGGCAGTTGCGGCAAAATCCGGCCAGGTTCATCATGTCGATGTTCTGCACGTCCGTGCGGTCTTGCATCAGGTGCTGTTGCAGCCGGCGAAACGCCGCAGCCTGAAGTTCGATTTCCTGTTGTGTGGGCATTATGCTCTCCTGCGTGTGGGGTGGGGCCAAGCTATGGGTTGGCCGGTGCGGGTTCAAGGCGGCGGGCCGTGAATGTGGCACGGCCTTCCGCCGCCCGCTGTCATCGTGCTGTCATACTGTGGTGGGCATAGACGGGGCGGGCGATCTTCGCTAAGTGTTAACGCTAACACATGTTAACGCTAACTTATTTACTATCCACTCTGACCGCCGCGCGTGTTAGACCCGTGGCAATAAGCGCAGGGGCTTCCAAAGCCCGCAGATGAAAAGGGACGTCACCAGTATGAAACGCACGCGGAATGTCAAAGTAGTTGCCACCTTGGGTCCGGCCTCGGACACGCACGAGACGATATCGGCACTGTTTCACGCGGGCGCGGATGTGTTCCGGTTGAACATGAGCCACGGCAGCCATGACGAAATCCGGATCAAGCACCAGATCATCCGCCAGATCGAAGAGGAAACGGGATCCACGATCGGTATTCTCGCGGATCTTCAGGGGCCAAAGCTGCGTGTGGGTGTCTTTTCGGGGGACAGCGAATTGCTGGTCGAGGGCGCGTCCTTCCGGCTGGATCTGGACGAGGCAGAGGGCAATGCCCGCCGCGTGTGCCTGCCGCACCCCGAGATTTTCCAGGCGCTTGAACCGGGCGCATCGCTGTTGGTCAATGACGGCAAGATCCGCCTGAAGGTCAAGGAATGCGGTCCCGATTTCGCGGAGTGCGAAGTGATGATCGGCGGCGTGATCTCTAACCGCAAAGGCGTGAACGTGCCGGATGTGGTGCTGCCGCTGGCCGCCCTGTCGGAAAAAGACCGCGCCGATCTGGAATTCGTGTGCGAGCTGGGGGTCGACTGGCTGGCGCTGAGCTTTGTGCAGCGCCCCGAAGATGTGACCGAGGCGCGCGACCTAGCCAAGGGCCGTGCCGCATTGCTGAGCAAGATCGAAAAGCCGTCGGCCGTGGACCGGTTCGAGGACATCCTGGCGGTGAGCGACGGTATCATGGTCGCGCGCGGTGATCTGGGGGTTGAACTGCCGGTGCAGAACGTGCCGCCGATCCAGAAACGACTGGTGCGCAAATGCCGTGCGGCGGCAAAGCCGGTGATCGTGGCGACGCAGATGCTGGAATCGATGATCGAAAGCCCGATCCCCACCCGGGCCGAGGTATCAGATGTCGCGACCGCCATTTATGAAGGGGCCGATGCGGTGATGTTGTCGGCGGAATCCGCGGCCGGTGCCTATCCGGTCGAGGCGGTGCGCACGATGGATAACGTGGCCACCGAGGTAGAGCAGGACCCGACCTACACCCAGATTATCGAATCGTCGCGCAAGGTGGACCGCATGACCGTTGCGGACGGTATTGTCGCCGCTGCACGCGAGATTGCGGAAACCGCGAACATCAAGGCAATCTGTTGCTTCACCCAAAGCGGGACCACGGCGCTGTTGACCGCACGTGAACGCCCGCGGGTACCGATCATCGCGCTGACGCCCCTAGTCAAGACCGCGCGCCGTCTGGCGCTCACCTGGGGCGTCAATTGCGTTCAGACCGGTACGCTGGAACGCTTCAAGATGGCCGTGGTCAGCGCCGCACGCGTTGCCCGTGACGAAGGCTATGCCGGGCCGGAGGATATGATCGTTGTCACCGCAGGCGTGCCTTTCAACGTCGAGGGCAGCACAAATATCCTGCGCGTCGCACCCTGCGACGAACGATTGATTTTTAATACTGATCCGGAATAACCTCTGGTCAGGTAACAAGAATATATCGAGCAAGGGCAGGAATAATGGATACTGATCTGATTTTGGTGATTGGTCTTGCCCTTGCTGTGCTTTCTATCCCCTCTGTCGTGTCGGCCTTCTCTGATGGCCGTGCGCCGCGCGCGTCGGCGTTGACGGTGCTGATCGCGGGCGGGATGATTGTCTATGCCATCAACACCCATCCGGGCGGCTATGCGTTGGAAGACGTGCCAGACGCCGTTTTGCATGTGATTGCGCGCTACAAGTTCTGGTAAGCGCAGGCGTTTCGCGCTTTTGCCCTTGCTTTGGGCCCCTGTCCCTCCTATACGCCAGCTTCGTTCCGCGCGTCCGGCCTTCGTGGCATGCCGAGTCGCGCACCTACCGAACTCAAGTTAAGGAGACGGAAATGCCCAAGATGAAGACGAAATCGAGCGCCAAGAAGCGCTTTAAGATCTCGGCGACCGGCAAGGTCATCGGCGGTCAGGCTGGCAAACAGCATGGTATGATCAAACGGACGAAAAAATTCATCCGTGACGCGCGTGGGACAACAGCTTTGTCTGCACCCGACGCCAAGATCATCAAGGGCTTCATGCCCTACGACCGCTAAGATAGGAGAGCCGATATGTCCCGTACAAAAGGTGGTGTCGTTACCCACGCCCGTCACAAAAAGGTAATCAAAGCAGCCAAAGGTTACTATGGCCGCCGCAAGAACACCTTTAAGGTCGCCCGTCAGGCGGTCGACAAAGCCAACCAATACGCCACGCGCGACCGTAAGAACCGCAAGCGGAACTTCCGCGCATTGTGGATCCAGCGGATCAACGCCGCTGTGCGCAGCCACGACGAAGCACTGACATACAGCCGCTTCATCAATGGTCTGTCCCTGGCTGGTATCGAAGTGGACCGGAAGGTTCTGTCCGACCTGGCCATCAACGAGCCCGAAGCATTCGGTGCCATCGTGAAGCAAGCACAAGACGCACTGGCCGCGTAAGCGCCCTTTGCCGATCAGAAGTTTTAGAACGCCGCCCTGACATCGGGGCGGCGTTTTGCGTTTGAGCGGTGATCAGCTGGGGTCTTGTTGCGGCAGCGGTTTTTGAAACACCACCACAGCGGCCCCTGTCAGCAGGATCGCAGCGGCAGCCAGGAGGCTGGACCCGATATTGCCCGTCAGGTCGCCCAAGGCACCGGCGGCGAAGGGGCCTGCGGTCTGCGCGATGGCAAAGACCACGGTGAACAGGCTCATCGCGGCGGCCCAGCTTTCGGCAGGCAGGTTCTGGCGGATAAAGCTGGTGATCGCGCCAGGGGCCATGAAGACGCAAAGCCCGAACACCACGGCTGAAATCACCACGGCCCCACCCGCGGGCAGGACGAGCGGCAGCGCCGATCCGATTGCGATGCCGGTCAGGATCATCGCCAAGGGCTTGCCCGAAGCGTGCCGCGCCAATACCCCGCGCCAGACGAAGGGCGAGGCGATCAGCGCCACCCCCATGATGATCCACACCGCCGAGATCAGCAGCGCCGGTGCCTGTTGATCCGTCATCCACGCCGACAGGAACGTCAGATAGACGATGTATCCCATGGCAAAACCGACGTAGCCTGCAAGCTCTCTCCAGATCAGGTGCAGCTTGATGCCGCCGGCCGCCGTGTTGCGCTGTGCAGGCACCGACAAACGCGCCGCGGCCCATAGGGACAGGGGCAGGCAGGCGACGCTGATCGCGCCGATGATATACCAGCCATAGCGCCATGATCCGGTGCCCCAGAACTCTATCATCAGGGGCAGGGACGCGCCTGCCAGCATGATCCCGATACCGCCGCCCGCGCCGAACAGGATCGCGATCGCCAGCGCATTGCGGCGCGCGTCGCCCGGAAACAGCCGCGCGGTCAGCACCCCTGCGGTGGAAAAGGACATTGCCCCGAACACCCCCGCCGCGATCCGCCAGAAGGTCTGCCAGCCCATCGTCGCCTCGTACCCCGTCGCCAGCAGCGTCAGCGTCGTGGTCACCATGCCGAACCCGAACAACCGCGCAGGCGCGATGCGCCCGATCAGCAGCAGCGTCAGCACTGCGCCGATGATATAGCCAAGGGCATTCGCCGTGTTCAGCCAGCCCGCCTGCGCATAGGTCCAGTCCAGCTCGGTCTTCATCGCGGGCAGGATCAGCCCGTAGGCAAAGCGCGCGAACCCGTTGGTGACCGTCACCCCCAGCGTCAGGCCAAGCAGCGCCAGCCAGGGCCGTGTGACAGGTCGGGGCAGGGACGGGTTGCCGTCGGGTTGTAAAATCTCGGCCACGCGCGGCACCCCCTTGATGGTTTGCGCCACTATGTGCCCGCGGTTTCAGCATCACAAGACCCGCTTCACATGGCCCTGCCGCTTGTATTCGGGGCCAATTCTGCTAGCACCAGCCCGAGCAAAAGACATGAGGCCGATATGGACGACCTGAAAGCGAAATATCTGGGCCAGATCGCTGGTGCCGCCGACGAAGCCGCGTTGGAGGACATCCGTCTGGCCGCCGTGGGTAAAAAGGGCGAAGTCGCCCTGAAGATGCGCGAGCTGGGCCGTATGACGCCCGAAGAACGCCAGACAGTCGGCCCCGCGCTGAACGCGCTCAAGGACGAGATCAACTCCGCCATTGCCGCGAAGAAAGCAGCGCTTGGGGATGCGGCCCTTGATGAACGTCTGCGCAGCGAATGGCTGGACGTGACACTGCCCACGCGGGCGACGCGTCAGGGCTCGATCCACCCCGTCAGCCAGGTGACCGAGGAAGTGACCGCGATCTTCGCCGAGCTGGGATTCTCTGTCGCCGAAGGCCCGCGCATCGACACCGATTGGTATAACTTCGACGCGCTGAACATCCCCGGCCACCACCCCGCACGCGCCGAGATGGACACGTTCTATATGGCCCGTGCCGAGGGCGACGACCGTCCGCCCCACGTGCTGCGCACCCACACCAGCCCCGTGCAGATCCGCACGATGGAGGCCGAAGGCGCGCCCCTGCGCATCATCTGCCCCGGTGGCGTCTACCGTGCCGACTATGACCAGACCCACACGCCGATGTTCCATCAGGTCGAAGGTCTGG
>NZ_DCAN01000021.1:112289-147736 GCF_002311545.1 Sulfitobacter sp. UBA1132 | reverse complement strand
TTCAAATCCTACTCCCGCAACCAACTTTAACGAACAGGCCGCAGTCGAAAGACACGCGGCCTTTTTGATGTCCGCAAAGCTCAATAGTTCCAGCAGCTTACCTTGGATATCGAGCTCGTGATGTTCCTTCTGGTCATCCCACCTCACCACCACCGTGTCGATCAACGTGTGAAGTTCGTCAGCCGCTGCACCGGCAACTACCTCATCCGACAGCGTGCTTGCGAGATCAGCCACGTAGGCCCTGTAAAGGGATGGCAGGTCTTCCGGCAGGTCGATGGGAGTCGGGACAAGCGCTTCCCGCTCCGCCCGCAGTGCCTTCAGCTCCGCGTCCACCGCATTCAGCCGTTCGATCAGTGCCTCCGAAAAGGTGCCGCCCTCGCCGGCGCGCACCAGATTGGCGTGGGTCTTCTCCGTCTCCCAGATCCGGTCATCGTGTCGGCGCAGGGCCTCACCGGTCTCGTGCTCTTGGGCTCGGACCTTTTCTACAAACTTCTTCCGAAAATCCCCGTAGGCGGCGTCTTGCATCAGACCTGTCCGCAGACCGCTCAGGATGCTTTCGGCAGCGTCGGTCTCGGACAGGCCGGGCATGCCGGTGCAGACAGCCTTGCCCTTCTCTTTATGGTTGGCACAGTAATAGCGTCGGCGCGCGCCTTTGCCCGCGACAGTAAGGTTGCCGCCGCATTGGCCGCAGCTCAGCAGTCCTGAAAGCAGATACTTCCGTCTGCGGGCCCACAACATCGAACACTCGATGAGCAGGCGCGGGAATTGCCATGACAATGCGCGCGTCCATTGTCCTCGGACCAATGGCGGACAAAGACTTGCCTGAGAGCTTCTTCAACCTGCTCAAACGGGAACGCGTACGGCGTCGAACATATAAAACCCGCGAGGAGGCCAGACAGGACATCTTCGACTACATCGAAATGTTCTATAACCCGAAACTCAAACATGTCAGAAACGGTATGCTGTCGCCTGTCGACTTCGAAAACAGACAGTTCAATGTGAACCAAGAAGGTGTCTAGGAAACGAGGGGCTATTCAATCCCATGCTCACGGCAAAGCTCAGAAACCGGCACACCGCCCTCCGCCTGCTTCAACGCCGCCATGATCTGTGCGTCGCTGAATCGTCCATTCTTCATCGTAAATCTCCTTAGATATCTTGCCGAGAAAATTCTACTTTTGAACACCTCTAATTTAAGGGGGGATTACCGACTATTTGAGGAACTGTTCGGCGACCAGCGATTGTTGCTTTAGTCCATCCGGATCAAGGCCAGTCTTGAGTTTGCTGAAGTCTTCGGACCATTCAGAAGTCCGCGTGCGGACAGGAGGCTGTTCTGAACCCATTACCTTCATGACAATCGCAGCAACCTCATCCGCGGTCTGGTAGATGCCCGTCTCTTGGCGGTCTTGAGAACCCGTAATATATTTTTGAAGGATCGGCAGGTATTCGTCCTCTAACATGCCACCTGTCTGTTCGACTTGCTCCAACACCGTATTGGCGAACTCAGAAGCTATGCCGCCTGGCTCAACGGCGGTGAAGTGGATGCCGAACGCTGGGGTGATGTAGCTGGCCATTGCTTCCGTCAGGCCTTCGACAGCAAATTTCGCGCCGCAGTAGATTTCGTTGAACGGCTGACCAACCAAGCCACCGACAGAACTGATGTTAATCACATGGCCGGCGCGGGCTTTGCGCATGTGTGGCATGACCGCCTTGATGCAGCGCGTGACGCCTGTGTAGTTGATGTCGAGGATCTTTTGGATATCAGCTTCTTCGGCCTGCTCAAGGCTGCGTACATACCCCATGCCAGCGTTATTGATCAGCACGTCAATGCGGCCCTGTTCGTCAATAACGGTATCGACTGCTGCGTTGACAGAGTCCGCATCCTGCACGTCAAGTTGCAGCACGTTCAGCGTTACCCCCGCAACCTGTGCAGCCGCATCGAGAGTGCCGCGTTTTTGGGTGTTGCGCATGGTGGCGTACACGGTGTGTCCGGCCTGTGCAGCCTGAACGGCGGTGGCCACGCCAAGGCCAGTGGATGTGCCTGTGATAAGTATAACTTTCGGCATGGTTTGATCCTTTTGATTACTATTTTGCGATCGAAAGCCAGACCCGCTCAAAGGTTTGTTCGATCAGTGTTTCGGGGATTTTCTGACCTGAAAGGACGGCACTGCGTGCGAGCTGCATGGCGGGAGCCACCAACAACAGTGAAAGCAGACTGGTATCAAGATCGGCCAAAGTGCCGTCATCCACCCCACGTTTTAGGAGTGCCGCAATATCAGCGGCATATTTGTCTGTGATGGCTTGTTGCTCTGGTGAGAGTATCTTTGCAGCACTCACATAATCGAGAAACAGGAAGTCCTGCGGGCGGATACGCACAAAGTCGAACATCGCAAACCACATATTTCGGACAAGTTGCGCGCTGTCGGTCTCGACCTGGTGTTTGGTGACGGTGTGGTGGAAGTCTGCCTTGAGCTCCATGTACACCTTCCGGAGCATGTCATCCTTGTTTTCAAAATGGACGTAGACCGTGCCTGCCGAGACCTTTGCCCGCGCAACGATGCCTGCTACATTTAACGAGGAGATCCCGTTTTCCACAACTTCGGCGACCAAAGCGTCGCGGAGTTTTTCTCTGGTTTCTGATTTGCTCATTCTGGGCATTTATCATCCTCACCGCGGGCCATGGTCAATTTAGGTAATGAATATTCATTATCAATATCGGTGTAGCAATTTTTCATGCTTTTGTATGTTTAAGATTTTAGGTAAGCGACCGAAGCACTCACAGTGCGGATGCTGTTGGCTAAGCGTAAGGCTCGACCTTCGCAGGTCACATGGCTATTGGTTCAGTCCGTGCAGGTGGCTTGCAGCTAAGTTCTGCCAAGGGCCATAGTAACCGTCTTGCAATGCAACGTTTGCCCGCACTGCTGACCTCATCCTGCCAAATTATGCTGCACGATGCCACCGATGGCTGGTTTGAGGAAGCAACAGCCTAGCAATGATCTGCCCAACGAGTGGCAGTTTAGGGCCGTAATCGCCGCCTGTCCTAAGCGAATGTAATTGTAAACATAAAACGCGGAGCTGATTGGGGGGGGTAAGGGGCCAGTCCAATGTCATGGGCAATGGGCATAGAGTGATTGAAGGCTAATTGGAATGTTCACTCGGATTTGAAGGGGGAGGCGGCAAGCCTGGCGCGATCCTATAGGCCCTCCGTATTTGAATGGATCAAATAAGTTATTGAATTAAAATTATTTCATATTGCTTGGCTGCATCGGCGACGCGCAAACTTATGCGCGCCACGCAATTTTACCTGCTTCCCTACAAACGCTTAAAAATCCAGGTTCTCGACGCTCAGCGCGTTTTGCTGGATGAATTCGCGGCGGGGTTCTACGACGTCGCCCATCAGCTTGGTGAACAGGTCGTCTGCTTCGGCCATATCCGCGACCTTAACCTGCAACAGGGTGCGGGCGTCGGGGTCAAGCGTGGTTTCCCACAGCTGATCGGGGTTCATTTCGCCCAGACCTTTGTAGCGTTGCAGGGACAGGCCTTTTTCACCTTCGGCAAGGATCGCTTCAAGCAGGTCCATGGGGCCGTGGATCAGCTGGCTACGGTCTTTGCGCACCAGTTTGGCGGGTGTGCCGTAGACATCTTGCAGGTGCTCTGTGAACCCGCCCGAGCGTTTGGCCTCGCCCGACCGCAGCATGCGACCGTCGAGGGTACGCACCTCTTCCACGCCGCGCAGGATGCGGGCGAGGCGGACGCCGTGGTCTTGGGTGATGCGGCCTTGCCAGCCACGTTCCCATTCCAATGCGATCAGGTTCAGACGCTCTGCGACCTTGTCGGCCACGCCTTGCAGGTCAGCATCGACCGCGCCCGGCACAAAGGCACCGGCGATGGCGGCCTGTTCCAGAATATGGCGGGGGTAATGGGTCGGGAAAGCTTCGAGAACACGACGCATCTGGCGGGCCAGATCGACGACGCGGGCCAGATCCTGACCTGTGATTTCCTCGCCATTGCCCTGTTTTAGCATAGCGCCTTCAATGCCTTGCTGGATCAGGTAGTCCTCCATCGCGGCCTGATCCTTGAGGTAGACCTCGGACTTGCCACGCGACACTTTGTACAAGGGCGGCTGCGCAATATAGAGGTGGCCGTTCTCGATCAGCTGCGGCATTTGACGGTAGAAGAACGTGAGCAAAAGCGTACGGATGTGCGCGCCGTCAACGTCCGCATCGGTCATGATGACGATCTTGTGGTAGCGCAGTTTATCGATGTTGAATTCATCGCGGCCAATCCCGGTGCCGAGCGCCATAACAAGGTTACCGATTTCCTGACTGCCCAGCATCCGGTCGAACCGGGCGCGTTCGACGTTCAGGATCTTCCCTTTCAGCGGCAAGATCGCCTGTGTCTGGCGGTCACGTCCCGTTTGCGCAGAGCCACCGGCGGAGTCACCCTCCACCAGAAAGACTTCGGTTTTGGACGGGTCTTTTTCAGAGCAATCCTTCAGCTTGCCCGCAAGGAAGTTTACATCCATCGCGGTCTTGCGGCGGGTCAGGTCGCGGGCCTTGCGCGCTGCTTCGCGGGCGTGGGCGGCTTCGATGATCTTGCCGACAACGATCTTGGCGATCTGCGGGTTTTCTTCAAACCATTCGGACAGCTTTTCGTTCACCAAGCCTTCGACGGCGGGGCGCACTTCGGAGCTGACGAGCTTGTCCTTGGTCTGCGAGCTGAACTTGGGGTCGGGCACCTTGACCGACAGCACGCAGGTCAGGCCTTCGCGAGCGTCATCCCCGGTGAAGGATACTTTTTCCTTCTTCGCGATACCTGAAGATTGCGCGTAGTTGTTGATCGTCCGCGTCAGCGCCCCGCGGAAGCCCGCGGTGTGGGTGCCGCCGTCACGTTGCGGGATGTTGTTGGTAAACGGCAGCACGTTTTCATGGTAGCTGTCGTTCCACCACATCGCGACTTCGACGCCGATATCGTCTTTCTCGCCCGTGATGAAAATCGGTTCGGGCATGACAGAGGTTTTCGACCGGTCGAGGTATTTCACGAATTCCTTCACGCCGCCTTCATAGAACAGCTCGGTCCGCAGAGGTTCGGCAGGGCGTTCATCGGTCAGGATGATGCGCACGCCGGAGTTCAGGAACGCCAGTTCGCGCAGACGTTTTTCCAGCGTCTCGAAGCTATAGTCGAGGTTCGAAAACGTCTCGGTCGAGGCCATGAACCGGACTTCGGTGCCGGTGCGTTCGGTGGGGCCCACGACCTCTAGGTGTTTGGTGGTGAAACCGCCTTCAAAGCGCGCGACATGTTCCTTGCCTTCGCGCCAGATGCGCAGTTCCAGCCAATCGGACAGCGCGTTCACAACCGAAACACCCACGCCGTGCAGACCGCCCGACACCTTATAGGAGTTGCTGTCGAACTTACCGCCCGCGTGCAACTGGGTCATGATGACCTCGGCCGCGGAAACGCCTTCTTCCTGGTGGATACCGACGGGAATACCGCGCCCGTTGTCACTGACCGAGACAGAGCTGTCGTCGTGAATTGTGACGTTCACCGCATCCGCATGACCGGCCAGCGCCTCGTCAATGCCGTTGTCCACGACCTCATAGACCATGTGGTGCAGACCCGACCCGTCATCGGTGTCACCGATATACATGCCCGGACGTTTGCGAACCGCTTCTAAGCCTTTGAGAACCTTAATGGAATCTGCGCCATATTCCTCGGGGAGCTGATCGGTATCGGACATTTTGGGAAACCTTCTTTTGTTACCCAATTTATAGTGTTTTCCGCCACGATTGTCACGCGCCTGACACAAGATTTTGCGTTAGACGAGGGGGATGAGCAAACCTACGCAGATCAGCAGCGCACCGGCCACGATGTTGATGCGTTTCAGGGTCGTCGGGTCGGTCATCAGGCCGCGCAATTTGCCCACTAAAGCGGCGATCGCAAGGTTCCCGAACAGCGGGATCGCGACGGATGCGGCGATGATCGCGCCCACGTCCAATGCGGTGACATGGCGCAGATCAAAGAAACCCGGCAGCACACCGATATAGAACAGAACGGCCTTTGGGTTGCCCAGAATGGCCAGCAACCCGGCACCGAAGCCGGCCCACGCGCCGGGGCGGGTCAGACGGTTGTCGCGGTCGATCTTGGCGTCGGCATGGCGGATCAGCAACACGCCCATGATCAGGAACACGGCACAGGCGATCCAGCGCATGCCAAGCATGAACATATCAAACACCGACAGGATCCAGCTGATGCCAAGCACCGCCACCAGCGGCCAAAGCATATCACCGATCGCCACCCCAAGGGCGAGCGGCCAGGCCGCGCCAAACCCGCCCGACAGCGCGCGTGCCATAATGGCAAGCCAGACAGGGCCCGGGGTCAGAAACAGGATCACAAGCGCGCCGCAGTACAGCAGCAGATCGGGCAGGGCGATGGTCATGGAAGCATCCTTGCAGTTGAAAGGCCGAGGGCCTCTGTCACCTCAAGCCGTTGTGCGCGGGGGCCGAGCGTGTCGAACAGCTCTTCTCCGGTGCCGGTCATCCAGGCTTGGGCACCAAGGGCGGACAGTTCGTCATAGAGCGCGGCGCGGCGGTTGGCGTCTAGATGGGCGGCGACCTCGTCCAGCAGCAGCAGGGGCGGCGCGCCGAAATCAGCGGCCAATGCGCGGGCGTTCGCAAGGATCAGCGACACCAGCAGGGCCTTCTGCTCTCCGGTTGAACAATCACGCGCGGGCACGTCCTTGGCGGCATAGACCCCTTCAAGATCGGCGCGATGCGGCCCGATCAGGGTCCGCCCTGCTGACAGATCGCGCATCCGGTTATCGGCGAGCGCCTGACGCAACCCCTCGGCGGTGGTGGGCATGTCGCAGATCAGATCAAGCGTCGCGGTGGGAAAGGCGGTCTCGGCCTGCGCCTGCGCTTCGGTGATGGCTTGCAAGGCGGCGACACGGTTGGCGTGGATCGCGCTTCCGGCCTCGGCCATTTGCTGTTCCAGCGCGACATACCACGACGGTTCGCGCACCATATCCTTCAGTAGGCGGTTGCGTTCGCGCATGGCCTTTTCATAGGCAAGCGACTGATCTGCATGGTCAGGCAGAAAGCTGAGCGTCATGCGGTCAAGGAAACGGCGGCGACCTTCGGCGCCTTCGATCCACAGACGGTCCATCGACGGGATCAGCCACAGCACCCGCGCAATGCGCCCTAATCCGGTCTGCGCTGTCGCCTTGCCGTCAATCCGCACCTGCCGCGCGGCACCCGCCTCTGACCAGATCTCGACCTCGTGGATCTGGCCCAGACTGTGCAGATGTGCGGTGATCTTCCAGCCAAGCGCCTCTGGCCGGCGCGTCATATCCGACGCGCTTGACCGGCGCAGGCCGCGGCCGGGGGACAACAAAGACACGGCTTCCAGAATATTGGTTTTTCCCGCGCCATTGGGCCCGAAAATAGACACAGGCCGCGCGTCGCAATCTACCACCGCACGTTTATGCGAGCGAAAATGCGACAGCGTCAGCTGGGAGAGGTAAAGGCCGCTCATACGATTGGTATGAATGCGTTAAGATGTTCGACGTAGCCTGTCAGCGTCACACACGCATCGGCATAACGACATAGACCGCAGACATATCATTGCCTTCGCGCATCAACGTCGGATCACCGGAGGAGTTGAACAGGAACACGGCGTTTTCACGATCCACCTGGCTTGCGATCTCAAGCAGGTATTTCGCGTTGAACCCGATCTCCAGCCGTTCGTCGGCATAGGCAACGACCAGTTCTTCCTCGGCGGCACCGCTGTCAGGCGCGTTGACGGACAGCACCAGACGATCTTCGTCCAGTTGCAGCTTGACGGCGCGGGACCGTTCGGAGCTTACGGTCGCAACACGGTCCACGGCGCGGGCGAAATCGCTGGCGTCGACTTCCATCTTGCGGGTATTGCCCTGCGGGATCACGCGGGTGTAGTCGGGGAACGTCCCGTCGATGACCTTGGAGGTCAGAGTGATGTCCGGTGTGGCAAAGCGGATTTTGGTCTCGGACACGGAAACGGCGATTTCCATATCGTCGTCGTCCAGCAGCTTGCGCAGCTCGCCCACGGTTTTGCGGGGCACGATCACGCCGGGCATTTCTGCGGCACCCTCGGGCATGGGCGCGTCGATGCGGGCCAGACGGTGGCCATCGGTGGCAACGCAGCGCAGCACCTTGCTGCCTTCGCTGTCCGAAATATGCATGTAAACGCCGTTCAGATAGTACCGTGTTTCTTCGGTCGAGATGGCGAATTTGGATTTGTCGAACAGGCGGCGCAGCACGGGGGCAGGGGCCTTGAAGTTCGACTGGTATTCAGAAGTCGCCATGACGGGGAAATCTTCGCGCGGCAGTGTCGCGAGCGAGAAGTTGGAGCGGCCCGCTTCGACCGTCAGACGCCCCGCGGCGCTGTCGGCGGTCAGGCTGATCAACGCGCCATCAGGCAGCTTGCGCACGATCTCATGCAATGTGGTCGCGGAAACCGTGGTCGCACCGGCACGTTCGACCTGCGCCGCGGCCTTGTCGACCACTTCGATGTCCAGATCGGTCGCGCGGAACGACGCGTCCGAGCCTTCGGCCTCGATCAGCACGTTGGCGAGGATTGGGATGGTATTGCGGCGCTCTACCACGGATTGGGCCTGTGATACGGCCTTAAGCAGCGCGGCGCGTTCAATGCTGAATTTCATATGCCATCTCCATTCCGGCAGTCCGGGAGGGCAAACTACCCGATACCAATGTATTCACAAGAGTTTTGTTGACTTTTCAGCACGAAACGAAGGCCCGTCAAGGCCTTCGCGTGTCTTCTGTGCAAGCTGGTGCTCTTAAGCCTCGAGAGAGCGGCGCAGCAGTTCCAGATCTTCGGCGATCTGACCGTCGTTCTGCTTGAGCTCTTCGATACGTTTCACGCCGTGCATCACGGTCGTGTGGTCGCGCCCGCCAAAACGGCGGCCAATTTCGGGCAACGATCGGCTGGTCATCTTCTTGCACAGATACATGGCGACCTGACGCGGGCGGGCATAGCTGCGCAGACGCTTGGGGCCGACCATATCGCTGAGGCGGATGTTGTAATGCTCGGACACTTTGCGCTGGATCTCTTCGACGCTGACTTTGCGTTCAGAGGCACGCAGTACGTCGGCCAGACAATCCTGCGTCAGGTCCATGTTGATCTCGCGGCCGACAAGCGACGCAAAGGCGAACAGACGGGTCAACGCGCCTTCCAGCACACGGACGTTGGTGGTGATGCGATGCGCCAGAAACTCGAGCACGCCAGCTTCGACCTCAAGACCAGGGTAATTCTTGCGCTGCGCTTCCACCTTGTTTTGCAGAATGCCAAGACGCAGTTCGTAGTCGGTCGGATGCAGGTCAACGACCAGACCGCATTGCAGGCGCGATTTTACGCGGTCCTCAAGATCCTTGATCTCGCCCGGGGCGCGGTCTGCGGAAATAATGATCTGTTTGTTCTGATCCACGAGGGCGTTGAACGTGTGAAAGAATTCTTCCTGCGTGCTGTCCTTGCCCGCGATGAACTGAACATCGTCCACCATCAGCACGTCGACGGAGCGGAAGATTTCCTTGAAGTCCATCATCTTGCGATCACGCAGCGCCTGCACGAAGCGATACATGAATTGTTCAGCCGACAGATACAGCACGTTAAGTTCGGGTTTGCGAACCTGAAGCTCTTGCGCAATGGCGTGCATCAAGTGGGTTTTGCCCAAGCCGACACCACCATAAAGAAACAGCGGGTTGAAGGTGACGGGGCCACCTTCGGCAACGCGGCGTGCGGCGGCGTGGGCCAGTTCGTTGGGTTTGCCGACAACAAAGTTGTCAAAGCTAAAGCGGGCGTCAAGCGGGGCGGCGTTGATCTGGCTGTTCGCAGGCTGGGCTGCGGCGGCGGGCTTGGGGCGGGCTGGGGCAGGATCAATGGCGGCGGGCTTGTCCTGTGGGGCGACCGCGAATTTCAGACGGCTGATGCTGATGTCTTCGGACTGCATTTCATGCAGCAGCAGATCGGCGAAGTTCTGGCTGACATAGTTGCCAAAGAAATTGGTCGGTACGAACAACGTGCAAATGCCGTCTTCGATGGGGCCAACAGTCAGCGGGTCAATCCAGGTAGTAAAGTTGTTCTGTCCAACCGTCTTTAAAAGCCGGTCCCGAATTGTCGTCCATTCTGCCTGCATCATGCGCCCTGCCGTCCCATTCTTTGATCGCTTCAGCACATACTGAAACGCTATTTTACCCAGTCAAAAGACAACAGACCGTTTACCCGGTCCCACACAGAGAACCGGCCCGCCGTCCTTCGGACATTTTTACATAAGGCATGCCTGACGCGTGCGTTGGCGAAGCAAATCGCCAAACGTCGCTGCCGAACACACCGTTCGTCGTTTTTAAAAAGACAGGGCAAATGTGCTGGCAGCAGCATCTGCAGACGTCAGGTGGCCCCTAGCAAGACCATCCAAATTTCCCCGGCGGCTGTTCGATATTCTAGCAAATATCTCGAACCGTTCGGGCCTGTCCCCCCAAGCGAAGTGAATCGCGTTTGATAGTGTTAGCAATCTCGGTCGGACTGATACAACACATCTTCAAACTTGACTCAGAGATTGGTGCAAAAGAATCTCATTCCCGTGATGCGAGTGCTACAGAAACAAAAAAAGCACCGCCGAAGCGGTGCTTTTAAGTTGTGAAAGATGACGTTAGGTCAACCGGGCTTAGCCCAGTGCTTTGACCCGCGACGCCAGACGCGACATTTTGCGCGAGGCTGTGTTCTTGTGGAAAACGCCTTTTGTCACACCGCGCATCAGCTCGGGCTGAGCGGCGCGCAGAGCGGCAGTTGCTGCTTCTTTGTCGCCGGATGCGATGGCTTCTTCGACTTTGCGCAGGAAGGTACGGATGCGCGAACGACGTGCTTTGTTGATTTGGAAACGTGCTTCGTTCTGGCGGGCGCGTTTTTTAGCCTGAGGTGTGTTTGCCATGAGGATCAGCCTTCATCTTGGGTATGTTCAAATTGCAAATACGCGACACAAACCCAACGACCGGAACCGATATCCGATAAGGTGATTCTAGCCAGAGCGGGCTGCACGCGCATGTATTAGGGCTGCCTATAGTCCAACCCGACACGCAATGCAAACCCGCAAAGCCATTTACTTGTCCCGGAACTGCGCTTCGCGCTTTTCAAGGAAGGCAGACATGCCTTCTTTCTGGTCTTCCGTCGCGAACAGCGAATGGAAAATACGACGCTCAAACAGCAGGCCCTCGCGCAGGGGTACTTCGAACGACCGGTTCACGGCTTCCTTTACCACCATGGTCGAGATCATCGATTTCTCGGCGATCTTGGCGGCGGCGGCCATGGCTTCTTCCATCAGTTTCTTGACGGGGACGACGCGCGATACAAGGCCCGCACGCTCTGCCTCGGCGGCATCCATGAAGCGGCCGGTCAGGTTCATGTCCATCGCTTTGGATTTGCCGATGGCGCGGGTCAGGCGCTGCGTGCCGCCGATCCCTGCGACAACACCAAGGTTGATTTCAGGCTGCCCGAATTTGGCGCTTTCGGAGCAGATGATAAAGTCACACATCATCGCCAGTTCGCAGCCTCCGCCAAGGGCATAGCCCGACACAGCAGCAATGATGGGTTTGCGCACGCGCATGATCTGGTCTGTCTCGGGGGTGAAGAGGTCACCGGCAAAGACATCGACGAAGCTTTTGTCGCGCATCATGGCGATATCGGCACCGGCGGCAAAAGCCTTTTCCGAACCGGTGATCACGATGCAGCGGACTTTTTCGTTTTCCTGAGCCGATTTCAACGCATCGGCCAGCTCGGTCATCAGCTGGTCATTCAGTGCGTTCATCGCATCGGGACGGTTCAGCGTGACAAGCGCGATGTGGTTGTCGACGTCGACCGTGATCGTTTCATAAGCCATCAAGAATGCTCTCGTTTGTTACGCTTTGAAAGATGTGCATACCACGGGGGCGGGGTGTTTCAAGTTATCTTTGGCATTGCGGGCAGTAGAAGGAAGACCGCCCCGACTGGACGATTCGCGCAATCTGATGGGTGCAGCCTTCACTGCGGCAGGGTTCTGCCTCGCGGCCGTACACGTCAAAGCTGTGCTGGAAATAGCCCAATTCACCGTCCGCGCGTTTGAAATCGCGCAAGGTCGACCCGCCTGCGGTGATCGCCTCGTTCAGCACATCGCGGATGATCGGGACCAGGCCGCCCACCCGTTTCGCCGCGATCCGTCCCGCCTTGCGCGCGGGGTGGATGCCCGCACGGTAAAGGGTTTCGCAGACATAGATATTTCCCAGCCCCGCCACGATCCGCTGGTCCAGCAGCGCGGTCTTGATCGGGGTATTCTTTCCCTTGAGCGCGGCAATCAGGTGGTCTTCGTGAAAATCATTGCCCAACGGCTCCGGCCCGATCGACGACAGTAGCTTGTGGCTGTCAGCGCTGGCAGTGTCCAACAAGTCCATCGCGCCAAAGCGGCGCGGGTCGTTGAAGGTCACCCGCGCACCGTTGCCCATATGAAACACCACATGATCGTGTTTCTCGGGGGCGGGGTGGTTATGCATGAACTGCCCCAATGGATCGCCCGAGATCAGCATCCGCCCCGACATTCCCAGATGCACCAGCAGCGATTCCCCCGACGACAGATCGGCGAGGATATATTTTGACCGCCGCCGCAGCTGGGTCACCCGTTGTCCTGTCAGCCGTGCCGCCATATCTGGGGGGAAAGGCCAGCGCAGATCGGGGCGATTTACCTCGGCGCGGGCGATCACCTCCCCCTCCATCACGGGGGATAGACCGCGACGTACTGTTTCGACCTCTGGCAACTCAGGCATGGTTGTTTCCCCTGTGACAAAAGGGGCGCATTGTACCTGCCCCCTCGCGCCCTATAACAAAGGTGCAGATCAAAGGACTACAAGACCCCATGACAAACGACAGCGACAAAACCACTCATTTCGGATTTGAAACCGTAGCCGAAAGCGACAAGGCCGGGCGCGTGCAGGGTGTCTTTAACTCTGTGGCCAGCAAATACGACATCATGAACGATGTGATGAGCGTCGGCATCCACCGCGTCTGGAAAGAGGCGATGATGGATTGGCTGGCACCGCGCGCCGGTCAAAAGCTGCTGGATGTCGCCGGGGGGACCGGCGATGTGTCGTTCAAGTTTCTGGGCCGTGCCGGATCGGGCCACGCCACCGTGCTGGATCTGACCGAACCGATGCTGGTCGAAGGGCGCAAACGGGCAGAGGCCGCAGCGATGGCCGATAGCCTTGATTGGGTCGTCGGCGACGCCATGGCGCTGCCGTTCGAGGATAATACCTTTGACGTCTATACCATCAGCTTTGGCATCCGGAACGTCACCCGCCCCCAAGAAGCGCTGAACGAAGCCTACCGCGTGCTGCGTCCCGGCGGGCGTCTCATGGTGCTTGAATTCAGCCAGCTGCCCAATCCGATGATGCAGAAAGCCTATGATCTTTATAGCTTTAACGTCATCCCCCGCATGGGGCAGATGATCGCGAACGACCGCGACAGCTATCAGTACCTTGTGGAATCGATCCGCAACTTCCCTGATCAGGAAACCTTCCTGGGCATGCTGCGCACCGCGGGCTTTGGGCAGGCGAAGTACCGGAACCTGTCGCTGGGGATCGCGGCGCTTCATTCTGGTTGGAAGATTTAACCCATGCGCGGACCTCATAATATCTGGCGGTTGATCCGCACCGGTGCAACTTTGGAGCGGACCGGCGCGATGAATGTCGTGCTGGACGCCTTTGATGCAACGCCCGCATTACGCTTTGTCGCCAAGGCGCTTGGCAAACCGTTCAAGTTTCTGGGCTATGCCGGTGATCCGTCCATGCCGCCCGCGACCCGTGCACTAACCGCGCTTGGCCCTGCCTACATCAAGTTCGGTCAGGTGCTCTCTACCCGCCCCGATGTCGTGGGCGACGAGCTGGCCGTGCAACTGCGCGTGCTGCAAGACAAGCTGCCGCCGTTTTCCATCGAACAGGCCAAGGCCGAAGTCGAAAAAGAGCTCGGCCTGCCGGTCGATGCGATATTCTCTGATTTTAGCGAGCCCGTCGCCGCCGCCTCTATCGCGCAAGTGCACCGCGCCACCATCGCCGAAACGCAGGAAGACGTCGCTGTCAAAGTGCTGCGTCCGGGGATCGAGAAAGCCTTTCGCAAGGATGTCGATGCCTTCTATCTTGCCGCGCGAATGGTCGAACTTTTCTCGCCCGGATCGCGCCGCTTGCGCCCGATGGAGGTGATCGAACATTTCGATGGTGTGGTGCGGGGCGAGCTGGATCTGCGGCTCGAATCCTCCGCCGCGTCGGAGTTTGCGGCAAACACCAAGGGCGATGCCGGCTTCCAACTGCCTGCGATCAAATGGGAATATTCTGCCCGCCGCGTCATGACCCTGGGCTGGGCAGATGGCGTCCCGATGGGCGACAACGCCGCGATTGATGCCGCGGGCCATGACCGTGTGGCGCTTGGCGACCGCGTGTTGCAGCTGTTCCTGAACCACGCGCTGCGCGACGGGTATTTCCACGCGGATATGCATCAGGGCAACCTCAAGGTCGCGCCGAACGGCGATATCATCGCCTATGATTTTGGCATTATGGGCCACATCGATGAATACACCCGCCGCGTATATGCCGAGATCCTGTTCGGCTTTATCCGCAAGGATTACAAACGGGTGGCAGAGGTGCATTTCGAGGCGGGCTACGTGCCTGCCGACAAGGATGTCGACGAATTCGCCCGCGCCCTGCGCGCCGTAGGAGAGCCTATCTTTGGCATGGACGCGACCCGCATTTCGATGGCGCGGCTGCTGACCTACCTGTTCGAGGTCACGGAACGTTTCGGCATGGAAACACGGACAGAACTGATCTTGCTTCAGCGCACAATGGTCGTCGTCGAAGGCGTCGCCCGTTCGCTCAATCCGCATATCAACATCTGGGAAGTGTCGAACCCGATCGTGACGGACTACATCTCTAAGTCCATCGGCCCCCGTGCCGTGATCAAGGATCTGAGCAAGACCGCGATGGTTCTCGCCCGTTTTGGCCCGCGTCTGCCTGCGCTTGTCGAAAACGCTTTGATCCGGCAGCAAGACGAAACGCCGCCACAACGTCCGGCATTCCGCCGGTGGATCATCCTTTCCGCGATTGTCGGGGCAGGGACGGCGACGGGGATTATCGCGATTTTGCAGGCGCTCAGCTAGCGCCTGCCATTGACAGCGGGGCACCCTGCGGCCCATCTATCCGGCATGACGGATAATCCAGACGCTATACTGACGCAACTTCCCGCCCGCCTGAAGGCCGCGCGCACCGCTCAGGGCCTGAGCCTTGATGCGGTGGCCAAGCTTTCGGGCGTGTCGCGGTCCATGGTCAGCCAGATCGAACGCGGTGAAAGCAGCCCCACCATCGCGACCCTGTGGAACCTGACCCGTGCGCTACAGGTCGATTTTGCGGGCCTTCTGGACAGCGCGCCAACGCCCGCGCAGATCGAGGTTTTGCGCGCGGCCGAGGTGCCGACGATCAACAATCTCGGCTCCGGCTGCCGCATCCGCATCCTGTCGCCCCCCGAAGAAGCAGGCAAACACGAGGTTTACGAACTGTTGATCGACGCAGGCGGCATGCTGGACAGCCAGCCCCATACCCGCGGCGCGCGCGAGCATCTGACCGTATCGCAAGGCACGGTAGAGCTGAAAAGCGGTGATGCCGTCGGCACTGTCCACGCTGGCGACACGGCGCGCTATCCTGCAGATGTCCCGCACCGGATCGCTGCGACAGATGGTCCTGTGCGGGCTTTTCTGGTCGTACAGGACGCCTGACCGCTCTGGGCTATGAGGTGATATCCACGATATAGGAAAAAATCCGCTATAAGGGATTTCCTCTATTTCGGAACCGTGTCCGGTATGATAGAACCTGCCTGAGAAAAGGAGTTCTATCATGACCCAAGCCTACCTAGATCACGTCAACGCCACCCTGTCCGGCATCGCCGCTGACGGTATGATGAAGCAAGAGCGCATGATCACCTCGCCCCAGTCCGGTGAGATTACGGTGGGCGGGCGTCAGGTGATTAATCTTTGCGCAAACAACTACCTGGGGCTGGCAGACCACCCCGATCTCATCGCCGCTGCCCGTGACGCGATGGACCCCAAGGGGTTCGGTATGGCCTCTGTCCGCTTTATCTGTGGCACACAGGACATCCACCGCGAGCTGGAGCAAAAGCTGGCCGCCTTCCTCGGGAAAGACGATTCCATCCTGTTTGCGGCTTGCTTTGACGCCAACGGCGGGCTGTTCGAGCCCCTGTTCGGGCCAGAGGACGCCATTGTCTCGGACAGTCTGAACCACGCCTCGATCATCGACGGCATCCGCCTGTGCAAAGCCAAACGCTACCGCTATGCCAACTCGGACATGGACGACCTTGAAGGGCAGCTCAAGCTCGCCCGCGAGGAAGGCGCGCGGTTTATCATGATCGCAACCGACGGCGTGTTCAGCATGGACGGCTATCTGGCGAAACTGCCAGAGATCACCAAACTGGCCGAGAAATACGAAGCGCTGGTGATGGTCGACGACTGCCACGCGACAGGCTTT
Source organism: Sulfitobacter sp. UBA1132 (assembly GCF_002311545.1). Lineage (NCBI taxonomy): Bacteria > Pseudomonadati > Pseudomonadota > Alphaproteobacteria > Rhodobacterales > Roseobacteraceae > Sulfitobacter > Sulfitobacter sp. UBA1132. The sequence goes on along the minus strand of NZ_DCAN01000021.1, from coordinate 131,144 downwards.
ATGGGCCCGAAGGGGGAGGGCACGCCAGCGCACTTCGGGGTCGATGTGGATATCCTGACAGGCACCTTGGGCAAGGCGCTTGGCGGGGCCATCGGCGGCTATATCGCAGGGCCGCAGCCGGTGATCGACCTGCTGCGCCAGCGCGCGCGGCCCTATCTCTTCTCGAATTCACTGCCGCCGTCGATTGTCATGGCCGGGATCAAGGCACTTGAACTGGTCGAACAAGGGGATGATCGTCGCACGCAACTGTTCGAGAACGCGAAATACTGGCGCGAGGGGCTGACCAACCTCGGCTTTGACCTGCTGCCCGGCGAACATCCGATCATCCCCGTGATGCTGGGCGAGGCGCAGTTGGCGCAGGATATGGCAGCGCGCCTGTTCGAGGAAGGCGTCTATGTCAGCGGCTTTTTCTTTCCCGTTGTGCCTCGCGGTCAGGCCCGCATCCGAACCCAGATGAATGCCGCGCTGACCCGCGATGAGCTCGACCGCGCGCTCGAAGCCTTCAAGGTGGCGGGCAAAGCCTGTGGGGTTCTGTCATGAGCAACGAAATGAAGGCGCTGTGTAAGTCCGAGCCCCGCGAGGGGCTGTGGATGACCCGCGCGCCGGTGCCGGAAATCGGGCCGGATGACGTGCTGATCAAGATCAACAAAACCGGCATTTGTGGCACGGATATCCACATCTGGAACTGGGATGAATGGGCGCAGAATACCGTGCCTGTCCCGCTGATCACCGGCCATGAATTTGCCGGAGAGATTGTGGAACTGGGCCGCAATGTTACGGATCTGACCATCGGGCAGCGCTGTTCGGGTGAGGGGCATCTGATCGGAAAAACCTCGCGTCAGTCGCGGTCCGGCAAGTTCCACCTTGATCCCGCCACGCGTGGTATCGGCGTGAATGAACAAGGTGCCTTCGCGCAATATCTGCGGCTGCCCGCGTTCAATGTCGTCCCGCTGCCCGACACGATCTCGGACGATATCGGAGCGATCCTCGACCCGCTTGGTAATGCGGTACACACCGCGCTGAGCTTTGATCTGGTGGGGGAAGATGTGCTGATCACCGGTGCAGGCCCCATCGGTATCATGGCCGCAGCGGTCGCCCGTCACGTCGGCGCGCGTCATGTGGTGATCACGGATGTGAATCCCGCCCGGCTAGAGCTCGCCGCTAAGGTCGCCGATGTCGTCCCCGTCGACGTGCGTCACGAAGACCTTGCCGATGTCATCGCGCGGCTGAAGATGAAACAGGGCTTCGACGTCGGGATGGAGATGTCGGGCAATCAGGTAGCACTGGATCAGATGGTAGAGGCGATGACCATGGGCGGGCGGATCGCGATGCTGGGCATCCCGCCGGGCAAATCGCCCGTCGACTGGTCGCGCATCGTGTTCAAGGCGATCACCGTCAAAGGGGTCTATGGCCGCGAGATTTTCGAGACGTGGTACAAGATGATCGCCATGCTGGAAAACGGCTTGGACGTGAGTGAGATCATCACCCATCGTTTTGACGTCGACGACTTCCAGACAGGATTTGCGACGATGAAATCGGGGGCCTCTGGCAAAGTGGTGCTGGACTGGACGGGCGCGTGATGCGTCGGGGGCAGCGGTAGGGGTGAGCCTGTAGGGGCGCTGCCCCCGCAGCCTTTGGCTGCTCCCCCGGGATTTAGGCCAATTGGAAGCAGGCAAAACAAAAGCGCCCCCGGTGATGGGGGCGCTTTGCGTTTCTTTGATGCGCTGTGGGTCTTAGGCGACTTCGAATTCGAGCTCTTTGACCTGTTTGAACAGACCTGTATCACGCAGGTCTTTCAGCGCTTTCTCGGGCAGTGGGCCGTCAATATAGAGCAAGGCAATCGCCTCCCCTTTGGCGGTGGACCGGCCGAGGGTGAAGTTCGCGATGTTCACGTCGTTTGCACCCAGGGTCTGACCCAGCGTCCCGATGATGCCGGGCACGTCGTTGTTGGTGGTGTAGAGCATATGCGCACCAACTTCGGCTTCGATATTGATGCCTTTAATCTGGATGAAGCGTGGTTTGCCATCCGAGAACACGGTGCCCGCGATCGACCGTTCACGTTTCTCGGTGACAACGGTAACTTTCACATAGCCGTCGAAGACACCGGATTTGTCCTGATTGGTGGTGCTGATCTGGATGCCTTTTTCGCGCGCAACAACGGGGGCGCTGACCATGTTCACGTCGGGGTTGGCACGTTTCATGATGCCCGCCACGACCGCGCAGTTCAGCGCGTTCAGGTTCATCTCGGACACCTGACCGTCGTAAAGGATGTTGATCGCCTTCACGGCTTCATCCGTCATCTGGCCAATGAAGGCCCCAAGGTGACCCGCCAAAGTGATCCACGGGCCCATGACCTTTGCCTCTTCGGCGGTGACGGACGGCATGTTCAGGGCGTTTGTGACGGCACCGGTCAGCAGGTAGTCGGACATCTGTTCAGCGACCTGAAGTGCCACGTTTTCCTGTGCTTCCGTCGTGGCGGCCCCAAGGTGGGGGGTGCAGACGACGTTGGGGAGGCCGAACAGCGGGTTTTCGGTCGCGGGCTCTTCCTTGAACACGTCGAAGGCTGCGCCAGCGACATGGCCGGATTTCAGCGCTTCGGCCAATGCTTCTTCGTCGACCAGACCGCCGCGGGCACAGTTGATGATCCGCACACCTTTTTTGGTTTTCGCCAAGGCTTCCTTGGACAGGATATTTGCGGTTTGATCCGTGTAAGGCACGTGCAACGTGATGAAGTCCGCGCGCGCCAGCAGATCGTCCAGCTCGACTTTCTCGACACCCATCTTCTTGGCTTTTTCTTCGCTCAGGAAGGGGTCATAGGCCGCGACTTTCATCTTCAGGCCGCGGGCGCGATCGCAGACGATGCCGCCGATGTTGCCGGCACCGATTACGCCAAGGGTTTTACCCGTAAGCTCGACCCCCATGAATTTGGACTTTTCCCATTTGCCGGCATGGGTGGAGGCCGAAGCCTCGGGGATTTGACGGGCAACGGCGAACATCATCGCAATCGCGTGTTCTGCCGTGGTGATCATGTTGCCGAAGGGGGTGTTCATGACGATGACACCCTTTTTCGAGGCCGCATCCTTGTCGATGTTATCGGTGCCGATACCGGCGCGGGCGATCACCTTGAGGTTGGTCGCATTGGCGAGGATCTTTTCGGTCACTTTCGTCGCGGACCGGATGGCGAGCCCGTCGTAATCGCCGATCACAGCGGCAAGCTTGTCCTTGTCTTTGCCAAGATCGGGTTGGAAGTCGACGTCAATGCCGCGGTCTTTGAAGATTTGAACGGCGGCGTCCGAGAGTTTGTCGGAAATAAGCACTTTGGGGGCCATGATTGGCGCTCCTTTTTTGAATAGAAGGGGGGCGTGGGTTAGCCACCCGCCTGGCGTGATCGCCAAGCGGGGAACCCGAAATTAAGCGTTGATCTCGGCTTCGAAAGCCCATTCCAACCAAGGCAGCATGGCCTGGATGTCAGAGGTTTCGACGGTGCCGCCGCACCAGATCCGCAGACCGGCAGGGGCATCGCGGTAGGCACCGATGTCCAATGCGACATCCTCGTCCGCGAGACGTTTCGCGACAGCTTTTGCGAAGGCTGCGCCGTCTGCGATCCGGTCGTCATTGAATTTCAGGCAGACCGATGTGTTCGACCGTGTCGCCGGATCAACCGCGAGGAATTCGATCCAGTCATGCGTGTCCACAAAATCCGTGATCGCTGCCGTATTCGCATCGGCGCGCGCGATCAGACCTTGCAGGCCGCCGACGGATTTCGCCCAATCAAGCGCCAGCAGGTAATCTTCAACGCAAAGCATCGAAGGCGTGTTGATCGTCTCGCCCTTGAAAATCCCGTCGATCAGCTTGCCACCTTTGGTCAGGCGGAAGATCTTGGGCAGGGGCCAAGCAGGCGTATAGTTTTCAAGCCGCTCGACGGCACGAGGGCTGAGGATCAGCATGCCGTGTGCTGCTTCGCCGCCCAGAACTTTCTGCCAGCTGAATGTCGTCACATCCAGTTTGTCCCACGGCAGATCCATCGCGAAGGCAGCCGATGTCGCATCGCATAGTGTCAGCCCCTTGCGGTCGGCAGGGATAACATCGCCCGTTGGGACGCGCACGCCAGAGGTTGTCCCGTTCCAAGTGAAGCACACGTCGTTGTCGTAGTTCAACGCCGACATGTCGACAATTTGACCATAATCCGCGGTATGTACCGTGTGCTCGATCTTGAGCTGTTTCACGGCGTCGGTCACCCAGCCTGCGCCGAAGGATTCCCATGCGACCATTTCCGCAGGGCGTTCGCCCAGCAACGACCACATCGCCATTTCATAAGCGCCAGTGTCAGACGCCGGAACGATGCCGATCTTATAATCGGCAGGCACGCCCAGAATTTCGCGGGTGGTTTCAATTGCTTCAAGCAATTTCGCTTTGCCCGGTGCCGCGCGGTGGCTACGCCCCAAAGGCGCGCTCGCAAGCTTGGTCAGGTCATAAACGGGGGGTTTGGCACACGGGCCAGAGGAAAAACGCGGATTCGTGGGCCGCGAGGTCGGTGTCGTAATAGCCATGTAGCTACCCTTTCAGATAAGCGCCCTTCGTTGGGGAAGGGTGTCCCACGTGCTGGAATACGCGGGGCGAAAGGGCGCGGCAAGCCCCCAAATCAAGCAAGATTGATGCAAATACCGGGTAATTGGCTGAACCGAGCGGTGATGTTTCCTATTGGAGACAACTTAGCCGACGGCGCTTCGGAATTAACTTCATGTTCACCCGTTGCTGCCAAAACGGACGCCAATCTGATTCTGATGTTGAAGGACCTATGCCCGAACCGCCCGTGCGTCATATCTTGATCGTGGTTGAAAACCTACCAGTGCCGCTCGATCGCCGGGTCTGGCTGGAAGCGACGACTTTAGTTCGCGCAGGCTACCAAGTCTCTATCATTTCGCCCACGGGTCAGGGATGGGTTGCGCCATTTGAACGGCGCGAAGGCGTGGATATTTACCGGTACCCCGCTGTTCCTGAAACCGGAGGCGGCGCGGTTTCATATGCTAGGGAATATGCTAGCGCAATCTGGCATTGGTTTCGGCTTGCGCGGCGTATTTGGCGGCAAAATCCTTTTCAGGCGATCCACGGGTGCAATCCACCTGATCTGATCTGCCTTCTTGCCATGTGGTACCGACGCAAGGGTGTTTCTTATGTGTTTGACCAGCACGATGTCTGCCCAGAACTTTTTGTCGCCAAGTTTAACAAACAAGGCGTAGGTTACCACGTCATGCGAAAGTGTGAATTGCTCAGCTACCGTGCTGCATTCGTGGTGATATCCCCGAATGAAAGCTTTCGCGAAATCGCGATGACACGGGGCGGCAAATGCCACGATGACATATTCGTTGTGCGCTCCGCTCCGAACCTGACAGATTTTACGCCTGGGCCAGGGTCGCAGAGATACCGGCGCGAGGGAAAGACGCTTCTTGGGTATGTCGGCGTGATCGGACAGCAGGAGGGAATGGATCTGTTGCTTTTCGCGGCGCATCACCTTGTGACCTCGGGCACGCGCGATATCCACTTTTTGATTATCGGCTTCGGCCCCTCATTGCCCGACATGAAACGCCAGGTCGATGACCTTGGGTTGACGGGTTACTTTACGTTCACCGGCGCACTTTATGGCCGCGCTTTGGTGGACGCCTTGAACACGATAGATATGGGGCTTGCCCCAGATCCCTGCAATGCGATGAACGACATATCATCAATGAACAAGGTGGTTGAATACATGGCGCTGGGCAAACCTGTCGTTCAGTTCGACCTGACCGAAGGTCGGCGCACCGCCGAAACGGCCTCCCTCTACGCGGCTTCAAATGATCCGATTCGATTTGCCGATTGCATTAAACAGCTCATCGACGACCCGTCATTAAGAGCGGCGATGGGGAAGGCCGGGCGCGAGAGGGTCGTGAATGCGCTGGCATGGTCTTCGTCCGAACCGCATCTCTTGGCGGCATATACGCGACTTGGCGACAAGCGCCTGCGCTGAGTGGCCGGCGCAAACCATAGTTTACCGTAAATTACATCATGCAGTATAACGGGTTTATCGCCGTCGTCGCGTTTGGAACGCGTCATGATGAACGGCTTTTCTACACAGTCATTCAAATTGGATGTTTTTCCTTAACCCCGTAGTAAGCCTGTCCCCATAACCATTGATGCATCGACCTTTCCCCTGGCCTGAGCCGAAGAAGGAGTTTCCGGTGCATCATACAAATGTCTTTAAACGCCAAGCCTATCCACGCGTGGACACCCTGCAGCGGAGCGATCTGCATCGGGAGTTTTACCGCCTATATGGCAAGCGCTGTTTTGACATCGTCTTTTGCATTTTATCTGCACCGATCGTGGTTCTCGTGATCTGCCTTCTTGCCTGTCTTGTGGCAGCAACTGGGCAGTCTCCGTTCTTCACCCAGGAACGCGTCGGTAAAGATGGGCGGGTCTTCAAGATGTGGAAGCTGCGAACAATGCATCCCCACGATCCGCACTCGTTAAGAGACTATTTAGCACAAAATCCAAAGGCCAGGGATGAATGGCGACAAAACCAGAAGCTGCGCCACGATCCCCGTGTTACAACGGTGGGCCGGTTCTTGCGGTGCACGTCACTGGATGAACTGCCCCAGTTCGTTAACGTGCTGAGAGGAGAGATGAGCCTCGTCGGGCCCCGACCCATGTTGGTGTCTCAAAGGGGGCTTTATCAGGGTGACCACTACGAAAGCCTGCGGCCCGGGATCAGTGGGAACTGGCAGGTCTCATCCCGGAACAGAGCAAGGTTTTCAGAGCGCGCAGATTTCGACACGCAATACTTCAGCACCCTGTCACTGTCCGAGGATCTGCGAATACTAAAGGCAACCGTGGGTGTCGTGTTGCGGGCGACGGGGTGCTGAAGCTGGCGACGGTTGATCGCGGGCCTGCCCTTAGTGTCGTGATCGTCAGTTACAACACGCGGGAATTGACGCTTAGGGCGATAGAAACGCTGTATGAACACACGCAGTTGACTCAATTTGAGTGTATTGTTTGGGATAACGCCTCCTCTGACGGTTCGGCAGATGCGATAGCTGCGGCGTTTCCGCAGGTCCGTCTGGTCCGCTCGGCACAGAATCTGGGCTTTGCGCGCGCGAATAATCTTGCCGCGCAGCAGTGTTGTTCCGACTATTTACTGTTGCTGAACCCTGATACCGAACTTCATACCGATGCGGTCGATCAACTCGTCGCCTTTGCGCGCGAAAATCCGCAGGCGGGGATATGGGGTGGGCGAACCATTTTTGCTGACGGGTCGCTTAACATCGCGTCATGTTGGGCGCGGCCCACTGTGGCCAGCCTGTTGTTCAAAGCGATCGGGCTCACCACAGCTTTCCCGCGCAGCGCGGTGTTTAATCCCGAAGCCTACGGGCGCTGGCGGCGGGATTCTGTGGGCCCTGTCGATATCGTTGTGGGGTGTTTTCTGTTGATCGACCGTTCCTTGTGGCATCAACTGGGCGGCTTTTCGGAGAAATATTTCATGTATGGCGAGGATGCCGATCTTTGCGTGCGTGCGATTCACTTGGGATATCAGCCGCTGATCACGCCGAAGGCGCAGATCGTGCATCATGTCGGGGCCTCTACCACGGTGACAGAGGCAAAGGCGATCGCGGTGATGACGTCGCGTGCGTCATTGGTCCGCGATCACTGGCCGGCGTGGCAACAGGGGGCGGGGGTCTTTCTGATGTGGCTTTGGTCGGCGCTGCGGTATTTGGCCACGCGGCCGTTCGTGGCTTCGCGCAAGGCGCAAAGACGGGCGCGGGCGGCGCATTGGGCGGCGGTCTGGGCCGCCCGCAAGATATGGCTGCGGGGGTATGATCAAGCATAGCGTTGCAACAGTTCCTTGGCCCAAAGCGTCGGAGAATACCGTTCGACATCGTGGATACGCGCAGGGGCAAAACGCCCCAAGTAGCCAGAGGTGACAGAGAAGGTCGAGCGGCGGGAATAGATCAGGTGATCACAACGTGACAATTGCCACATGTCGATCAGGGCATTTTCCGCCTCTTGCAGCGGGTTGCATGTTGTATCCGGCCCATGCAAACGCGCGCCGGCAGGGCCTAGCCGTTTGGGATGGGTTATGACCTTGTCGAACGCACGCTTCAAACGATCCTCGATCTCGGCATTGTCCGTCGCAAGAAAGATGGTCGCGGTCGGATGGCGGGCCTTTAGCTGTTCCAGGGTCTTCAACACCGGGCCAAGCGGGATTTTTCGATCGGTGAACCTGATATGAACCCCGATGCTGGGCAGTTTTGCCGTTGGGCGCATTTGCGATAGCGCATGGCGGACCCGTGCGTTGGGGGTAAAATAGCGGCCGAGATAATCGGCGAAAATCTCGCGCTCCCCCCGTTTAGCAAAGCGTGCATACCGGCGCAGGTGTTGTCGCATGCGGCCCAGCTTTGGCAGGTAAGACCAATAGACCGCCACCGCCTGAGACTGGTCCAGCCGCTTGAGGTCCACGCAAAGCCGCCGATAGCCCCAGGGGTTTGAGTGTGACCGCGGCATATAGGCGTCGATCATGTCTTGAGGCTGGCGATGCAGATTGCCAGCCCAGATCGCGGGGCAAACATCGGCCCCGTCATCCATTGTGGCACCCCCAATCGCTTCGCCCCCGATCGGAGACTGGAATAGCAGCGGATAAGCGTTTTCACCAAGCGGCGCATAGCTGCCGTCGCGCCAGTCGATCACGGGCTTGCGGCCGGAGAGATCAGCGTAAACCAGACCCGAGATCGCAGACAGGATGCGGTTGCCCAATCCGCCTTTTCCCTTGATCACCAGTGTTCTTGACTGCATCCGTCGATACACACCCTCCGCTCATCGTTTGACGCTCACCATCGCGCAGATGTCTTTCCAAAGTCTTAACCGGCCTAGGGCAGACACCGGAATCTGCAGCGAGATCGAATAAAATCCATATCACCGCTTGACCTTCCATTAACTGGAAGCCCTATCTGAGGGGCAAGACACCCCAAGGAGACGGCTGATGGGCGATGTAGTTGCGATAAATTTTGGAATTGGCGGTATGAATTGCGCCTCTTGCGTGGGGCGGGTCGAGACCGCGCTTGGGCGCGTGGAGGGTGTGCAGGACGCCCGCGTGAACCTCGCCTCGGAAACCGCGTCGCTGCAGGTGGCATCGGGTTTCGACCCCAAGGACGCCGTCGCCGCACTTGCGACCGCAGGCTACCCCGCCACCTTGCAAACGCGGCGCTATGCCATTGAAAACATGTCATGTGCATCCTGCGTCGGGCGGGTCGAACGCGCCTTGGCGGCCGTGCCGGGTGTGGTCGATGTCAGCGTCAACCTCGCCCGGGAAGAGGCCGTGGTGCAGTCGCTTAGCGCAGAGCCGGATGCCGCCATTGTGCAGGCTGCGCAAGCCGCGGGCTACCCCGCCACCCCCGTGACGGACACCGCATCTTCCCTCGCGCCGGACCGCAAGGTTGAAGAAGCCGCGCATCTTAAACGTATGACGCTGCTGGCCGCGGCGCTGACCCTGCCGGTGTTTGTGCTCGAGATGGGCGGCCATATGATCCCCGCGTTCCACCATTGGGTCATGTCGACGCTGGGGCAGCAGCTGAGCTGGTCGATCCAGTTCGTACTGACCACCATCGTTCTGGCATGGCCCGGGCGGCGCTTTTTTGTCACCGGCGTGCCAGCGCTGTTGAAACGCACGCCTGACATGAACTCTCTGGTGTTTCTGGGGGCCACGGCGGCATGGGGCTTTTCCACCGTGGCGCTGTTCTTGCCACAGTTGCTGCCCGCCGGTGCGCAAGCGGTCTATTTCGAAGCCGCCGCGATGATCGTCACGCTGATCCTGCTGGGGCGCACGCTAGAGGCGCGGGCAAAGGGCCAAACCGGACAAGCGATCCGCAAGCTGGTCGGGCTGCGCCCCAAAACCGCGCGGGTAGAGCGAGACGGCAACGTGTCAGAGGTTGCGATCGACGCGATCACCGTCGGCGATCTGATCCATGCGCGCCCCGGTGAAAAGATCGCCGTAGACGGGACCGTGACACGTGGCAGTTCCTATGTCGATGAAAGCATGATCACCGGCGAACCCGTGCCCGTCGAAAAACTGCCCGACACGCGTGTGGTCGGAGGGACGGTGAATGGCACCGGCGCGCTGGTCTACCGCGCGACCCATGTGGGCGCAGACACGACCCTGTCGCAGATCGTGCGCATGGTCGAGGACGCCCAAGGTGCCAAGCTGCCGGTGCAGGATATGGTCAACCGCATCACCATGTGGTTCGTGCCCGTCGTCATGGCGATTGCCGCGGCCACCTTCCTTGTCTGGCTGGCGTTCGGGCCGCAGCCGTCCTTGGGGCACGCTCTGGTGGCAAGCGTCGCGGTGCTGATCATCGCCTGCCCCTGTGCGATGGGGCTGGCCACGCCGACCTCTATCATGGTGGGCACAGGGCGAGGGGCCGAGATGGGCGTACTGTTCCGCAAGGGGGACGCGCTGCAGGTCTTGGCCGAGGTCGATACCATCGCGCTTGATAAAACCGGCACGCTGACCGCCGGTCGGCCCGAGGTGACGGATCTGGATGTCTTCAACGGCTGGTCGCAGGCCGATGCGTTGCGGCTCGTCGCGTCGGTCGAGGCGCAGTCAGAGCACCCGATTGCCAGCGCCATCCTGCGCCATGCCGAAACAAAGGGGCTGTCGCTGGCAGCGGTGACCTCTTTTGCCTCGCAAACCGGCCACGGCGTACGCGCCGAGGTCGAAGGGCGTCGCGTGCTTGTCGGGGCGGACCGTTTCATGCAGGCCGAAGGGGTCTCTCTCGGCGCGGCAGAGGGGCGGTCGGCAGCATGGGGGGCAGAGGGCAAGACACCGCTTTTCGCCGCCGTGGATGGGGCGCTTGTCGCGATGATCGGCGTCGCCGACCCGATCAAGGAAACGACGCCCCAAGCGCTGGAGGCACTGCACGAAGCGGGGCTGAAAATCGCAATGATCACCGGTGACAACAAGGCGACGGCGCAGGCGATTGCCGACCGTTTGGGGATCGATACCGTGGTCGCCGAAGTGCTGCCCGATGGCAAGGTCGCCGCGCTGGAGGACCTGCAACAGGCGGGCCACAAGGTCGCCTTTGTCGGGGACGGGATCAATGATGCGCCCGCGCTGGCGGGGGTCGACGTGGGTATCGCCATCGGTACCGGGACGGATGTCGCTATCGAAGCGGCCGACGTGGTGCTGATGTCGGGCGATCTGCAAGGGGTGGTGAACGCCCTGCACATCAGCCAGCACACCATGCGCAATATCCGCCAGAACCTCTTTTGGGCCTTTGGCTATAACGCGCTGCTGATCCCCGTTGCAGCCGGTGTGCTCTATCCGCTGTTCGGCGTGCTGCTGTCGCCCGTGCTTGCCGCCGCCGCCATGGCATTGTCGAGCGTCTTTGTCCTGTTCAACGCCCTGCGCCTGCGGTGGATCGCCGCCGCAGCAACCGCCTAATTCAACGAAAGGAGACGTCCATGAACATCGGTGACGTGTCGAAAAGCGCAGGTCTGCCTGCCAAGACCATCCGCTACTACGAAGACATCGGTCTGATCACGCCCGCGCGTGACACCAACGGGTATCGCAGCTTTTGCGACAGCGACGTGCATAAGCTGACGTTTCTGGGCCGTGCGCGGGCCTTGGGCTTCACGATCGAGAATTGCCGCGACCTGCTGGCGCTTTGGGATGATCAGGATCGCGCCAGCGCCGATGTCCGCGCCATCGCCCAGCAACATCTGGCGCAGATAGAAAGCAAGATCGCGGACCTGCAAGATATTCGTCAGACCTTGACCCATCTGGTGCATGAATGCGCTGGCGATGACCGCCCCGATTGCCCGATCTTGCAACGGCTCGAAAAGCTGTAGCGCGCGTGTCTACCGGCGCAGCAGGTAGATATCCATGATCCAGCCATGGGCGGCGCGGGCCTCTGCCCGTGTGGCGATGATGCGGTCGCAGACTTGATCCAGCGGGCCTGCGATGCGACGCTCGTTCGGCATGCCGGCATAGGCGGTCCACCAGATGTGCACTCCGCTGTGCTGCCGCAACACCTCGAAGGCGCAGGTGCCGTCCAGCATGACGGCAATCGTATCCACTCCCTGTGGCCAGCCATGATCGCGCAGCTGCCGACCGGTGGTGATGGTGACGGGATTGCCGATGGTGTTCAGCGGGATCGCATGGCCCGCCGTCAGTACCTGAAGAGAGGTGATCCCCGGCACGACATCGACGGTGAGTGTGACGGCCTTTTGCAACCGCTCCGCAATGCGCAGGGTGCTGTCATACAGCGACGGATCCCCCCAGACGAGAAAGCCGACACGGCCGCCTTTGGGCAGGGTGCGCTGCATCTCGGCCAGCCAGACCTGCGCAATGGCATCATGCCAATCGTGGACGCCCGCGTGATAATCAGGGTTGGCGGCGTCGCGTTTGGGCAGGGTGAATTCGTGAATATCAGGCCCGTCCGACCGCAGCACCTGGGCGCAAATCTCGTGCCGCAGGCCAGCCAGATCATCCTTGCCCGCGCCCTTGGACGGAATCAGGATCACATCGCAGGCATTCAGCGCATCGATGGCTTGTAATGTCAGGTGTTTGGGATTGCCGGACCCGATGCCGATCAGTGAAAGCGTAAACATCTTGAGGCTCCGGCAGGGGGTGACGCGGCCCGCAGAGTAGGGGGCCGCGTCGGGTCTTGGATTATTCAGCGGCGGTCTGCGTCAGACGTTTGGTGAACAGCGCGCTGCTCGCGAAATCGCGCAGGGTTTTCGCGGCGGCGAGCACGGCCAGATCCACCAGCGGCTCGATCAGGATGACCATCATATAGGCCCCGCCAAAGCTGGCGACAGCGGCGATGTTGCTGGCGGCAAAGCCCTGACCGTAGATGGCCCAGAACGCCACCCAGCCCACAACGCCCGCCTGAAACGCGGTCGACAGCTTGAGCGCTTGAACATAGGTCAGATCAACATAGGCGGTGTTGGGCGCGATGATGCGTTTGGCCAGCGCCGAGACCATGAACAAGGGCACCAGCAGCGTGGTGACGTTCATCGTGTATTGCGGCAGGTCGATGGGGGCAAAGAACACGCCCTGCGCCAGCAGACCAAGCGCCAGACCCGCAGCCGCAGGGGCCACGCCGAACAGCAAGAACAGGGTCGACCCGAGGATCAGGTGCACTTCGCTCACGCCCACGGGGAAATGCGGGAAGACCTGAAAAAAGACAAAGGTCAGCGCGGTGGCCACCACGGCTCCGCCCGCAAAAGGCACGACGCCTTTCTCACGGACAGAGTCCATTGCGGTTTTCGCGGTGTAGGCCGCAGCACCGGCGGCGGTGCCATAGGACAGGACCAGCTTGGCGCCGGTCACGACTTCGGGTTCGATATGCATATTCAGGTCTCCTTACCGTCTTCCCCGACGGCATAATGTAAAAGCCGCCCCGGGGGAGCAGCCAGTTGGATCGGGGATCATCCCCATGACGGCAGGTCTCCTGACTTTGTGCGTCCATGCGTGCCGCGCCTTCCCAGGCGGTGTGGCCCAGTGGCAATGCGGGTTGCTCTTCACTTACAGGTGCGGGGGCAGTTCCGGATTTGGCACCTTTGCTTTGGCACCGCACCGTATTCCCTTTTCACCCCGATTGCCCGAAGGCGCACGGGGAACCGTCCGGAATAGGTGGTCATTTTCGGGCTGGTTTTGTCAAGTCATCTATTCGGTCAACGGCCCGTAAAGGATCAGCGCAGGCGCTGACGTTGCGGGATCCAGTGGCAGATGGGCAAGGCTTTCCACGGTGTGGCGGCTCAGCTTTTGATCGGGGGTCGATACCGCCTCTGCCAGCAGGGCTGGGGTCGAGGGGGGCAAGCCCGCCTCGATCAGCCGCGCGGCGAAACCTGCAAAGGTGCGGCGGCCCATGTAGACGACCGTGGTCGCCGTAGGGTCGGCCAGCGCCGCCATGTTCAGATCTTCGGGCAAGGCACCCGATTCGCCGTGGCCGGTGATGAATTGCACCCGCCGCGCGGTCAGCCGTCGGGTCAGCGGGATCATCGCCGCCGCCGCCGCCGAAGACGCCGCCGTCACACCGGGGATGATCTCGAAGGCGACGCCTGCCGCTTTCAGCGCGGTCAGCTCTTCTTCAAGCCGGCCAAACACGCCCGCGTCCCCACTTTTCAGCCGCACCACCCGCGCGCCGGTCAATGCGTGTTCGACCAGCAAACGGCTCACGTGATCCTGCTTCGGAGACAGCCGTCCGGCGCGTTTGCCGACCCCGATCAGATCCGCCTCGGGCGAGACATGTTCAAGGATCGGACCCGCCGACAGATCGTCGAACAGAACGACTTCGGCCTCTTGCAACCGCTTTACCGCTTTCACGGTCAGCAGCTCGGGATCACCCGGACCGGACGAGACGAAAGAGACAAAACCGCTCATGACGCCCCCGCAATCAGGTGAAAGAAGGTGCCCGTCGCATGGCCGCGGCGCGAGCCTGTCTCGGGCACTTCGGCCCCATTGGCATCGACCACCCGCGCCAGCGGCGTGTCTGGTTGCGACAGGATGGTCGAGTAGTGGAATTCATGTCCCCGCAACCGCGCGCCCGCGTCATAGCCGGGGCCGGGTTCGTTCAGCGTGGCAAGCCGGTAGCCCAGATGCATCTTGCGCTTCTCATAGCTGGTTTCCAGCCCCAGCAGCCCCGCCATCTGGTGCCGCACGCCTTCCTTGTCGACCAACCCGGCCCCCATCGCCATATAGCCCCCGCATTCCCCATGCACCGGGCGCGTCGTGGCGAATTGTTGCAGGCTGTCGCGGAACTGCGCGGCAGCGGCAAGGCGTCCGGCGTGCAGCTCGGGATAGCCGCCGGGCAGCCAGCAGATGTCGGCGCTGTCGTCCGGTGCCTCATCCGCCAGCGGCGAGAAGGGCAACACCTGCGCACCCGCGGCGATCCAGTGGTCCAGCAAATGCGGATAGATGAACGAAAACGCGGCGTCCTTGGCCAAAGCGATCCGTTGACCGGGGGGCGGGGGCAGCACATCTGGCCCGTCGGGGATACTGCGCCCTTGGGCGGCAGCGACGATCAGATCAAGATCGATATGCTGCGCGATGAAATCTCCCGCCGCATCCAGCAGCTTCATCAGCTCGGGCTGTTCCTCGGCCTGCACCAGACCCAAGTGGCGTTCCGGCAGCGTGACCGATCCCTGACGGGGCAGCGCGCCCAGAACGGGGATGCCGACCTGCTCCATCCCGAGACGCAGCAGCGCCTCGTGACGGGGGCTGGCGACCTTGTTCAGCACCACACCCGCGACATGCACATCCGGGCGCATCGTCTTGAACCCAAGTGCGGTGGCCGCAGCGGATTGCGCCTGACCCGATACATCCAGCAGCAACACCACCGGCCAGCCCGTCATGGCAGAGATATCGGCGCTCGCCCCGTTCGAGGTTTCCCCCGGTTGCGCCACACCATCAAACAGCCCCATTGACCCTTCGATCAGGGCCAGATCGCCGCCATGGGCGGTGCCGATCAGATTGCACAACACACCCGATCCCATGGCCCAGCTATCGATATTATAGGACGACCGCCCGCAAGCCGCGCGGTGAAAGCCGGGGTCGATGTAATCCGGCCCGCTCTTGAACGGGCGCACGTCGACGCCGCGACGGCTGAGCGCGTTCAAAAGGCCCAACATCAAGGTGGTCTTGCCCGTGCCCGACGCCGGGGCCGAGATCATCAGGCCCTTGGGCAGTTGCGTAGTCTCCATCATTCTGTGCCCTCGGGAAAGCGCGGCTCTGTGCCCACGGGGCGGAAGCGGCGGTCGTAATCGCCCGCGTACAGACAGCTTTCGCGGAACTCCTCAGCCGTCAGCGCGCGGCCCACAAGGATCAGCGCCGTGCGCCCGCGTTCGCCGTCGGTGGCGTCGATCACGCTGCCCAAAGTGGCCCGCACCACCCGTTGATCCGGCCAGCTGGCGCGCCAGACGATGGCGACGGGGCAGTCCTCTCCGTAATGAGGGGTGAGCCGCGCGACCACATCATCCAGCACATGCACCGACAGGTGGATCGCCAGCGTGGCACCCGTGGCGGCGAAATTCTCGAGCGTTTCACCCTCGGGCATGGCCGACGCCCGCCCCGAGGTCCGCGTGAGAACAAGCGACTGCGCCACACCGGGCAGCGTCAGCTCGTTCCCCAAAGCGGCGGCGGCAGCGGCAAAGGCGGGCACGCCGGGGGTGATGTCATAGTCGATGTCCAGCTCGCGCAAGCGGCGCAGCTGCTCGCCCATGGCGGACCAGACCGATAGATCACCCGAATGAAGCCGCGCCACATCCTGCCCCGCATCATCGGCGGCCTTGATCTCTGCCATGATCTCGTCCAGCGACAGCGACGCGGTGTTCACGATCTTCGCATCCGCAGGGCAGTAGGACAGCAGCTCTGACGGGACCAGCGATCCGGCATAAAGACACACAGGGCAGGCCGCGATCAGGTCGCGCCCCCGCAGGGTCAGCAGATCAGGGGCACCGGGGCCCGCGCCGATAAAGTGAACAGTCATGGGGCAATTCCTTCCGCGATAGCTACGGTGGCCATGCCATTGGGGCTGGTCACACGCAAGGTCGTCAATTTGGCACCGCGACCGGCAACGCGCAATGCGGCGGCCTCGGCAAGTGATCCGGTCCCGAACCGCGCCTGCACGCGCGGTGACACGGTGCGCGTCGGGATGTCTGCGATATCGGCTTCCGACAGTTCGATCAGCGGCAATCCCAGACTATCGGCAAAACGCCGTAGCGCCGGCGTCACCTTGATCGCGAGGGTCGCGAGCGTGTCCGGCCTGCGCCGCGTCAACGCAAGGGCTGCGTGCAAATCCGCCTCGGTCGCATCCGCGCGCAATCCTATGCCCGCGACGGTCATCGGGTCACGCTCCATTGCAGTTGCGGGCGGCTGGGGTGCCAGCCCTGCATGGTCCCCAACGGGGCCGCCTGCGCCAAGTCGATCCGCAGCAATTGCCCGCCGTGCATCCCATGCCAGCGGATCAGCAAGGCTTGGGTTTCAAGCGCCACCGCATTCGCCACCAACCGCGTGCCCGGCGTGATCCTGCGCCAGATCGCCTGCAAGACATCCTCTGACGCGCCACCCCCCAGAAAGACCGCAGCGGGCAGGGGCAGATCGGCCAGCGCATCGGGCGCCGTGCCCTGCACGCAGCGCATCCGACCCCCCAGCCCAAAGCGGCGGGCGTTCTCGGTGATATTATCGCAGCGGCTTTCGCGCGGCTCGATTGCAATGGACTGCGCGTGCGGCGCGGCCAGACACCATTCAACAGAGACAGAGCCCGATCCGCCCCCCACATCCCACAGCAGCTCCCCCGCGCGGGGGGCCAGCGCGGCCAGCGTCAACGCGCGCATCGGTGATTTGGTGATCTGGCTGTCATGGGCAAAAAGCGCCGCGTCCCGTCCAGGCGCGTGGCTGATCCCAGCCCCTCCCGACACCGCAATCGCCACCACCACAGGGGCGGCGACGCCGTCCAGGTCAAACGTCGCGGCATCGGCCGCGCGCGCGATTTCACGCGGACCGCCAAGCGCCTCCATCACCGTCAGGCGGGACGGGCCGAAACCCTGCGCGGTCAGATAGTCTGCCAGCGCCGCAGGGGCCGCACCATCGCGCAAAGTGCAGATCAGCCGCGCGCCTGCCGCCAGATGGGGCAGCAACACCTCGAACGGGGCAGCATGCAGGCCAAGGGTCGTGACCTCCTCCAACCGCCAGCCAAGCCGCGCAGCCGCCAGCGTCATGCAGGACGGCGCGGGAAAGCAGCGCCATTCCGACGGGTCCAGCACCTGCGCCAGCGAACCGCCCACGCCGTGCCAGAACGGATCACCCGAGGCGAGCACCACAACCGCACGCCCGCGATGTTCCAACACCGGCTCTACGCTGAACGGCAACGGCCATTCGCGTCCCCGCGCGCCCGCGTCACAAAGCGCCAGATGCCGCGCCCCGCCAAAGATCACGTCGGCCTCTGCCAGCGCCTTTCGGCTTGCATCGGTCAGCCCGCCAAGGCCATCTTCGCCCAGACCAATCAGGGTCACCCAGGCAGCAACAGGATCAGCCATGACGCGCACCCTCATTCTTGGCGGCACGACAGAAGCGTCGAACCTCGCGCGCGCGCTGGCCGAACGTGGCGATGATGCGCTGTTCAGCTATGCCGGACGCACGGCGGCCCCCGTGGCGCAGCCCTTGCCCACCCGCGTAGGTGGCTTTGGCGGCGTGGCCGGATTGCTGGCGTTTATCGCGCAGAACCACATCACCCGCGTGATCGACGCGACCCATCCCTTCGCCGCGCAGATGAGCCGTAACGCCCATGCAGCCAGCACGCAGGCAGGCATCCCGCTGGCCGCTTTTGAGCGTGCCCCGTGGGCCGAGACTGCCGCCGACAATTGGACCCATCTGCCAAGTATCGAAGCCGCCGCCGCATCCCTGCCGCAGGTGCCGACGCGGGTCTTTCTGGCCATCGGCAAGCAGGCGCTGTCCGTCTTTGCCAATCATCCGCAACACCATTATCTGCTGCGGCTGGTGGACCAGCCCGCCGCGCCGCTGCCCTTGCCGCATACGACCGTGACCCTCGCCCGCGGACCGTTCGACGTGGCCGGAGACATCGCCCTGCTGCGCGACCACGGGACCAAGCTGATCATCGCCAAGAACGCCGGCGGCACGGGGGCCGAGGCCAAGCTTATCGCCGCGCGCGAACTGGGGCTGCGCGTGCTGATGATCCAGCGCCCCGCGGTGCCCCCTCGCACCACATTTGCGCGGCTCGACGATATCCTGGCGTGGCTTGATCATACGACGGACCGTGGCGTGTAGATATGGGGCCCGACGCGGCGGGTGTCGGCGTTGCCGACGATCAC
>NZ_DCAN01000021.1:63849-112231 GCF_002311545.1 Sulfitobacter sp. UBA1132 | reverse complement strand
TGTCGGCGTTGCCGACGATCACGACCGTGCGCATATCGGCCATCTCTGGCGTCGCTTCGGCCAGCGTGACGGTGCGCAATGTCTCGTCCGGGTGGCTGACGTTGCGCGCGAAAGAGATCAAGGTCTCCGGCCCGCAGGCCTCGCGCAGAATATCAAGCGCGGTGGCGAACTGATGCAGCCGCGAGGCAGAGCGCGGGTTGTAAAACGCCATGGCAANNCCCCGCTTCCCCCGCCAGCCGCAGCCGTTTTTCGATCAGCGACCAGGGCTTCAGATTGTCCGACAGGTTGATCGCGCAGAAATCATGCCCCAGCGGTGCCCCCAACCGCGCCGCCGCCGCGAGCATCGCGGTGATGCCGGGCAGGACGCGAATATCGATTGCCAGCCAGCCTTCCGGGCCTTTCTCTAACGCCTCGAACAGGGCAGAGGCCATGGCAAAAACCCCCGGATCGCCCGAAGACACCACCACAACGCGCCGCCCCGCCGCCGCCATTTCAAGCGCATGTGCGGCGCGGTCCAGCTCTACCCGGTTGTCGCTTTCATGCAGGGTCAGCCCGTCGCGCGGGGCAATCCGGCGCACATAGGGGATGTAGCCGACAATATCGGTCGCCGCGTCCACGGTGGCGCGCACCTCTGGCGTGACCAGCGCCTCGTCCCCGGGGCCAAGGCCGACAACCCGCACCCAGCCGGTCATGGCCGCCGTCCCTGACCATGCACGATCGCGATCGAGAAATAGGGCACGTCGGCCGGGACTTCCGTCAGCTTTTGCACCGTCTGCCCCGCCATCGTGCCTTTCTCGACCAGCCACGCGTCCTGCAAGCGGCCCGTCTTGGTCAGCGCACGCTTCAACTTATCAAGGTTGCGGCCAATCTTCATCACCACCAGCGCATCGGTATTAGCGGCCCGCGTGGCCAGCTCTTCCTCGTCCAGCGTGGCCATGAGCACGGTCAGCACATCATCACCCCAGGTGATCGGATGCCCCGTCGCGGTCCAGCAGCCCGACATGCCGGTGATGCCGGGCACGATCTCGACCTCGGCGCGGCCCTGAAGGCGGCTGTGCAGATGCATGAACGACCCGTAAAAGAACGGATCCCCTTCACAAAGCACGATCACATCTTCACTCTGCGCGAGGTCGGTCAAACGGTCAGCCCAATCATCGTAGAAGGCCGACAGCAGACGGTTGTATTCAGGATCGCTAAAGTGGATCTCTGTCGTGACGGGGTATTCCATCGCATGTTCCACCGCCGTCTCGGCCATGATGCCGTCCACGATGGTGCGGGCCTGCCCGCGCCGTCCGGGTTTGCGGAAAAACGCGACGTGCTGCGCGCCGGTCAGCAAACGGTGCGCCTTGACGCTCATCAATTCGGGATCGCCGGGGCCAAGCCCGATGCAAATGACCTTGCCCATCGTTATTCCTTCCACGTGGCCAGCGCGTTCACCGCCGCCACGGTAATTGCCGAACCGCCCAAACGCCCCTGCACGATCATCGACGGCACGGGCAAATCCTGCATCAACGCCTCTTTCGATTCCGCCGCGCCGACAAAGCCGACGGGGCAACCGATGATGGCCGCAGGGCGTGGGCAGTCGGGATCTTCGAGCATATTGAGCAGGTGGAACAGCGCCGTGGGCGCGTTGCCGATGGCCACCAAGGCCCCCGCCAGATGCGGCCGCCACAGTTCAAGCGCTGCGGCAGAGCGTGTGTTGCCCATCTGCTGCGCCAGCTCTGGCACCTTGGGGTCGCGCAGGGTGCAGATGATCTGGTTGTCAGCGGGCAAGCGCGTGCGGGTGATCCCTTCGGACACCATATGCGCGTCACACAGGATTGGCGCGCCGTCCGCCAGCGCCGCCCGTGCAATCTGCGCCATGTTTTCAGAAAACTGTACGTGCTTTTCCAGCCCGACCAGACCGGCGGCGTGGATCATCCGAACGGCGACACGTTCCTCATCGGGGGTGAACCGCGCCAGATCGGCCTCGGCGCGGATGGTGGCAAAGCTTTCCAGATAGATCGCGGCACCGTTGGTCTCGTAGGTGTGGGGCACTCAAAGCCTCCTGTCTTGAATTTGGGTCACTGTCAGCGGCGCGCTTTGCGGCGGATCGCCTGCGCGCCCGTGGCGGATAAGGGTGAAATGCCCGTCATGGCTGGCGGTCAGCGTGACGGGGGCAGGGGCGGGATGGGCGCAGCCTTTGGCACAGCCCGAGATATGGATCGTGTCGTCGCTGTCTGGCGACAGATGCGCGGCAATGGCGCGGGCGGCATCGCGTGTGTCCGACAAAGCCTGACGGCAGCCGGGGGCACCGGTGCAGACCTGCACACGGCGGCGCAGATCGCGGGCGTCGGTGATGAAATCGGGCAGCGGAGCTGATGGGGTGACCTCTTCCATCAACACCATGCGCCAAGGGGTCAGCCGCAGCGCACCAAGCTCCGCCAGCTGCGCAAAGCTTTCCGCCGTGGTCTGGCCAAAGGCAAACCCGAGAAGCGTGCCTTGCGGGGTCATACCGGGCTCAGGGACGGGCGCAGCGGGCAGGGGGACGGTATCAGCGCCCACAGGAGCCCCCTTCGTCGCGATCTGCGCGGCCATGCGCCCCCGCCCGTCGGTCACGCCACCGGTGTCCAGAAACCAGCGCGCCAGCGTCAGTGCGGCATCTGCGGCAGTCTCGACGCATACCAGTTGGCCCACCTCTGCCCCGTCCGCCCGGCAGATCAAGCCAGCGGCGCTACGTTCGATCCGGATATCGGCAGAGGTGCACGTCAGCACAGGCCGTGCTCCGCAATCGATCGCAAAGCCGAACTTGCTGGGCAGGTCGGGTGCGCCATCATCGGAAAGCGCATGGGCCAGAGCTTGCGCCACGCGGTGGCTGTCGTCCCCATCCTGCCAGAACGGCGTCACGGTGATATTGCGCCGCGCCTCTGCCGCCAGATCGGCATCGACAAGGCCAATCTCGCGCAGCCCGTCGATCAGCGCGGCTTGGCTATCAGTTGTCACCCCGCGCAGTTGCAGGTTCGCGCGGGCCGACAGGTCGATCATGCCATTGCCATAGGTGCGCGCCAGCGTGGCAACGCGGCGGATCTGGTCAGGGCTCAGCCGTCCCATCGGCACACGTAGCCGCACCACCAGCCCGTCGCCGGACATCATCGGCCGCAGCGCACCGGGGCACCAGCCAAAGACCAGCGGCGCGCTCATGCGGGGGTGCCTAATTCGGCAAGGACAGAGTTGCGGCGCGACGTCCAAAGCCCCGCCCGGTGCAGCGCATCAAACCGCGCGCGCAATGCAGCAAGCGCTTGCGGGTTGGCGTCCTGCATGAAGTCGACCAAATCATCGCGCCCGAGCGTGGCATCGAACATGGCGTCAAACAGATGGTCCGGCACGACGCCCGCCAGATGCGCAAAGGCGGCAAGGTGATCCAGCGTCGCGGCAATCTCGGCGGCACCGCGGAAACCATGCGTCATCATGCCAGTGGCCCAATCGGGGTTGGCGGCACGGGCGCGCACCACACGGGCGAGCTCCTCGGTCAGGGTGCGGGCACGAGGCTGGTCGGGGCGGGTGGCATCCAGATGGTAGAGCGCGGCAGCCCCGCCCTTGCCCAAACGCTGCATCGCGGCGGCAAAGCCGGCTTCATGGGCGGCGTAATCCTCTGCCATCAACAGATCGGTCTCGGGCAGGTCTTGCAGGTGCACGAAACTATCGGCCCGCGTCAGCTGCGTCTCAAGCGCGTCGCGGGCATAGGTGATCTCTCCGCGCGCGTCGATCGCGTAGGACGACGCAGCCAGCCACGCCTCGCCCGCCGCTGTGCGCGCCTCGTCGGAATAATCGTCCATCGCGGTGCCGATCCCCAAGCCATAGGATCCCGGGCGCGGGCCAAAGACACGGGGGGTCTGCACCAGATAGGGGTTATCAGCAGCCGTTTCGGGACGCTCGGCCAGCTTGGCAATTGCCGTCTCGAACAGCTGCGCCAGACCGGGGAACATATCGCGGAACAGGCCGGACACCCGCAGGGTCACGTCAATGCGCGGACGGTTCAACAGCGCAAGCGGCAGAATGTCGAACCCGCTCACACGGTCGCTGCCGTCATCCCAGCGGGGGGACAGACCCGCCAGATGCAGCGCCATGGCAAACTCCTCGCCCGCCGTGCGGATGGTGGCAGAGCCCCACATGTCCATGACCAACCCCTTGGGCCAGTCGCCGTGATCCTGCAAATGCTTGCGCAACAATTCCTCGGCCAGCTTCACCCCTTGGGTATAGGCCGCGCGCGAGGGCACGGCCCGTGGATCGGTGGTAAACAGGTTGCGCCCCGTGGGCCGCACATCGCTGCGTCCGCGATAGGGGGACCCCGACGGGCCGGGGGGCACAAACCGCGCAGACAGCGCCGCGATCAGCCCGTCGACCTCGCTCGTCCCATGATCGCCCGCGCCAAAGACATGCAGCCCGTCGCCATATTGCGTTTCCTTGATGTCGCAGACGAAGCGGTCGATGCGGGTCAGCGCCTCTGCCGCGCTGGCGCTGGCATCAAGGCCGAGGTCCTGTTCAACCCCGCGGCCCTGCGCCTCGGCTCGGATATCCGCGATCAGCCGGTCGCGCCGCGCAGGGTCCAGCCCGTCCGCGGTCGAGTATTCATCCAGCAGTCGCTCCAACCGGCCAAAGTCTTCGGGCAGCTTCGATGTCACCAAAGGGGGCGGCATATGGCCCACGGTCACGGCCCCGATACGGCGTTTGGCCTGCGCGGCCTCGCCGGGGTCATTGACGATAAAGGGATAGATCACCGGCATCGGGCCGATCAGCGCCTCGGGCCAGCAGGCGTCAGACAGGGCGACGGATTTGCCCGGCAGCCATTCCAGCGTGCCATGCGCCCCGACATGCACCATCGCATCCGCCTGCTGTTGCAGCCACAGATAGAAGGCGACATAGCCCGGGCGCGGCGTGCGGCTCAGGTCGTGATAGTCATCATCCCGTTCGGCCAGCGCCCCGCGTTCGGGTTGCAAGGCGACCAGCAGCTTGCCACTGCGCAGCGCCGGAAAACAGAACGCCCCGTCGTGAAACAGCGGATCATCCTGCGGCGCGCCCCAGCTGTCGGTCAGGTCATCGCGCAACGCCTGTGGCAGCTTTGCAAGCGCGGCCTCATACTCTGCCAGCGGCCAGCGGAGCGTTTCGGTGCAAAGACGGCTGGCAACCGTTTGCGTATCGGCAAAGTCCCCCGCATCCACGTCATAGCCTTGCGCCGCCAGCTGGGCCGTCATCTCCCGCAACGATGCCAGCGCATCCAGCCCCAGCGCATGGGCCATGTTCCAACCTTTGCCGGGGTAGGTGGACAGCACCACCCCCACAGACTTTGCCGCGTTGCCCTGCACCCGTAGCTGGTGCAAGCGCTGCACGCGATCGGCGATAAAATCCACGCGGTTCGCGTCGGCGCGATGGGCGAAACGGCTGTATTGCAGCGCCTCGTCCCGTTTGCCGGGCTGTTTAAAGCTGACGACACCGCCAAACAGACGGCCATCCACCTCGGGTAAGACGACGTGCATCGCCAGATCGGTGGGGGACAACCCGCGCTCTGATCCGGCCCAATCGCGCCGACGCGCGGTCGATAGGGCGACCTGCACCACGGGGCAATCTGATGCGCCCAGAACAGATGGTTCATCCGGCCCGCGCTGGGCGGAGAAAGCGGTGGCGTTCACGATCACCGCCGGATCAAGCCGGGCGATCTGCTGCGCGATCCACGGCGCGGTGTCCCCCTTGAGGCTGGGCGCGAAGAGCCCCACGGCGTCAAAGCCGCGCGCGTCAAGCGCGGTGATCAGCGCATCCACAGGATCGGTATCGGCAGCCGTCAGATAGGACCGGTAGAAGGTCACAATCGCGCGCGGCTTGTCGGAGGGTTCCGGCGCAGGGATCACGCCAGTGTGGGGGCGGTAGAACCCCGCTTCCGGCACGGTCTTGGCTCCTTTGGCCGGCCCCGCGTAAAGCCCCGCGGCCAGCGACAGCTGCGCCAGTGCCGCCTGCGCAGCCACCGCGCCGCCCGTATCGCACAGATGTTGCAAGCGTCTTAACGTCGAATGCGGCAGCGTCGACAGCGCGTCGAGCCGCGGGTCCGGTTGCCCGTCCGCAGGCAGCACCGCCAGCGCGATCTGCTGCTTGCGCGCCATATCCTGCAAGGTCGCCAGCCCGTAAGGCCAATAGCTTTCGCCCCCGATCAGCCGCACCAATACCGCCTTGGCCCCTGCAAGGGTCTGTTCGGCATAGGTATCGACCGACAACGGATGTTTCAGCGCGACCAGATTGGCCAGCCGCAACGACGGCAAGCCCCCTTCCGCACGATGCCAGCCCGCCGCGAAAGCCCCCAGATCACTGTCCGAAAAGGACAGCACCACCAGATCCGCCGGCGTCTGCCCCAGGTCTTGGGGCAGATCGCTTTGGTCCAGTCCGTGGCTTTCGCGAAAGACGACATGCATGGCGGCTTAGCCCTCCAGCACCGCGCGGATCGCGGCTTCGTTCACGTGATCATGCTCTGCGATCACAACCAGCTGGCTGCGGCGCGGCATGTCCCCCCAAGGGCGGTCGAACTGGCTGCGCACGCGCTCGCCCACGGCCTGCACCAGCAGACGCATCGGTTTGTCCTGCACCGCGATATAGCCTTTGACGCGCAGGATTTTCTGTTCGCGCGCCAAGCGCAACACGGCGGCCTCAAGGGTGGCGACATCGGCGACCTCGCCCATGTCGATCACCACGCTTTCAAAGTCGTCATGTTCGTGATCATCATGCCCGTCGTGGTGGCTGGGGCGCGCGTCGATGTCATCTTCGGCGGCGGCTTCCAGACCCAGCACAACGCGCGGGTCGATCACGCCTTCGGTCATCGGAATGATCGGCAGCTTGCGCGGCGCATGCGCCTCGATCACCTTGCGCGCGGCCTCGACGCCGTCGGGGCCTGCCAGATCGGCCTTGGACAGCAGCACGATGTCGGCGCAGGCGATTTGGTCTTCAAACACCTCGGACAAAGGCGTTTCGTGGTCCAGACTGTCGTCGGCATCGCGCTGCGCGGCCACGGCCTCCAGATCGGGGGCGAACTGCCCGCTGACCACGGCTTCGGCATCGGCCAGGGTAATCACGCCGTCCACGGTGATGCGCGACCGGATCGCTGGCCAGTCAAACGCCTTGAGCAAAGGCTTTGGCAGCGCCAGCCCCGACGTCTCGATCAGGATATGATCAGGCGTTTCGGGCAGGGCCATCAGGGCTTCGATGGTGGGGATAAAGTCATCGGCCACGGTGCAGCAGATACAGCCGTTTGCCAGCTCGACGATGTTCTCGGCGGGGCAATTGTCAATCGCGCAGGATTTCAGGATGTCGCCATCCACACCGGCGGTGCCGAATTCATTGACCAGCACGGCCAGACGCTTGGAGCCCGCGTTCTCCATCAGGTGACGGATAAAGGTGGTTTTGCCAGCGCCCAGAAAGCCGGTGATCACGGTAACGGGGATTTTGGTAAGGTTGGTCATTCGGTAGGCTCCTGTGGGGGAATGCGGGCGATGGATTGTTTGCGGAAGACCACGGGGCGTTCGCGCCAGGGCACCACGCCATCAGAGGTCTGGGCATAGGCAGAGACGCCCTTCACGATATCGGACAAATGCGCGTCAGTGTCGAGATCGCCATACACATAAGTCCAGCGCGACGGCCCACCCGACAGGACCATCGAACAGCCCCGCGAACAGGCCGACAGACATTCGGCTCCGCGCAGCTGCACACCGTCGGGCAGATGCCCCGACAGCGCGTCAAACAGCTGTTGGCCGGGGCGCGGCGCGTCCTCGGCAGTGATCTGACCTGCGCGACAGGTGGTGCAGATGGTGACGGTGACCGGTTGATCCGTGGTGGTCATATCTTGCCTCATACGTCGATGGGCCAAGGGGGATCGCCAGCAGCGAACGACATGCGAACAGCGTTCTAGGCCAGTCGCGAAACACCCCGTTCGCCCGTTACAAACTATGCTGGCAGGTCTCCCGGCTTGCGGATCTAAGGCAGCTTGCCTTGCGAACCTTCACCTTCCCAGCCTAGGGGCCAGTGGTTGAAAGCTCTCTCCGGTCACGGTCGCGGGGGCGGCTGCGCTTTGCGCTGACCCAAGGCTGGATCAATGCGTATCGCGTTCCCTCTTCGCCTGTCTGGGACAGGAACCAACATACGCCCTGCATTGGTCATTTGCCGGCCTCTGTCAAGCTGCGCCTGTCATAACGCAGGGGCCAAATCCGCTTTGCGCGGATTTTCCCGCGGGCGACCAATGCGCAGAGGCCGTCCGCGGATGCTTGACGGGATCAGCGCAGGCTGACACCAAGAGCTGCACAAAAAACACGAGGTCCCGCCATGCCCACCCGCGCCATCATGATCCAGGGCACCGGATCGAATGTGGGGAAATCGATGCTGGTGGCGGGCCTGTGCCGCGCGGCCACGCGTCGGGGGCTTTCCGTGGCACCGTTCAAGCCGCAGAACATGTCGAACAACGCCGCCGTCACCGAGGACGGCGGAGAGATCGGCCGCGCCCAAGCTCTGCAAGCGATCGCCTGCAGACGGCCCCTGTCGGTGCATATGAACCCCATCCTGCTGAAACCCGAAACCGACAGCGGGTCGCAGGTGATCGTGCAAGGGCAGCGCCACAGCACCCTGCAAGCGCGTGACTTCAGCAAGGCCCGCGCAGGGTTGATGGCCCCCGTGCTCGAAAGCTTCGGTATCCTCGGGCAAAGCGCCGATCTGATCATCGTCGAAGGCGCCGGCAGCCCGGCAGAGGTGAACCTGCGCCAGAACGACCTTGCCAATATGGGCTTTGCCCGCGCCGCAGGTGTACCCGTTGTCTTGGCCGGAGATATCAACCGTGGCGGCGTCATCGCCCAGATCGTCGGCACCCAAGTGGTCATGGACCCGCAGGACGCGGCGATGATCACCGGCTTTCTGGTCAACAAGTTCCGCGGCGATGTCAGCCTTTTTGACGACGGCTACCGCGAGATTGAACGCCGCACCGGCTGGACGGGGTTCGGCACATTGCCGTGGTTTGCCAATGCGCATCTGCTGCCCGCCGAAGACGCGGTGGACCTGTCGCGCGCCCCCTCCGACGGGGGGTTCCACATCGTCTGCCCCATGCTCTCGCGCATCTCGAACTTCGACGACCTCGACCCGCTGGCGGCGGAGGCTTCGGTGCGGCTGACCATGGTCCCCCCCGGCACGCCGCTGCCCGCGGACGCCGATCTGGTGATCCTGCCGGGCACGAAATCCACCCGCGGCGATCTGGCTTTCCTGCGCGCCCAAGGCTGGGACATCGACCTTTATGCTCATGTGCGGCGCGGCGGCGCGGTGCTGGGAATTTGCGGTGGCTACCAGATGCTGGGCCGGTTTATCGAGGATCCGCAGGGCTTCGAGGGCCCCGCGGGGCGCGAAGAGGGGCTGGGCCTGCTGGATGTTGAAACCCGCATGGCCCCGGACAAGACCCTGACCCGCGTCACCGCCGACCATGCCGCCACGGGCACACAGATTGACGGCTATGAAATCCACATCGGACAGACGGTGGGGGCCGATTGCGCCACGCCCTTTGCGCATATCAACGGCATCCCCGACGGGGCAGGGTCGCGCGATGGCAAGATCACCGGCACCTATCTGCACGGGCTCTTTACCAACGACAGCTTCCGCAGTGCCTGGTTCGCGCAACTGGGGCTGGGGGCAGGGCCGACTTCCTACAGTCAGACTGTGGAAGATACGCTCGACGCGCTGGCCGACCATATGGAAACCCATCTGGACGTGTCCGCCCTGCTGGCCTGTGCCGCACCGGTTGCATAACACCCGCGCTGACCTTTGGTCACGATCACGACGCTTGCTTAATTTTGTGATCGCGGGGATACATGCCGTCAAATTTACGCAAAGGACCCTTTGTTATGGAACGTAACCTGACCCTCGTTGCGCTGTTCGCTGCCCTGATTGCAGCACTTGCGTTGATCCCGAAATTCTCGCTTGGCTTTGGCGTGCCGATCACGGCGCAAAGCTTGGGCATCATGCTTTGCGGGACCGTGCTGGGGGCCAAACGCGGCGCGCTGGCCGTGCTGCTTTTCTTGCTGCTGGTCGCTTTGGGGCTGCCGCTTCTGGCCGGTGGCAACGGGGGGCTGGGTGCCTTCATGCTGCCGTCCTCCGGCTTCCTGATCGGCTTCCCCGTGGCGGCTTTTGTCACCGGCCTGATCGTCGAAAAATGGTACGGGCCCTCGCTGACCATCGTTGCGGCGGTTGCTTCGGTCATCGGCGGGATCGTCGTGCTTTATATCTTCGGGATCATCGGCCTGTCGATCGCGCTGGATAAATCGCTGCTGGAATCCGCCGCGCTCGTTACCGTGTTCATCCCCGGTGACATCATCAAAGCGGTGCTTGCAGGCTTTATCACCAGCGGTCTGGCCAAAGCGCGCCCCGCCAGCGTCCTGTCGCGCAGCTGATCCGACGCAAAGCCTGAACAACGAAAGCGCCCCTAAAGGGGGGCGCTTTTTTCGTTGCCAAGGCAGACGAAGCCTTACCCCCGCGCATAGACATCCTCGTAGCGGATAATATCATCTTCGCCAAAATAGCTGCCGGTCTGCACCTCGATCAGCACCATGGGCAGTTTTCCCGGGTTCTCCATCCGGTGCACAGACCCGAGCGGGATGTAGACGGACTGGTTCTCGCTGATTAATTTGACGGTATCGTCCACGGTCACTTTCGCGGTGCCTTCGACCACGATCCAATGTTCCGACCGGTGGTGATGGCTTTGCAGGCTCAGAGCTGCACCGGGGTTTACCACGATGCGTTTCACCTGAAACCGCCCGCCGATCACAAGGCTTTCGTACCACCCCCACGGCCGGTAATCGCGCGGCAGTTGGACCGCTTGGCTGGCATCCCGCCTTTTGAGCGCATCCACCGCTTCCTTCACCCGCTGCGCTTGCGATTTATCCGCCACCAGCACCGCATCGCCCATGGCGACGGCGATGATGTTGTCCAGCCCGATGCCGACCAGTTGCAACCCGTCGGTTTCCGATCGCAGCAGCGTGCCCGCACAGTCAATCGCGGTGGCATTGTCTGAACAGACATTTCCCGCCGCGTCAGGCCCGCTTTCCAGCCAGACCGCATCCCACCCACCCAAATCGGACCATCCGGCGGCGAACGGCATCACCGCGAGGTTATCCGCCTTTTCCATGATCGCATAATCGATAGAGATATCATCGGCTTGGCACCAAGCTTCGGGCGCGAGACGGGTCAGCCCCAGATCAGAGGTCGCCCCGTCAAGCGATGCGCGCACCGCGCGCACCATCTCGGGCGCGTGGGTCTGATAGGCCGCAATTATCGTCTGCGCCGTGAACAGGAAGATCCCGGCGTTCCACAGGAAATTCCCCGCCTGCAGCATCCCCTGCGCCTGTGCGCGATCCGGCTTTTCGACAAAGCGCGCAAGGGGTTGCGGGGTTTTGGCGCTCGCATCCGCCCCCTCGGCCAACTCAAGATAGCCATAGCCCGTTTCGGCCCGCGTAGGCGTGACGCCAAAGGTGACCAGATCACCTGCCTGCGCGCGCGGCACCGCGGCTTGCACGGTCTGGGCAAAAGCATCGCAGTCGGGAATCACATGGTCCGACGGCGCGACCAGCATCAGCGCTTGCGCGTCAGTGCGCGCGATATACAGCGCCGCGGCAAGGATCGCAGGGGCGGTATTGCGCCCCTCGGGTTCGATCAGGATCGCCTGCGCCGCCCGTTCAACCTGCGCCAGTTGTTCGGTCACGATAAACCGGAACGGATCGCCGGTCACCACAATCGGCGGGGCGAATCCGGGGCCGGTCAGACGCTTGGCCGAGATCTGGAACAGGCTTTCATCCCCCATCAGCTTGGCAAACTGTTTGGGGTAGCATTTGCGCGACAGGGGCCAAAGACGTGTGCCCGACCCGCCGCAAAGGAGAATAGCGTGCATCATGAGAGGCAGTTAATCTGAAAAATTCTAACGAGAGATTAATCAAATGCGAGAGATTTAGCTGCGCAGGTGATCCTGTCGCAAAAACCAATCATACGTCTCGCGCAGCCCGTCTTTCAGATCGATCCGCGCGCGCCAGCCCATATCCGCCAAACGCGAGACATCCATCAGCTTGCGCATCGTCCCGTCTAGCTTCGACGTATCGAACACCAACCGCCCTTTGAACCCCGTCACCTCCGCCACCATCTGCGCCAGCGCCGCGATGCTGATGTCGCGGCCCGTGCCGACATTGATATGGCTTTGCATCGGGTGCATCTGCGCAGCGTAGGCATCACGCGGCAGGTCGAGCACAAACAGCGACGCTTCCGCCATATCGTCCACATGCAGGAATTCCCGCATCGGTTTACCGCTGCCCCAAATCACGACCTTCGCCGCCCCGTCGCGCGTGGCCTCGTGGAAACGACGGATCAGGGCGGGCAAAACATGGCTGTTTTGCGGATGAAAATTATCCCCCGGCCCATAGAGATTCGTTGGCATCACACTGCGATAATCCACGCCATATTGCCGGTTATAGCTTTCGCAAAGTTTAATGCCCGCGATCTTGGCGATGGCGTAGGGCTCGTTCGTGGGCTCAAGCGGGCCGGTCAGCAGGGCATTTTCGGCCATCGGCTGCGCCGCGTCACGCGGATAGATGCAAGAGCTGCCCAGTTGCAGCAGCTGTTGAACCCCCGCGGCGAACGCCTGATGGATCACATTACATTCGATCATCAGGTTTTCGTAAATGAACTCAGCAGGATATGTGTTGTTCGCCATGATCCCGCCAACCTTGGCCGCGGCGAGGATCACCACATCCGGACGCTCCGTCGCCATAAATTCGCGCACCGCCGCTTGATCGGTCAGGTCCAGTTCTGCACGGGTCCGCGTCACCAGTTCCAACGCCTCCCCAGCATCCTGTCGCGCCTGCAACTGCCGCAAGATCGCCCCGCCGACCATGCCGCGATGCCCTGCGATATAGAATTTCCGCATGGGCCTACCCGTTCTCGAGCGGGATCGGCAGATCCAGCCCGTGCTCTTTCAATAACGCATGCCGCCGTGCGATCTTGAGGTCATTCGCCACCATCTCTGCACACATCTCTTGCGCGGTGATTTGCGGCTCCCACCCGAGTTTCTTCTTCGCCTTGGCGGGCGATCCCAGCAACGTCTCCACCTCGGCGGGGCGGAAATACTGCGGATCAATACGCATCACCACATCGCCGGGGCTGACCGCGGGGGCATCCTCCCCAATGACGCTATCGACAACAGCATATTCATCCACGCCCGTGCCTTCAAACCGCAGGCTGATCCCAAGCTCTGCCGCCGACCATGTGATGAACTGGCGCACGGAATACTGCACGCCGGTGGCGATCACGAAATCCTCTGCCACGTCCTGCTGCAGCATCATCCACTGCATGCGCACATAATCCTTGGCGTGTCCCCAATCGCGCAGCGCGTCGAGGTTGCCCATATAAAGACACCCCTCCAACCCCTGCGCGATATTGGCCAAGCCGCGCGTGATCTTGCGCGTGACAAAGGTTTCGCCACGGCGGGAGCTTTCGTGGTTAAAAAGGATGCCGTTGCAGGCATAGATCCCATAGGCCTCGCGATAATTAACCGTGATCCAATAGGCGTACATCTTGGCAACCGCATAGGGGCTGCGCGGGTGAAAGGGTGTTTCCTCCGTCTGTGGTGTCTCTTGGACCAAGCCATACAGCTCAGAAGTTGATGCTTGGTAAAAGCGGGTCTTTTTTTCCAACCCCAGAAACCGGATCGCCTCTAGCAACCGCAGGGCCCCGTTGGCGTTCACCTCTGTCGTATATTCGGGCGTCTCGAAACTGACCGCGACATGGCTTTGCGCGCCAAGGTTATAGACCTCGTCCGGCTGCACCTCGCGCATGATCCGCGTCAGGTTCGAACTGTCGGTAAGATCGCCATAATGCAGGATCAGATCGGGATCATCCTCGTGAGGGTCTTGATAAATATGATCAATCCGCTGCGTATTAAGAGATGACGACCGCCGCTTGATCCCGTGCACCTCGTATCCTTTGTCCAGCAACAACTCCGCCAGATAGGACCCGTCTTGACCGGTGATACCGGTGATCAGCGCGCGTTTTACCATCAGGGCCCCTAAACGAAAAATGTGCCTGCCCGAGGGGGCAGACACATCAACATTTACTCAACTTAGAGGATTTTGGCGAGTCTTGATGCAATCAGAAGGTTTGATCGTAGTCGCCAACCTCCGGCTCTGTCCGGATCACCGCGTCCAGATCGGCGAAGATCGCGCGCAATTCTTCCTCGGATTCAGAGCTTTCGCAGACCACCACAAGGTTCGGCGTGTTCGAAGAGGCGCGCACCAGCCCCCAGCTGCCGTTGTCCAGGATCACCCGCGCGCCATTTACGGCCACGACCTCTTTCACGGGGCGGCCGCCCAACTCGGTCACGTCTTTCAACTTGGCGACGATCCGGTCGAGAATATCGTATTTGTCCTCGTCCGACGCATAGGGCGACATGGTGGGGGTGGAATATGTGTGGGGCAGGGCGCGGCGCAGGTCCGACATCTTCATGTCGGGGTTGCGGTCCATCAGTTTGCAGACTTCGACCGCAACGCGCATGCCGCAGTCATAGCCGCGCCCGATGGGTTCAGCCAGGAAGTAGTGGCCGGATTTCTCGAACCCCGCCAGCGCGCCCAACTGTTTCACGCGCCGTTTCATGTGGCTGTGGCCGGTTTTCCAATAGTCCGCCGTAACGCCATTGGCCTGCAAAACAGGGTCAGAGGCATAAAGCCCGGTCGATTTGACATCGGCGACAAAGGTGCTGTTGGGGTAAATCGCGGACAGATCGCGCGCCATGATGACGCCCATCTTATCGGCGAAAATCTCTTCGCCCTCGTCATCCACCACGCCGCAGCGGTCGCCGTCGCCGTCAAACCCAAGCGCGAAATCCGCGCCCGAGGCTTTCACGCTGTCGGACATATCATGCAGCATTTCCATCGCTTCGGGGTTCGGGTTGTAATGCGGGAACGTGTAATCCAGCGTGTTGTGGCTATCGACCACCTCGACCCCCAGACGGCGGAACAGTTCGGGCGCGAAGGCGGCGGCGGTGCCGTTCCCCGTGGCGCAGACGACCTTGAGCTTGCGGGTCATTTTGAAGTCGCCCACCAGATCATCCAGATAGGCTTCGCGCACACCGTCGACGAATTCATACTTGCCGCCTTCGCGCTGTTCGCCACGCCCTTCCAGAACGATATCGCGCAGTTCGGCCATCTCGTCGGGGCCGTGTGTCAGCGGGCGTTCAAAGCCCATCTTCACGCCGGTCCAGCCATTGGGGTTGTGCGAGGCGGTGACCATCGCCACCGCTGGCGCATCCAGATGGAATTGCGCGAAATAGGCCATGGGCGACAGGCAGGGGCCGATATCCTTAACGTGAATACCCGCCTGCATCAGGCCCAAAATCAGCGCATTTTTAATCGATAGGGAATAGTCGCGGTAATCATTGCCGACAGCGATAACGGGCTCGATCCCGCGCTGTTGCATCTGCGTGCCCAGACCAAGGCCAAGCGCGGTGATGCCCGGCAGGTTGATCGCCTCGGGGTACTGCCAGCGCGCGTCATATTCGCGAAAACCGGTGGGGGCGATCATGGGGTCGCGCAGAAATTCCCATGTGTTCGGCGTGACTTTGGGCAACGGCTTGGTCATGAAATATCCTGATCTATCAGCGTTAAAATACTGCCCTCTTCGATAGAAGGAATGCGTGCAGGGATCAACTGACAGCAAGGGCGCGGGACGGTTTGTTGCCGACGGTGCGGCAAGGTGCCGGTCAAACAACCGGCAGTGCCTGCGAATGGTTCCCAAAGAAAACGCCCCGCCCTTTTGCAAAAGGACGGGGCGGATAGGTCGCGATGCTGTGGTGCCTTAGCCGATGATGGCGTTCAACGTGGCCGACGGCCGCATCACCGCTTCGGTCTTGGCGGGGTCCGAATGGAAGTACCCGCCCAGATCGACCGCTTTGCCCTGAACCTCTGCCAGCTCGGCCATGATCTTGTCCTCATTCGCCGCCAGTTTTTCAGCGATGGGGGCAAAATGTTCAGCCAATGCGGCGTCGTCGCTTTGGCTGGCCAGCGCCTGTGCCCAATAGAGGGCAAAGTAATAGTGGCTGGCGCGGTTGTCCGGCTCGCCCACTTTGCGCGATGGCGATTTGTTGTTGTCCAGAATGCCTTGGGTCGCGGCGTCTACGGCTTTGCCCAGGACGGCGGCCTTGGCATTGTCCTTCTGGTCCGCGAGGAACTTCAGGCTTTCGCCCAACGCACAGAACTCGCCCAGGCTGTCCCACCGCAGGTGGTTTTCTTCAACCAGCTGCTGCACGTGCTTGGGGGCGGACCCGCCCGCACCGGTTTCAAACAGGCCACCGCCCTGCATCAGCTTGACGATCGACAGCATCTTGGCCGAGGTGCCCAG
Source organism: Sulfitobacter sp. UBA1132 (assembly GCF_002311545.1). Lineage (NCBI taxonomy): Bacteria > Pseudomonadati > Pseudomonadota > Alphaproteobacteria > Rhodobacterales > Roseobacteraceae > Sulfitobacter > Sulfitobacter sp. UBA1132. The sequence continues at coordinate 95,812 of NZ_DCAN01000021.1, read as the reverse complement.
TTCCAAAATCGGGAACAGGTCGGTCAGATAGTCGCGCAGCACGTTGCCGGTGATCGCGATCGAATTCTCGCCCTTGCGGATTGTCTCCAGCGTCTGGCGCGTGGCCTTGGCGGGGGACATGATCTGGAACTTGTCGGCCACGCCCTTGGCTTCAAGGATCGGCTTCACATAGGCGATCAGCTCTGCGTCATGGGCGCGGTTCTCGTCCAGCCAGAAGATCGCCTCGCAGCCTTCGGCTTTCTGACGGTCGATGGCCAGCTGTACCCAGTCCTCGATCGGGGCCTTGCGGGCCGAGGCCGCGCGCCAGATGTCGTTCGCCTCGACGTTGTGCTCGGAAATCACGTCGCCATTGGCGGCGATCATTTTCACGGTGCCGTCAGCGGGGATCTCGAACGTGGTGGGGTGCGACCCGTATTCCTCGGCCTTCTGCGCCATCAAGCCGATGTTCTGCACAGTGCCCGAGGTCGTCGGGTCCAGCGCGCCGGTTTCCTTGAAGTAATTAATGCTTTCTTCATAGACGGGGGCGTAAGAGTTGTCGGGGATCACGCAGTTGGTGTCGTGTTCCTTGTTGTCGGGGCCCCAGCCCTTGCCGCCAGCGCGGATCAGCGCGGGCATGGACGCGTCGATGATCACGTCGGATGGGACGTGCAGGTTGGTGATCCCTTTGTCGGAATTCACCATATACATCGGCGGGCGTGCATCCATCGCGTCTTTGACGGCTTGGGTGATTTCGGCATTGTCCTTGATCCGCTCCATCATGTCGCCGATGCCTGCGTTCGGGTTCACACCCGCCGCTTTCAGCTCGTCACCGTATTTGTCGAAGACGGGCTTCAGATATTCCCGCACAGCGTGGCCAAAGATGATCGGGTCCGACACTTTCATCATCGTCGCTTTCATGTGCAACGAGAACAGCGTGCCGTCTTTCTTGGTCTCTTCGATCTGCTCGGCCAGGAATTTATCCAGCGCCTTGGCAGACATGAAGGTGGTGTCGACCACAGTGCCCGCGGGGAAAGAAACGCCATCCTTCAACACGGTCTCGGTCCCGTCGGCGGCAACATGCACGATCTTGGCGGCGCCAGCCTGCGCCTCGGTCAGCGTCAGGGATTTCTCGTTCGAGAAGAAATCACCGCCCGACATCGACGATACTTTGGTTTTGCTGTCCTTGGACCATGTGCCCATCGAATGGGGGTTCGCCATCGCGTATTTCTTGACCGCATTGGCCGCGCGACGGTCCGAGTTGCCTTCGCGCAGAACGGGGTTCACCGCAGAGCCCTTGATCGCGTCATAGGCCGCGCGGGCTTTCTTTTCCGCGTCGGTGCTTGGCGCTTCGGGATAGTCGGGCAGCGCATAGCCCTGACCCTGCAATTCCTTGATCGCGGCGACCAACTGCGGCACCGAGGCAGAGATATTCGGCAGCTTGATCACATTGGCGTCGGGCGTTTTCACCAGATCGCCCAGGATCGCCAGATCGTCGGACTGTTTTTGCGCCTCGGTCAGCGCGTCGGGGAAGGCTGCCAGAATACGCCCCGACAAAGAGATATCACGGGTGCCCACAGAAACCCCTGCCGCATCGGCAAAGCTGCGGATGATCGGCAGCAGCGAATAGCTTGCCAGTTCGGGGGCCTCATCGACCTGCGTGTAAATGATGTCGGGTGTCTGTGTCTCAGCCATGGTATCCAGCCTTTCCTGAAGTTTGGTATGCGATAGTACACTTAGTTTGAAATATCCACCTCCCCCGCGTCACGAAGGCCGCGAAACTGCGGCCAGCGGCGGCGAAACGCGCAGGGCGATGCCCAAGCCACCACATAGCGCCCCCCGCAGCATTGCAAAACGAATCACTCACCTCTCCTTGGGTCGAGCGGGGTTGATGCCGTTAACGCTCACACACGCGGTAAGTGCGGGCAATGAACCCATACCGTGTCACGCTGCCTATTTGTTCAACCCTCAGGGGGGTGTGCCCTCTGGTAACAGGTGATTCGGTGCAATTCTTGGTCGCAAACCAAAGCCGATGTCGCTAAGCGCACCCAAATCCCGAGGCAACGAACTGGTTTACTTTGATTTTTGATAAAGTTTGCGAAAAATGCTGAAGCGCCGCAATAATAACAGTCGCGGGGCATGTGTGACCACTGCCGGACCGCGCAACGCGCAGGTCATGCACCTTGATGGCCTGATCAGAGGGACCGGGGTGTCATGACGGACCGAAAGGAAGACGGCACAAGCAAGGATGGCCGCGTCGCCCGCGGCGAGATCACCCGCGAACGCGTGCTCGACGCGGCAGAGCGGTGCTTTGCCGAGCTTGGTTTTGATGCGGTCAGCATCCGCCGGATCGCGCGCGAAGCCGACGTCACGCTGGGTGTGGTCGGCTTTCACGGGGGAACAAAGCAAGAGCTTTTCGTGACCGTGCTGAAACGGCGGGTCGAAACGCTCAACGCCATGCGCATGGCGCGGCTTGATGCGCTCAAATCGACAGAGCGGCTCACGCTGGAAACGCTGATCGATGCCTATGTCACCCCGTATCTCGAAATCGCCTCGCGCGGGGATCCGCAATGGCGGGCCTATGCGCAGCTGGTGGCGCGGATCATGTCTGACGAACGCTATTACCGCGAGGCAGGGCCGCTTTATGATCGCGTCGCCTCTATCTACCTTGACGAAATGGAGCGTCTGCGTCCCGATTCCGACCGTGAACAGCTTGCTGCGGTGCTGTCGCTGACCGTGTCCTCGATGGTGTCCATCGTCGCAAGCGGCATCCGCATCGCGGGCCTGTCGCAAAGTGATCGGCGCGAAAGCCCTATGGTGTATCGCCCGCTCTTGCTTGATTTTTGTGTGGGTGGCGTTCTGCGCGCGCTTGAGCCAAAGTGCTAGGCAACTCAACGCGATAAAAGGCCCCACGTCATGAAATCCTATCCCAAAGTCTGGTTCCTGCGGCACGGTGAAACCGAATGGAACGCAGAAGGGAGGGTGCAGGGCCAGACCGAATCCGTGCTCTCCGAACGGGGCAGGGTCCATGCGCAGCAGCAGGCCGAGCTGATGGCACCGATCCTTGCGCATAACCCGCCCTGCATCGTGTCGCCGCTTAAACGCACGCGCCAGACCGCGGATATCGCCCTTGGCGGGCGGGACTACCAGACCGACGATCGCCTGAAAGAGATTTTCGCCGGCGATTGGGAAGGCCACCTGCGCGCCGATATCTTCAAGAACCTGCCCGAAGGCATCACGGCGCAAAGCCCCCATATGGAATTCTATTGCGCCGCTCCCGGTGGCGAAGGCTTTGACGTGTTTCAGGCGCGGGTGAATGCCTTTGTCGACACGCTGACCGAACCCACCGTCGTGGTCGCTCACGGGCTCAGCGGCCAGCTTTTGCGCGGTGCGCTCTGCGGGTTGAACCGCGCCGAGCTGGGCCAGCTGTCAAACCGGCAGGGCTGCGTCTATGTGCTTGAAAACGGGCAGGAAACGGTGCTGTCGGTTGACTGACACGACCTCGATGATGCCCCGCTGCACCGTGGCCGTCATCGGCTGCGGGTTGATCGGCGCAAGCTGGGCCGCGCTGTTCCAGCACGCAGGCCACACCGTCCGCGCGTGGGACCCTGACACAGATGCCCGCGACGGTTTCGCCGCCCGCGTGGCGGGGCCCTTGGCGCAACTGCAAGAAATCTCGGCGGGGGCGGCCTCCCAAGGCGCGCTTTCAACCCACGAGAGTTTGCAAGACGCCCTGCAAGACGTTGTGCTGATCCAGGAAAACGCGCCCGAGAACGTGCCGCTGAAACACCAGCTTTACGCACAGATCGAAACTATCGTCGCGCCGGATGTGATTATCGCCTCCAGCACCTCGGCGCACCCGTGGTCGGATCTTGTGCCGGGGATGCGGCACCCCGGCCGGCTGATCACCGCACATCCCTTCAATCCGCCTCATCTGGTGCCGCTGGTCGAAGTCTACGGCCCTGACACGAACGTGCTCGACTGGGCCGAAGGGTTCTACCGCAGCCTCGGCTCTGCGCCCGTGCGGCTGAAAAAAGATGCGGTGGGGCATATCGCCAACCGGCTGTCCTCGGCGCTCTGGCGCGAGGCGGTGCATATCGTCGCCGAGGGCATCGCCGATGTCGACGCGGTGGATCAGGCGCTGGTCAACGGCCCGGGGATGCGCTGGTCGGTGCTGGGGGCGCATATGGCCTATCACCTTGGCGGGGGCGCCGGGGGCATGGCGGGCTATCTGGCCCATCTTGGGCCAAGCCAGCAGAAACGTTGGGATAATCTCGGCGCGCCTACGCTCGACGCCGAGACATGCGCGCGTCTGGTCGACGGGGTAAACATTGAGGCCGCAGGCCGCAGCATCGCCCAGCTAGAGGCCGAACGCGACGCCGCCCTGATTGAACTTGCACAGATGCGCAAACGGCTGGCGGATCGGAAAGCCTGAGGCCACGTGGCCCTAGATCGATTTGCGCGCGCGCATCGCTGCGGTGATCGTCCCATCGTCAAGGTAATCAAGCTCCCCGCCGATCGGCACACCCTGGGCCAGAGAGGTCAACCGCACCTGACCCTCAAGCTGGTCCGCGATATAATGCGCCGTGGTCTGCCCGTCGATTGTGGCGTTCAGCGCCAGAATAACCTCCGACACGGCCTCGTCGCGCACACGGTCCATCAGCCGGGGGATGCGCAATTCCTGCGGGCCGATGGCATCCAGCGCCGACAGCGTGCCACCCAGCACATGATAACGCCCCTTGAACACGCCCGACCGTTCCATCGCCCACAGATCGGCGACATCCTCGACCACGCAAATCTCGCCATTGGCGCGTTTTTCCGACGTGCAGATGTCGCAGATATCGGCGGTCCCCACATTGCCGCAGTTGATGCATTCGCGCGCCGTCGCCGCCACGGTCTGCATCATATCGGCCAAAGGGGTCAGCAACAGCGCGCGCTTGCGGATCAGATGCAGCACCGCCCGGCGGGCCGAGCGTGGCCCCAATCCGGGCAGCCGCGCCATCAGGTCGATGAGCGCATCAATGTCGCGTGTGCTGCTCATCTGTGGACCCCCATGGCGTTGATGTGAAAGAGTTTAATGCCTTCGGCGAGGATTTAACCCCATTTGGAAGGATCAGAACGGCAGCTTCATATCCGCGGGCAGACCCATGCCTTCGGTCAGCTTGCTCATCTCGGACTGGGCGCGGTCGGTGGCTTTGGTCTGCGCGTCCTTGATCGCGGCGAGGATCAGGTCCTCGACGACTTCTTTCTCGTCGCCGTTGAAGATCGACGGATCGATATCCAGCGACTTCAGCTCGCCCTTGGCGGTGCAGGTCGCCTTGACCAGACCGGCACCGGATTCCCCTTCGACGATGATATTATGCATGTCTTCTTGCAGCTGCGCCATCTTGCCCTGCATTTCCTGCGCGCTCTTCATCATCTTGGCCATGTCACCCATGGCACCCAAACCTTTAAGCATGTGGTCGTCTCCTGTAGCTTTATTTGCTTATGTATATGCGGTCTTTGCCGCCCCCCGACAAGGGGTGCCCCGGCGTGGACAGGTCGCGGGCAGAGCAGGGGCAGGCGGGGTCAGTCGTCCTCGAAAGGGTCCCATTCGTCCTCGACCTCGGGCAGCGCTTCGGACACGGCGGCGGCGGCGATTTCCTCGGGCGTGCGGATCGACAGGATCTTGGCACCGGGAAAGCTCGCCATGACGGCCTGCATCAACGGGTGGTTTTCCGCCTGCGATTTCAGCGCGTTTTCCTTGGCGTCGCGGATCTCGGCGATGGTTTTCGCGCTGCTGTCGCCCACGATGGTCACGGCCCAGCGGTTGCCGGTCCACAGTTGCAGCCGCGTGCCAAGGCGCTGCGCCAGATCGCGGGGGGCGCTGTCGGTCGGGGTGAATTCGATCCGCCCCGGTTGATAGGCCGCCAGTCGGACCGAGGTCTCGACCTCCACCAACAGTTTCACGTCGCGGTTGCTTCGGATGAGCTCGACCACATGTTCAAACGTCGGGTAATGCGCCAAAGCCTGCGCCACCGCCGGGGCAAGTGCCGCCATCGTCGCGCCGCCCGCAGGCCCGCCCGACATCTGCTGGCTGCCCATAGCGCTGGTCGATCCACCTCCGGCGGGCACGGCGGCCCCGCCCCCCGGTCCCTGCGGCGGGGCGGGAGGAGGCGTGGTATTGGCCAGCTTGCGGGCAAGCTCTTCAGGGCTGGGCAGATCGGCGACATGGGTCAGGCGGATCACGGCCATCTCGGCGGCCATCATCGCATTGGGCGCGCTTGCCACCTCGTCCAGCGCTTTGAGCAACATCTGCCACAGACGGGTCAGCACGCGCATCGGCAGGGTTTCCGCCATGGTGACGCCACGGCTGCGTTCCTCGGGCGAGACGGTGGGATCTTCGGCGGCATCGGGGGTGATCTTGACCACCGATACCCAATGGGTGATCTCGGCCAGATCGCGCAGCACGGCCATCGGGTCGGCCCCGTCGGAATACTGGTTGCCCAGCTCGTCCAGCGCGCCGGCCGCATCGCCGCGCAGGATCATATCGAACAGGTCCAGCACCCGCCCGCGATCCGCCAGCCCCAGCATCGCACGCACCTGCACCGCCGTCGTTTCGCCCGCCCCGTGGCTGATTGCCTGATCCAGCAAGGACGTGGCATCGCGCGCCGACCCTTCGGCGGCACGGGTGATCAGCGCCAGCGCATCCTCCGCAATCTCGGCCCCTTCGGCGGTGGCGATCTTGCGCATCAGCGCGATCATCACCTCGGGTTCGATCCGGCGCAAATCAAAGCGTTGGCAGCGCGACAGCACGGTCACGGGCACCTTGCGAATCTCGGTCGTGGCGAAGATGAATTTGACGTGCTCTGGCGGTTCCTCAAGCGTCTTGAGCAGCGCGTTGAACGCGCCGGTCGACAGCATGTGCACCTCATCGATGATATAGACTTTGTACCGGGCCGAGGCCGCGCGGTAATGCACGCTGTCGATGATCTCGCGGATATTGCCGACGCCGGTGTTCGATGCGGCGTCCATCTCCATCACGTCGACATGACGGCCCTCCATGATGGCGACGCAATGTTCGCAAACCCCGCAGGGTTCCGTCGTCGGCCCGCCGTTGCCGTCCGGCCCGATGCAGTTCATCCCCTTGGCGATGATCCGTGCCGTGGTGGTTTTGCCGGTCCCGCGGATGCCGGTCATGATAAACGCCTGCGCAATGCGATCCGCCTCGAACGCGTTTTTCAGCGTGCGCACCATCGCGTCCTGCCCGACCAGATCGGCAAAGGTTTCAGGCCGGTATTTGCGGGCCAATACGCGATAGGCAGAGGGTGCTGTCATGACGATCCTGCAAGATTCGATTGAAGCCCTGAACCTAGAGCATCCAAAGGATGCCGCCAACCGCAACCGAGGCAAAGCTGAAAATCACCGCCAGCGTCTTCATCCGCGCATTGGGTTGCGCATTGGCATGGTGGTCGTTCAGCCGGTCCAGCGTCTTGGTCGCCGCATCATGGGCCGCCCAGAAGATATAGACCGCCGCGACGACAAAGATCGTCGCCACGCTTTTCGCGGCCCAGGTCGGGTCAAAATCCCCGAACACCGCCTTGAGCCCGATCGCCACCGCAAGCGACGCCATCCCCGTGCGCATCCACCCTGCAAAGGTGCGCTCGTTCGCCAAAATCGTGCGGTCTTCGGCCCAGTCGGTGCGGTTCTCGGCCAGCTCATTGCTTTTATTCATTGAACTATTGTGCGCGTCGCGCGTTACGCTGACAATAATATTTGACATAGCGGGGACAGATTTATGCGGTTGCGCGGCATCAGAAGAAGCAAAAACGTTGAGGTCCGCCGCGGCGGGCGCGGGGGCGGTGCCGGGCGTGCGGGCGGTCTGGGGATCGTCGGCGTCTTGGCGGTGCTGGCGATCGGCTATTTCACCGGCATCGACGTATCGCCCTTGCTGAACGGAGGCGGCGCGCCGCAAACCCAGCAGGGCGCGCCGGTCTCTGACTCTGACGCGCAGGCCACGCAGTTCACCGCGCAGGTGCTGGCCACGACCGAAGATGTCTGGGGCGAGATTTTCCCGCAGCAGTTGGGTCGTGAATACGTGCCGCCCAAGCTCGTTGTCTTTTCCAATGTCACGCAAAGTGCCTGCGGCGGGGCCTCTGGCGCGACGGGGCCGTTCTACTGCCCTGCGGATGAAAAGGCCTATATCGACACGCAATTCTTTGATCTTCTGGCGCAGCGCATGGGGGCAGGCGGGGATTTCGCCGCCGCCTATGTGATTGCCCACGAGGTCGCCCACCACGTTCAGAACGAACTGGGCATCCTGCCCAAGGTCGACGCGCTGCGCCGCCAATCCTCGACCGCCGAGGCGAACGCTCTGACCGTGCGGCTCGAGCTGATGGCTGATTGTTTTTCGGGCATCTGGGCCAAGAACGTCAAAGGTCTGATGGAGCGGGGCGATCTGGACGAGGCATTGAACGCTGCGCGCAAGATCGGCGATGACCACCTGCAACGTCAGGCCGGTCGCGTCCCGCAGCCGCACACCTTTACCCACGGCACGTCCGAGCAGCGCTCCAGCTGGTTCCAGCGCGGGTTCGATAGCGGTCAGGTCGGCCAATGCGACACATTCGCGGCAGAGCAGCTGTAACAGCGTTCGATGCTATAACGCAAAAATAATGATTATAAACAACAGGTTAAGTTACCCATGGGTAACCTTACCCGTTGCCTGTGGCCGTGCCGAAATGCCAATATCCAAACGCATGGAGGCACTGCGGGGCAGGGGCAATAAGCAAAACTATAGTGTGGCGGGGTGGGGTGCCCCTCTCGGGCCATCCTTTGGATGACCCTGCGGGGCGACGCGTATTTTGCTGCGCAAAATACGCTGGGGTGAGAGGCTGATAACGACCCAAGTGGGTCTCGTTACGGCTGCTTCCTTCCGGATCTGACCGGGTTGGCGAGGCACCTGCCCGCACCAACCTCTCACCGCCCATATAGTATAGGGCCGGATGGGATGCAAGACGGGCCCAAAGGCGTTTTTATCTCGGGCGTTTTTATCGGGCACGGCGCCATGCAGCCTTGGCATCGCGCGGTTTGGCCAATAGGCATGGTGCACGCAAACGGGAGGATACGCATGAAGCACGCCGAGACGGTCACTTTCGGAGGGTCAGCGCTTGACCGCGCCGGAGAGGTTCGCGCCGACAAGGAGGCCGTGGCCGCATTGCGCGCCGATGACGCCGCCCGCGCCATTCTGTTCTGGCGGGGCAAGGTCCTGATCGACCCCGCACGCCCCGCGTCTGTTGTGCGTTTGCCACTGGATCACCCGGTTCTGGCGGATGCCGGCTCTGCTCCGATTTTGCTGGGGCGCGAAGAGGGGGCCGCGCGGTTTGCCTATGACCTGTCGCCGTGGATGCCCGATGACTTCGACCCGCGCCAGCTGGGGTCTTTCGTGGATCAAAGCGAACAGCGCCACCCGATGTTGCCGCCCGACTATGCTTTCGTCGAAATGCGCCGCGTGATGACGTGGCTCAGCCCGCGTGACGCCGAGCTGGCCGCGACCGGCAAGGCCATTCTGGCGTGGCACGAAAACCACGGCTACTGCGCGCGCTGCGGCTTTGAAACCGTGGTGAATGACGCAGGCTGGCAACGCAATTGCCCCGCGTGTCGCGCGTCGCATTTTCCGCGCACCGATCCGGTTGTGATCATGCTGATTACCCACGGCAACTCTGTCCTGATGGGGCGGTCGCCGGGCTGGCCCGAGGGGATGTTCTCGCTTTTGGCGGGGTTTGTCGAACCGGGTGAAACGCTCGAAGCCGCCGTGCGCCGCGAGGTGTTTGAAGAGGCGGGCGTGCAGGTCGGTCAGGTCAGCTATCTTGCGAGCCAACCTTGGCCCTTTCCCGCGTCGCTCATGTTCGGCTGCGCCGGAGAGGCGACAAGCCACGAGATCACCATCGACCCCAAAGAGATCGAAGAGGCCCTGTGGGTGTCCAAAGAGGACATGATGGATGTCTTTGCCGGGCAACACCCCAAGATCAAACCGGCCCGAAAGGGGGCGATTGCGCATTTCCTGCTGGAAAACTGGCTTGCGGATACGCTGGATTAAGGCAACCTTCGGGAAAGACGACGAACAAGGCAGAACATGAAATTTTCCACCAAAGAAGACATCGACGCGCCGATTGATGCGGTATTCGACATGCTGTGCGAATTTGACCAGTTCGAACGCGCCGCCATGCGCCGCGGCGCAGAGGTGCAGCGCGTGGACCGGCTCGCAGAAGCGGGGCCGGGGATGCAGTGGGAAGCTGCCTTTGACATGCGCGGCAAACGACGCGAGCTTCAGGTCGAGATGGACCGTTTTGACCGCCCGACCGAAATGAAGCTGAACACCCGTTCGCAGGGGCTGACCGGCGACATGAGCTTTGATCTCGTCGCCCTGTCACGCAGCCGCACGCGCATCATGGTCGCGCTAGAGCTCAAGCCGCAAAACCTGTCGGCCCGTCTGCTGGTGCAGTCGTTGAAGCTGGCCAAGAATTCGCTGACCAAGAAGTTCAAGAAACGTGTCGGCGACTACGCCAAGGACATGGAAGACCGCTACCACAAACCCCACTAGGGGGTTTGCGGTGGTTGCCGCACTTACTGGCCGTGACGGTCGGGATGCGCGGGGTAGACGCCCAGAATGTCGATGAAGTTGGTGAAATGCGCCAACTCCTCCAGCGCGCGGGCGACGGCGGGGTCTTCGGGGTGGCCTTCGATATCGGCATAGAACTGTGTCGCCGTGAACGACCCGCCCGCCATGTAGCTTTCCAGCTTGGTCATGTTGACGCCATTGGTCGCGAAACCGCCCATGGCCTTGTAAAGTGCTGCCGGGATGTTGCGCACCTGAAAGACAAAGGTGGTCAGCATGTTTTCCGCACGGCGGGTCTGGTCCAGCTCGGGCGACATCAGCAAAAAGCGGGTGGTGTTATGGTCCAGATCCTCGATGTCGCGGGCCAGCACCTTGAGCCCGTGAATATCCGCCGCGACCTCGCTTGCCAGCACGCCGACATCGCGTTCCTCCGACACCGCAAGATCCGCCGCAGCCCCCGCGCTGTCTGCCGCTGCCTCTGAGGTGATGCCATGGGCGTCCAGCCAGCTGCGCGCCTGCGGGATCAGCACCATATGCGCGCGCACGTGTTTGATGTCTTCGAGCTTCACGCCGTCATGGGCCATCAGGCTGATGCGCACGCGCACGAACGCCTCTGCAATGATGCGCAGCCCGCTTTGCGGCAACAGCCGGTGGATGTCCGCAACCCGCCCGTAGGTCGAGTTTTCGACCGGCAGCATCGCCAGATCGGCGCGGCCTTCGCGCACGGCGCGGATCACCCCTTCGAAGGTCATGCAGGGCACCGGGATCATGTCGGGGCGGGCTTGCAGGCAGGCTTCATGGCTATAGGCCCCCAAAGCACCTTGAAAAGCGATGCGCGGCGCGGTTTTACTGGTCATCAGGGGCATCCTTCTTCAAGCCGTTGCCAACTATGGCGTTTGGTCGCGGTAACTACACCTTGCCCCGAAGAAGGGAAAGCAATAGATACGCCTGCAATACGATGCCCGAATACCAACGATGGACCTTCACGCATGTTCGATACAATGACCGTTACCAAAATCGCTGCCGGCCTGTTTGGCGCTTGGCTTGTCCTTCTGCTTGGCAAATTCGCGGGCGAAGAGCTTTATCATGCCGAAGCGTATGGCGAACAAGGCTATGTCATTGAAGTGGCAGACGCCTCTGGTGGCGGTGAGCCCGCTGAAGAAGTCGATTTCGCCGAGATCATGGCGGCCGCTGATCCGGCCAAGGGTGAAAAGGTTTTCCGCAAATGTTCCGCCTGTCACAAGGTTGAAGATGGTGCGAATGCGGTTGGTCCCTACCTCTACGGTGTTGTCGGGCGTCCGGTTGATTCCGCTGACGGGTATGCGTCCTACTCCGGCGCGCTTGAGAAATCGGCTGAGACATGGACCCCCGAGAACCTGAACGCCTTCCTGACCAAGCCTGCGGGTTTCGCGCCAGGCACTACGATGGGTTTCGCGGGTCTGCCCAAGATCGAAGACCGGGCGAATGTGATCGCCTATCTCGACAGCCTGGACAACTGATCCACCCCATATCCCGATTGCAAGGCCGCCCCCTCGTGGGCGGCCTTTTGCTGTGAAGTGCCCTGTTTTCAGTCAGGTAACATATTCGCAACTTGTAACTTGGGCGGTCGGGCCGTTAGCGTGTATCCGGCAGTGATCTGCCGCGACGACCCTTGTCTATCGCCTGTTGTTATAAAGGATACGCCCGATGCCCCGGACCCATGCCCGTGCTGACACACAATCGCAAACCCCCATGCTGCGCGTCGCTGGTGCGGCCTTGCTTGTTTTCGGGGCCGCGATGCTGGGCGGTGCTGCTTGGGGGCAAGAAGACGCTGCGCAGAGCAGTGACAAGATCATCACCGCGCATGGCTATTCCTTTTACGGCGATCTGAAATACCCCGCCGATTACACCCATTTCGACTATGTGAACCCCGACGCCCCCAAAGGCGGCGAGATTTCGATCTCGACCCTCGGGACGTTTGATTCGATGAACCCCTATTCGCGCAAGGGCCGCGGCGGCGCGTTGAGCACGGTGATGTATGAAAGCCTGCTTGGCGAGGGCGTCGGTGGAGAGATCGTGCCCGCCGATGTTTACGGCGAAGCCTATTGCCTGCTGTGCGAGAGCCTTGAATACCCCGAGAGCAAGGATTGGGTGGTGTTCCACATGCGCAAGGACGCGAAATTCTCGACCGGTGATCCGGTGACGGCCCATGACATCGCCTTTAGCCACAACCTGCTGCTGGATCAGGGGCTGAAATCCTATGCCGATGCAGTGCGCAAGCTGATCCCCAAGGTCGAGGTGATCGACGATTACACCATCAAGTTCTATTTCAGCCCCGGCGTGTCCCGGCGCAGCCTGATCGAACAGGTCGGCGGCGTGCCGGCGTGGTCGAAAAAATGGTACGAGGAAACCGGCGCGCGGCTCGACGAATCGCGGCTGGAAACCTCGCCCGGGTCCGGCCCCTATATGATCGACAGCATCGATGTGAACCGTCGCATCGTCTACAAGCGCAACCCCGATTACTGGGGCAAGGACCTTCCGTTCAACGTGGGCCGCAACAATTTCGATAAAATCCGCGTTGAATACTTCGGTGACGAGAATTCCGCGTTCGAGGCCTTCAAGGCGGGTGAATATACCTTCCGCACCGAGGGCAGTTCGAAACAATGGGCGTCGTCCTATGACTTCCCCAAGGTGACCGCGGGGCAGGTGGTCAAAGAGGATATCCCCGACGGGTCGCCCCCCACGCCCTCGGGCATCGTGTTCAACCTTGGCCGCGAGGTCTTGCAGGATAAGCGCGTGCGCGAGGCCGTGGCCCTGGGGTTCAACTTTGAATGGACCAATGAATCACTACAATACGGGCTGTTCAAACAGCGGGCGTCGTTTACGCAGGACACACCGCTGATGGCCACGGGCGCACCCCAAGGGGCGGAACTGGCGCTGCTGGAAAACCTTGGCGATGTCGTGCCGCCCGAACTGCTGACGCAAGACGCGGTCATGCCGCATACGTCGGATGCGAGCCGCCTGTCGGACCGTCGCAACCTGCGCCGCGCAATGAAGCTGCTGGACGAGGCCGGTTGGGCCGTGGGCGATGACGGCAAACGCTATAATGCGCAGGGCAAACCCTTGCAGTTGCGGTTCTTGCTGAACTCCTCGGGGTCGGCGACGCTGTCGGCGGTGATTGAAAACTTTATGTCGAATTTGCAGAACATGGGCATTGATGCCGTGCTCGAGAAAGTCGACAGTTCCCAATACACGGCCCGCGAACGGGACCGCGATTACGACATGGTCTATGACAGCTATGGGGCGTTTCTGGGCACAGGCACCGGGCTGGAACAACGCTATGGGTCAGAGGCGGCGGCCTATTCGCTGTTCAACCCTGCAGGGCTTGCCAGCCCGTTGGTGGATGCGATTGTGACCGCGTCGCTGGCGGCCGACACGAAAGAGGAAGAGGACGCCAGCCTGATGGCGCTGGATCGGGCGCTGCGCTATGAATTTTTCATGATCCCGACCTGGTATAACGACAGTTTCTGGACCGCCTATTACGACCAGTACGAACACCCCGAAACGCAGCCGCCTTACGCTTTGGGTTACCTCGATTTCTGGTGGTACAATGCCGATAAAGCAGACGCCTTGCGCGCTGCAGGCGCACTGAGGTAAACGCCGGCCATGGGCGCATATATTCTTCGACGGCTGTTGCTGATCATACCGACGTTGCTTGGGATCATGCTGATCAACTTTGCACTGGTGCAGTTTGTGCCGGGTGGCCCTGTTGAGCAGGCGATCGCGCGCATTCAGGGCGGTGGTGACGTGTTCGAAGGGTTCTCTGGCGGGGGATCGGATGCGGGGAATGCCGCAGATACCGGCGGCAACGAGAATTACGTTGGCGCACGGGGCCTGCCGCCCGAATTCATCGCCGAGCTTGAGAAAGAGTTCGGCTTTGACAAACCGCCGGTAGAGCGGTTCGTGAACATGCTGTGGAATTACATGCGGTTCGATTTCGGCGACAGCTACTTCCGGTCGATCAGCGTGATCGAGTTGATCAAGGAAAAGCTGCCCGTGTCGATCACGCTGGGGCTGTGGTCCACGTTGATTGCCTATCTGGTGTCGATCCCCCTTGGCATCCGCAAGGCGGTCAAGGATGGCACGGCCTTTGATACATGGACATCGGGCGCGATTATCGCCGCCTATGCGATCCCGGGCTTTCTGTTCGCGATCCTGCTGCTGGTGCTGTTCGCGGGCGGGTCCTACTGGCAGATATTTCCGCTGCGGGGGCTGACTTCGGATAACTTTGACCAGCTGAGCCCCTTGGGCAAGGTCGCGGATTACTTCTGGCACATCACGCTGCCGGTGCTGGCCTCGACCATCTCGGCCTTTGCGACGCTGACCTTGCTGACCAAGAACAGCTTTCTCGACGAGATCAAGAAGCAATATGTCGTCACGGCGCGGGCCAAGGGGCTGTCAGAGCGTAAGGTGTTGTACGGCCACGTCTTCCGCAACGCGATGCTGATCGTGATCGCGGGCTTTCCAGCGGTGTTTATCGGTGTGTTCTTTGGCGGCTCGCTGATCATCGAGACGATCTTTAGCCTTGATGGGCTGGGCCGTCTGGGGTTCGAGGCGGCGGTTGCGCGGGATTATCCGATCGTCTTCGGGACGCTGTTCATCTTTGGCCTTATCGGTCTGCTGGTCGGTATCCTGTCTGACCTGATGTATGTGGTCGTCGACCCGCGCATCGACTTTGAAAAACGCGAGGGCTGAACCCCATGGCGCTATCCCCGCTGAACCAACGCCGCTGGCGTAACTTTACCCGTAACCGCCGCGCCTATTGGAGCCTTTGGATTTTCGCGATCCTGTTTGGCATCTCGCTGTTTGCCGAATTCGTGGCCAACGACAAACCGATCCTCGTGAACTATCGCGGCGACTATTACATGCCGATCTTCAAGTTCTACCCCGAGACCGAATTCGGCGGCGATTTCCTGACCGAAGCGGTGTACCGCGACCCCGAAGTGCAATGTCTGATCGCCTCGGGCGGGTTGATCGACTGTCTGGACGACCCCGAGGGTATCATCGAGGACGCGCAGGATGGCGAGGTCGCGGGCGAGGCGATTGCGGCGGGCTGGTCGATCTGGCCGCCCATCCCCTATAGCTTTGACACCGCCGTGGACCGGCCCGGCGCGGCTCCGTTGCCGCCGAACGGGCAGAACCTGCTGGGCACCGATGGCACCAAACGTGACGTGCTGGCGCGGGTCATTCATGGCTTCCGGCTGTCGATCATCTTTACCCTGATTGTGACGGGCGCGGCATCGTTGATCGGGATCATCGCGGGGGCGGTGCAGGGGTTCTTTGGCGGCTGGACGGATCTGATCTTCCAGCGCGTGATCGAGATCTGGACCTCGACCCCGTCGCTTTATGTGATCATCATCATGTTCGCCATTCTGGGGCGCAGTTTCTGGCTGCTGGTGTTCTTGCTGGTGCTGTTCAGTTGGACATCGCTGGTGGGTGTGGTGCGGGCCGAATTCCTGCGCGCGCGGAACCTTGAATATGTGCGCGCGGCGCGCGCGCTTGGGGTGGGAAATATGACGATCATGTTCCGCCACATGCTGCCCAATGCGATGGTCGCGATGCTGACGATGCTGCCGTTTATCATCACCGGCACGATCAGCACGCTTGCGATCCTTGATTTTCTGGGCTTCGGCTTGCCGTCGTCGGCCCCGTCCCTGGGCGAGCTGACGTTGCAAGCCAAGCAGAACCTGCAAGCGCCCTGGCTGGCGTTCACCGCGTTCTTCACTTTTGCCATCATGCTGTCGCTGCTGATCTTTATCTTTGAAGGGATCCGCGACGCCTTTGACCCGAGAAAGACGTTCTCATGACGCCTTCGACCCAGAACGCCGCGGTGCTGCAAGTGGATGACCTGCGCGTCTCCTTCCGTCAGGAAGGCGCGTTGACCCATGCGGTCAAGGGCGTGAGCTTTGCCGTGCAGCGCGGGGAGACCGTGGCGCTGGTGGGGGAGTCCGGCTCGGGTAAATCCGTATCGGCGCTGAGCACCGTATCGCTGTTGGGCGACAGTGCCGAGGTGTCGGGATCGGTGCTGTACGACGGGCAGCAGATGGTCGGGGCGAGCGACAAGCTGCTGCGCAAGGTGCGTGGCAATGACATCAGCTTTATCTTTCAAGAGCCGATGACCTCGCTGAACCCGCTGCATACGATCGAAAAGCAGCTGGCGGAATCGCTGGCGCTGCATCAGGGCGTGGCAGGGGCCGAGGCGCGGGCGCGTATCCTTGAACTGCTGGACAAGGTCGGGATCGTGGATGCGGAAAGCCGGTTGGGTGCCTACCCGCATCAGCTGTCGGGTGGGCAACGGCAACGGGTGATGATCGCGATGGCGCTGGCCAACAAGCCCGATGTGTTGATCGCGGATGAGCCGACCACGGCCTTGGACGTGACCATTCAAGCGCAGATACTCGACCTGCTGAAAGAGCTGAAAGACAGCGAGGGCATGGGTCTGCTGTTCATCACCCATGATCTGGGCATCGTGCGCCGCATTGCCGACCGCGTCTGCGTGATGAAACAGGGCGAGATTGTCGAACACGGCCCCACGCACGAGATTTTTGACAACCCGCAGCACCCCTATACGATCAAGCTTTTGGGGGCGGAGCCGTCGGGCCGACCGGACCCGGTTGCCCCCGATGCCGAGGTGATCGCCAGCACCGATCATCTGAAGGTCTGGTTCCCGATCCAGAAGGGGTTCATGCGCAAGACGGTGGATCACGTGAAGGCGGTAAACGATGCGTCGCTGTCGGTGCGCGCGGGGGAAACCCTTGGTATCGTGGGTGAATCCGGGTCGGGCAAGACGACGCTGGCACTGGCGATCATGCGCTTGATCTCCTCTGAAGGGGGGATCAGCTTTATGGGGCAGGACGTGCGCAGTTGGTCCACGCGGCAGTTGCGACGGTTGCGCAAGGATATGCAGATCGTGTTTCAGGATCCGTTCGGCAGCCTGTCGCCGCGGATGACCTGTATGCAGATCATCGCCGAAGGGCTGAGCGTGCATAAGGTGGACCCCGACCGCAATCCGCGTGAACTGGTGCGCGATGTGATGATCGAGGTGGGTTTGGACCCGGCCACGATGGACCGCTATCCCCACGAATTTTCCGGCGGGCAACGTCAGCGGATCGCGATTGCGCGGGCGATGGTGCTGCGGCCCAAGCTGCTGGTGCTGGACGAGCCGACCTCGGCGCTGGATATGACCGTGCAGGTGCAGATCGTGGACCTGCTGCGCAATCTGCAGCGCAAATACGGGCTGGCCTATCTGTTCATCAGCCACGACCTGAAGGTCGTGCGCGCGATGTCGCATAAGGTGATGGTGATGAAGCGGGGGGATGTGGTCGAATACGGCGATGTCGATACGCTGTATGACAATCCGCAGTCCGACTACACGCGCACCTTGCTACAGGCGACGACCTGAGCAGGCCAAGCTTAAGAGCTTGGCCCGATCATAAAGCAGTTCACATTGCGGGCGACCAGACGGCGGCAGGCCAGATCGGCTGTCTCGCGGGTCATGCCAAGGAAGTTGGCGTCGAACCCTTGCGGGCGACGCACGACTTTGCGCAGGCTGCCGTCGAGGGTCGAGATTTCGGACAATGCGGTTTTCAGCAACACTTTCTCGGCGGCATAGCGGCTGGGATAGCGGCCCACATTCACGCCCCAGTGACGGCCACCAGATGTCGACACGCGGGTGATGACTTCGGGGGCTGGGGGCGCTTTGGGGGTGACCTGTTTGACCGCGGCGGTTTCAACCAGCGATGCGGCAGCCGAGGGGCGCAGCGTGGGCCGGACCGAGACCGAGGCGAGCAGGGTTTCCGCCTCTGCTGCGGGTTCCGGTGTCGGGGCAGGGGCCTCTGCCACGACGGGCGGCGCGGTTTTCTGCGCCTCTTTCAGCGCGGCGGTGATGTCCGAGTTCAGGATCGGCGAGGTCGCTTGGGGCACCTCTGCGGTGGCAACCACGACCTGAGGCTGGTGGCCCGGACGCAATGTGGGACGTTTGGAGGTGGTGACGGCCCCCACGAGGCGGATGACCTTGCCTGCGGCCCCGTCGGATGCGACGGGCGTATCTTCGACATCGGCGTAAGCGGGTTTGGAGGGTTTTTTCAGCGGCGCGCTGGAGGGGGCGCGGCGGAAGCCCAGATCCATCAGCTCGGCCACTTTAGCGTTCCGCGCGCTGGTGGAGGTGCCGCCGAAGACGGTCACGATAATGCGTTCATTGCCCCGTTCGGCCGAGGCGGTGAGGTTGAAGCCAGCGGCGCGGGTGTAGCCGGTCTTGATCCCGTCGGCGCCTTTGTAGGACGACAGGAAGCGACGGTTGGTGTGGCTGACCTTGCGCACGCCCGCATCGGCAGTGATGCGCGAGAACAGGTTGTAGTATTCGGGGTGATCATACAGCAGGTGGCGGCCCATGATGGTCATGTCATGTGCGGTCGACATGTGGCCGGATTCTGTCAGGCCGTGGGCGTTCTTGAAGGTGGTGTTGGTCATGCCAAGCGCCTTGGCGGTGCGGTTCATGCGGCGGGCGAATTTGGCCTCGGACCCTTCGATGGCTTCCCCGATGGCGGTGGCGGCGTCATTGGCAGATTTGACGGCCGCGGCGCGGATCAGGTAGCGCAGGGCGATGGTCTGGCCCGATTTCAGCCCCAGTTTGCTGGGCGGTTCGGACGCCGCGTGGCTGGTGATCTTGACCTTGCTGTCGAGCGAGATCTCACCACGTTTAATCGCCTCGAATGCGATATAAAGTGTCATCATTTTGGTGAGGGAGGCCGGGTGCAGACGGGTATCCGCGTTTCGGGAGTGCAACACTTCGCCGGTTCGGGCGTCGATCACATAGGCGGCATAGGGGGCCGCCATTGCGCTGAGCGGCAGGATCAGCAAGATCCATATAGCCGCAAGAATAAATAGCCCATACCGGGCTGGCTGCACACGCCGCACTCTCATCATAACTGCCTTTGCTCTGCCTCGGCCGTCGATTTTTCAACTGACCATTATTATTAAGGTAAGGTTACCATAGGACGTGTTTTCGATAAAGGCGTTCGATGTGGTGCAGCCCGGAAAAGAGGCGATTTCCGCGCAGCACATATAGCGTATGCCCAAAACTCCGCCACTATAGGGGCGATTGTGGCGGGAATGTGGCAAGAGTTGGGCGACAACGCAGCGAAGGTAAGGCGAGAATACAGCGGCGTTCAGGGCAGCAGTTCTGCCACTTCGGACAGGCGCGTGATCTGGTGGAAGCGGGGCGAATCACTCGGGGCGGGGGCGTGCTCCAGCGCCCAGGTGACGCCGTGGGGGATATAGACGCCATGCCCGCCCGCGTGGATCATCGGCACCACGTCCGATTTCATGGAGTTCCCGATCATCATGCCGCGGGCCGGACCGTCGCCGTGGGTGTCAAAGATGCGCTGGTAGGTTTGCGGGGTCTTGTCCGACACGATTTCAATCGCGGTGAACATATCACGCAGCCCGGATTCAGCGAGCTTGCGTTCCTGATCCAGCAGATCGCCCTTGGTCACCAGCACCAGCCGATAGTCGTCTTGCAGGGTTTCGAGGGTTTCGCGCACATCCGGCAGCAGTTCGACCGGATGGGCCAGCATATCCCGCCCCGCCGCCAGCAGTTCGGAGATGACATCGGCCGGTACGCGGCCCTCGGTGACCTCTATCGCGGTTTCGATCATCGAGAGGGTGAACCCTTTGATGCCAAAGCCGTAGTGGGGGATGTTGCGCCGCTCTGCCTCCAGCAGCCGGTCCATCAGGCTGTCGCGGTCGGTGTAATCGGCAAGAAGTTCCGCGAATTTGACCTGTGTCAAAGCAAAGAAGCGTTCGTTGTGCCATAAAGTGTCATCGGCATCAAAACCGATGGTCGTTAGCGGATTGCCCATCTTTGGCGCGCCCTCTTTTCTAATTCTGCTTTAGGGTTATATAGACGCCTACACGACTCACTTGAAACGACTTCTCAGGCAGGAGCAGCAATGCGCCTTGATGATCTTATGATGGCGGGCAAAGACCGGGACGACGACGAAACCGATCTGTTGACCAAGACCAAACCAAAGACCAAGCGGCCGCCTTTGTACAAGGTGATGCTGTTGAACGACGATTTCACCCCGATGGAATTTGTGGTGATCGTGCTTGAACGCTTCTTCGGGCTGAACCATGCTCAAGCCTTCGAGATCATGTTGACCGTGCATAAAAAAGGGCTGGCGGTCGTGGGCGTGTTCAGCCACGAGATTGCGGAAACCAAAGTTGCGCAGGTGATGGATTTCGCCCGGCGTCACCAGCACCCGCTGCAATGCACCATGGAAAAAGAAGAATAACACGTGATTGATGCACGTCTGCAACTGGCGCTTGACGGCGGTGGTCTTGAGTTGCCAGCTGAAGGGGCGATTGCCGTCTTTCAGCCCCCCCGTGACAGTGATTTGCCAGGTTTGGACAAAGACCGCGTGCAGATTATCCATGATTTCAAACCGGATTATGACGCATGGGCCGCGCGCGGCTATGATGTCGTGCGCACCATCAAGGACCGCTATGCGGCCTGTATCGTCTGCCTGCCACGCGCCAAGGCCGAAGCCCGCGCCGTGATCGCCGCCGCCTGCGAGGTCTGCGACGGGATCGTTGTGATCGACGGGCAAAAGACCGACGGTGCCGATAGTATCCTGCGCGAGATGCGCGACCGTGTGACCGTGCAGGGCCCGATCTCGAAGGCCCACGGCAAGATGTTCTGGATCTCGGAACCGGCGGCGGAGTTCTTTTCCGACTGGCGTCAGGGGCCGGAGCTGACCGAAGGCGGGTTCTGGACCGCGCCGGGGGTCTTTTCCGCCGATGGTGTCGATCTGGCCTCGGCGTTGCTGGTGGACGCCTTGCCCGAGAAGCTCGGGTCCGAGGTTGCCGATCTGGGGGCCGGTTGGGGCTTTTTGTCGGCCCACGCGCTGACACGGCCTGACATCAAGAACCTTTATCTTGTTGAAGCGGGACATATGGCGCTGGAATGTGCGCGCCGCAATGTCACCGATGATCGCGCGTCCTTTGCATGGGAGGATGCCACAAGCTGGGAGCCGCCCCACCGCATGGACAGCGTGATCATGAACCCGCCCTTCCACATCGGTCGCGCGGCTGAACCGCAGATCGGGCAGGCGTTTGTTGCCACGGCAGCACGCATCCTGTCGCCGCAAGGCAAGCTGTGGATGGTCGCGAACCGTCATCTGCCCTATGAGGCAGAGCTGAAAACCCGTTTCGCCCATGTCGAGGAAATCGGCGGCGATGCGCGGTTCAAACTGTTTCACGCGGCACGGCCTTTGCGCAAACGCCGATAGGCGGGCCGCGCCTGATTAAGGAACGATTTATGTCATTCTCAATCTCTGGCAAAAGCGTCATCGTCACCGGGGCCGCGAACGGTATCGGTTTGGCGATTGCCCGGCAATTCGCCGACAAGGGCGCAAATGTGATGTGTGCCGACATCGACGAGAAAGCGCTGGTCGAACAGCTGGGCGATGCCAAGGACGACGGCAACATCCGCTTTTTCGCCGGCGATCTGCGGCAACGGCTGACGATTGCGAACCTCGTCTCTGCCACCATTGACGCCTTTGACGAGGTTGACGTGTTGGTCAATGCCTCGCGGCAGTTCCTGCCGACGGATGCGCTGGACAATGATGACACCAGCGTTGAAACCCTGTGGCAGGAAAACGTGATGACCGCGATGCAGCTGACGCAGCAGGTCGCCAAACGCATGATCAAACAATCCGAGGGCAAGGAAGACGGCAGCGTGGGCAGCATCGTCAACCTCAGCTCGACCACCTCGCGGCACACACGGCCCGAGTTGATGGCCTATTCCATGGCGGCGGCCGCGCTTGAGCAGATGACACGGTCGATGGCGCTGACGCTGGCACCGCATCGCATCCGGGTGAACGCCGTGGCCTTCGGGTCGGTGATGAGCGGGTCGCTGAAAGCGTCCTGCGCCGAGAACCGCGAGTGGCGCGACGACATCCGCAACCACACGCCGCTGGGGCGCATCGCATCGCCGTCAGAGCTGGCCGACACGATCCAGTATCTTGCCGCCGACAGCTCCAGTTTCCTGACAGGCGAAGTGATCGTTGTGGACGGGGGGCGGTCCTTGCTGGACGCGGTGGACGCGCCGGCACACTAAAATACGCAGTAACGAAAGGCTTTGCGCATGACCGTTGATTTCGAGGCGGAGAAGACCCGCGCCGCTGAGTGGTTCCGCAGCTTGCGCGACCAGATCGTGGAGGCATTCGAAACGCTGGAGCGTGACCACGCCGAAGGCCCGCTGTCGGATGCCGCGCCCGGCACGTTCGAGGTGACCCCGACCAAACGCAGCAGCGACGACGGTAGTGACGCGGGCGGCGGTCTGATGAGCGTGATGCGTGGCGGGCGTGTGTTCGAAAAGGTCGGCGTCAACGTCTCTACGGTGTTCGGCACCCTGGGAGAGCGCGCGCAGGTCGCGATGGCGGCGCGCAAGGGCATCCCCGGCATGGCCGAAGACCCGCGGTTCTGGGCGTCGGGCATCAGTCTGGTCGCGCATATGCAGAACCCGCATGCCCCGGCGGTCCATATGAACACCCGCATGTTCTGGACCCCCCATGCCAGCTGGTTCGGTGGCGGGTCGGATCTGAATCCCTGCATCGAATATGACGAAGACACTGCGCATTTCCACGCCGTGCAAAAGGCGCATCTGGACCCTCATGGCAGCGATCTCTACCCGCGGCTGAAGGCCTGGGCGGACGAGTATTTCTATATCCCGCACCGCCACCGCGCGCGCGGGGTCGGCGGTATCTTTATGGATGATCACGCGACAGGCGATTGGGAGGCGGATTTTGCCCTGACACAGGATATCGGCCGCGCCTTCCTGCCCGCCTATCTGCCGCTGGTGCAAAAGCGGATCACGCAAGACTGGTCAGAGGCAGACAAGGAAGCGCAGCTGGTGCATCGCGGGCTTTATGCCGAATATAACCTTGTCTATGACCGCGGTACGAAATTCGGGCTGGAAACGGGCCATGACGCCAATGCGGTTCTCATGAGCCTGCCACCTTTGGCGAAGTGGATCTAGGGGGCCAGCCCCCGCCCTGCGGGCTCCCCCGGGATAGCTGCCATTTGGAATGAAAAAGGCCCCCGACCGTGCAGGTCGGGGGCCTTTTCGTCTAAACTGGTATCAGCTTATTGCTTTGGTAGCATCACGCCGTCGATAACGTGGATCACACCGTTGGACTGTTTGACATCTGCGATTTCGATGAAGGCCGTATTGCCGTTCTCGTCCGTCAGAATCACGCGGCCATCATCGGCGTAGGAGGCTTGCAGCGTGCAGCCGCCCAGTGTCGGCACGGGGTGCTCGCCGCCGTCGTCCTTGATCATGCCCTGCAGCGCGTCAGCCATCACGGCCTTGCCCACCACGTGGCAGGTCAGGATTTCGGTCAGACGCTCCTTGTTCTCTGGCTTGACCAGCATTTCGACGGTGCCTGGCTCAAGACGGTCGAAACCGGCGTTGGTGGGGGCGAACACGGTGAAGGGGCCTTCGCCTGCGAGGGTATCAACCAGACCGGCAGCTTTCACAGCAGCAACCAATGTGGTGTGGTCGGCAGAGTTCACGGCGTTTTCAACGATGTTCTTGTCGGCGAACATTTCAGCACCACCGACCATGGGGTTCTTCATCTCGTCGGCGAAAGCCGCACCAGCAGTCAGGGCCAGAGCTGCGGTTGCGGTCATCATCTTTTTAGCGAAAGTCATGGTGTTCTCCTCGGTTTATATCGTGATCATTTGGTGATCATGCCGAAGCAACGGGGCCATGCTGCGCTTAGTTTCAAACAGAGCGCGAATTTATTTTGGATGTTATCCTTTGACGTGCCAGTCGAAGAAGCCGGGCCCTGCCTGGGCCAGCAGGTCCTGCGCCAGATCGACGCCCATCTGACCGCCTTGCGCAACAGGGCCGCTGCGGTCACCGGCAATTGCCTCTGACCCGTCGGGGCGCAGGACCTGGCCGCGCAGGTGGAGCGTGTCGCCGTCCAGCGTGGCCAGCCCGGCAATCGGTGTCTCGCACGATCCGTCAAGCGTGAGCAGAAAGGCGCGCTCGGCGGCCAGACGTTGGCCCGTGGGGGTGTCGTGGATCGCGGCGAGCATGGCTTCGGTATCAAGGTCACCGGCGCGGCGTTCGATGCCAATGGCCCCTTGCGCCACCGCGGGCAGCATCAGCGTATCGTCGATCGGCGTGGCGGGGACGTGTTGCATGCCCAAACGGTTCAGACCGGCCACGGCGAGGAAGGTACATTCGGCCACACCATCGGCAAGCTTTTTCAGCCGCGTCTGCACATTGCCGCGGAATTCGACGACCTGCAGGTCGGGACGCTGGTGCAGCAGCTGCGCACGGCGGCGCAGGCTGGAGGTGCCGACAACCGCGCCTTCGGCGAGTTGGTCCAGCGCCGACAGGGTGGGCGCGACAAAGGCGTCGCGTGGGTCTTCGCGCGGCAGGTAGGTATCAAGCAGCAGGCCCCCCGGCTGGATCGTGGGCATGTCTTTCATCGAATGCACAGCGATGTCGATTTTGCCCGCCAGCAGGTCTTCTTCGATTTCGCGGGTGAACAGACCCTTGCCGCCGATGTCCTTGAGCGGGCGATCCTGAATGACATCGCCGGTGACTTTGATCACGACGATTTCAAACGCCGCCTGCGGGATTTCAAAGGCGGCGGCCAGACGGGCGCGGGTTTCATAGGCCTGAGCCATCGCCAGAGGCGAGCCGCGGGTGCCGATGCGCATGGGGTTTTCGGGGGTGGGCAGGTTCACAGTCATGGCTCTTCTTTAGGGGTGTGGATTTGATCTGACAAGCGGTGCCATTGCCTTGACATCGCGGCGCTACATCTTGACCTAAGACAAAACCATTGAAGAGTAGGAATCCCCGATGCCGCAGACCGACACGCAAAGCAAAACCATTCTGCGTTCATTGGCCGGAGAGACGCTGCCGGTGCCGCCGATCTGGATGATGCGGCAGGCCGGGCGCTATCTGCCCGAGTATAAGGCGACGCGGGCGCAGGCGGGGGATTTCCTGTCTTTGTGCTACAACCCCGAGCTGGCGACCGAGGTCACCTTGCAGCCGATCCGTCGTTACGGGTTTGATGCGGCGATCCTCTTTGCGGATATTTTGCTTGTCCCGCAGGCACTTGGCGCTGATTTGTGGTTTGTCACCGGCGAGGGGCCGCGCCTGTCCACGGTCACCACACAGGCGGATTTTGACCAGCTGCGGCCCGTGGGCGATATCCACGAGACGTTGAACCCGATCTATCAGACGGTGCGCAACCTTGCCGGTGAACTGCCGCGCGAGACGACGTTGATCGGCTTTGCCGGTGCGCCCTGGACTGTGGCGACCTATATGATCGCGGGGCAGGGGACCAAGGATCAGGGGCCTGCGCATCTGCTGCGCACCCAGGATAACGCCCTGTTCGAGAAGCTGTTGGACCTGATTACCAAGGCGACCATCGAATATATGTCTGCGCAAATTGACGCAGGCGCCGAGGTGATGAAGATCTTTGACAGCTGGGCGGGGTCGCTGCCGGGCGATGCTTTCGAGAAATACGCGCTGGCCCCTGCACGCGAGATCACGCAAGAGCTGAAGAAGCGCCATCCCGGTATTCCGATCATCGGTTTCCCGCGCGAGGCCGGCGATAAATACATCGGGTTCGCCAAGGCGACGGGGGTGGATTGTGTGGCGCTGGATAATTCCGTCTCGGCGGATTGGGCGGCCAAACATGTGCAGGTGGACGGTTGCGTGCAGGGCAACCTTGCATCGACCCATATGGTCACCGGCGGGCAGGCGCTGGTGGATGAGACGCGGCAGATCGTCAAAGCCTTTTCCAAGGGCCCGCATATTTTTAACCTTGGTCACGGGATCACGCCGGATGCCGACCCTGACAACGTGCAGCGCATGATTGATACGGTGCGCGAGGGCGAATAATCAAATAAGATTGGCTTTGGCTCTTGACGGGGGCCGAAGCCTGTCATACTCGGAGCGCCGATGGCGTTATAGCTCAGTTGGTTAGAGCGAACGACTCATAATCGTTAGGTCCCTGGTTCAAATCCAGGTAACGCCACCATCTCCCCCCCCCCCGCACAGATATGACTTTTGTAGGTTAGCTGTTGTTCAGCATGGCCCGTCGTGTGTCGTGTTCCCGAGCTGCGTGTTTTTCATCCGCTTGTACCGGAGGTGATTGATAATCCCCTGTCGCTGGTGTCAGAGTGTCACTCAGCTAAAGGCTCGGAACTGCTCGGCAACAGAGCGGTCCGTTTTGACTGAACACGGGAGATTAGAATGATGATGAGAAGAACCCTGATGGGGATCGCGGGTGCGGCCCTTGCCGTTGGCATGAGCGCGACCGGCGCGATGGCGCAAGAGGTTACCCTGCGCATGCACCAGTTCCTGCCGCCACAGGCCAATGTGCCCAAACTTATTCTGGATGTCTGGGCCGATAAGGTCGAAGCCGCCAGCGACAACAAGATCAAGATTGAACGCTACCCCTCCATGCAGCTTGGCGGGAAGCCACCTGAGCTGATGGATCAGGCGATTGACGGTGTGGCCGATATCGTCTGGACCGTGGTGGGCTATACCCCTGGCCGCTATCCCACGACCGAAGTGTTCGAGCTGCCCTTTATGGTCACCGACGCCCGCGCGGCGAGCTCTGCCTATTGGCAGATGTTCGAAAAGCATATGAAAGACACCGAGTTCAAGGACGTACATATTCTGGGCACATGGGTTCACGGCCCCGGCATGCTGCACACCAACACCGAAGTGCGGTCGCCCGACGATATGCAGGGTCTGAAGATTCGCGGCGGGTCGCGTCTGGTGAACCAGCTGCTCGAGATTACCGGCGCGACGCCAGTGGGCATGCCGGTTCCGGCGATTCCCGAAGGTCTGTCCAAGGGCGTAATCGACGGCACCACGATCCCGTGGGAAGTGACGCCATCGTTGAAAGTGCCGGAACTGGTGAAGAACCACACCGAATTTGACGGTGCCGCACTTTATACGCTGACCTTCGTGCTGGCGATGAACAAGGACCGCTATGACGGGCTGTCGGACGAGCTGAAAAAGGTTCTGGATGAAAACTCCGGTCTGGAATTCTCGGTCTTTGCGGGGGGCACACAGGCGGATGCCGATGGCCCTGCGCGTCAGGTCGCGGTTGATCTGGGCAACAACATCGTCGAGCTGAACGAAGAAGAGACCCAGGTCTGGCGCGATGCGTCGCAGCCGATCTACGACAGCTGGATTGCCGATATGGACAGCAAGGGCATCGACGGTCAGGCGCTGATCAATGAGGCGCGTGAATTGATGGATGCCTACGGCAAATAATTCCTGACGACGATAGCAGGCCCGCGGTGCATTCCTGCGCCGCGGGCCTGCTTGCTTGATACACCCCAAAATACCTAGACAAGATTGAGAGAACCATGCGTCGGCTGATATATTTTCTTGCCCGCTTTACCGCCGTGATCGGAGGGCTGGTGCTGATGGCGCTGGTGCTGATGACCACGGCCTCTATCATCGGGCGCACGGTCAACAAGATGCTGCATAGCCCCTTCTTTCAGGAGAAGCTGACCGGCCTGTCGCAGGGGCTGATTGACATGGGCATCGGCGAGATCAACGGCAATTATGAATTGCTCGAGGCGGGGGTCGCCTTCGCCATCTTCTCGTTCCTGCCGATCTGCCAGTATTACGGCGCCCATGCCACGGTGGATGTGTTTACCTCTTTCCTGCCGGCGCGGGTGAACCGTTGGATCATGGCCTTTTGGGAGGTCGTTCTGGCCGCGGTGATCGTGCTGATCATCTGGCGTCTCTACGAGGGGATGCAACGCTATCTTGGCAATGGCGAGACGACATTGTTCCTGCAATTTCCGGTGTGGTGGGCCTATGCCGCCAGCTTTGCGTCCGGCGTGATTGCCTGCGTTGTGGCGGCCTATTGCGCCGTGATCCGCGTGTTAGAGGCGATCCGCGGCACCGATATTCTTCCCAGCGAACAAGGGGCGCACTAAGATGACCAACCTAGAACTGGGCTTCTGGTCCTTTCCGGTGCTGCTGCTGATGATCTTTTTGCGCGCCCCTATCGGGCTGGCGATGCTGCTATGCGGGTTTGGCGGCTGGTATCTGGCGATGGGGGGCAACCCCACGCCGCTGCTGTCAAAGCTCAAGTCCGAGACCTACACGACGTTTTCCAGCTATTCGCTGAGCATCATTCCCATGTTCCTGCTGATGGGCCAATTCGCGACCCTATCGGGGATGAGCCAAGCCCTGTTCAAAGCGGCAGAGAGCTTTTTGGGGCATCGCCGCGGGGGTGTGGCGATGGCGGCCGTGGGGGCCTGCGCGGGCTTTGGCGCGATCTGCGGCAGCTCGCTGGCGACAGCGGCGACCATGTCGAAGGTCGCGCTGCCCGAGCTGCGCCGCTATGGCTATTCCGGCGGGTTTTCCACCGCGACACTGGCCGCGGGGGGGACATTGGGCATCCTGATCCCGCCGTCGGTCATTCTGGTGATCTATGCGATCCTGACAGAACAGAATATCGCCAAGCTGTTTCTGGCGGCCTTCCTGCCCGGTGTGCTGGCGGCCATCGGCTATGTTATCACGATCTCGATCTATGTGCGTCTGAACCCCAAATCCGCGGGCGTGCGCCCTGCGGTGCCCATGGGGGACCGCTTCAAGGCGCTGGCGAATACATGGCCGGTGCTGGTGATCTTTTTCGTCGTCGTGGGCGGCATCTATCTGGGGTGGTTCACCCCGACCGAAGGCGCGGCTGTGGGCGCTGCGGGCACCGGTCTGGCGGCGTTGCTGGCGGGTAGTCTGAACTGGGCGGTCTTGCGCGAAAGCCTGATGGGCACGGCCAAAACCACGGGGATGATCTTTTTCATCGTGCTGGGGGCGGGGTTCTATAACGGCTTTCTGGCCCTGTCGGGCGTGCCGCAATTCATGGCTGATTGGGTCTTGGGGCAGGGCTATAGCCCGTGGTTCGTGCTGGTCGTGATCCTTGTCTTCTACCTCGTTTTCGGCTGCCTGATGGACAGCCTGTCGATGATCCTGCTGACAGTGCCGATCTTTTTCCCCGTGATCTCGGCGATGGATTTCGGGATGAGCACAGAGCATCTGGCGATCTGGTTCGGCATCCTTGTGCTGATCGTGGTCGAGGTCGGTCTGATCACGCCACCGGTGGGGATGAACCTGTTCATCATCAACTCGATGGACCGTGAAACTCCGATGACAGAGACCTATAAGGCCGTGATGTATTTTGTCGGCTCCGACATCGTGCGGGTGATCATTCTGGTGATGTTCCCCGCGATCACGCTGTTCCTGCTGCCCTGACAGGGCACAGCGCTGTGACATGAAAAAAGGGCCGCGTCTGACGCGGCCCTTTCGTTTCGGGATTGGCAAACTGGTGTTTACGACGTCCAGGCCATCCGCGCGGGGTGGTATTCAAAGCCGATGTGGTGACCGGCCCCGACCAGCCCTTCGCGGGTGTGGTTATAAAGCGAGCGCCAGTAAGGCTGGATCGTGACGCCTTCGTTCTGGATCAGCGCTTCGCCCTTGGCCATCAGAGCGCGACGTTTTTCGACATCGGCGACCGACAGGGCCTCGGTCAGGAGGGCGTCGAATTCGGGGTTGGACCAGCCAAATTCGTTCCACGCCTCGCCCGAACGATAGGCCAGCGCCCAGATCTGCACACCCAGCGGACGCGCGTTCCAGTTGGTCGAGGAGAAGGGGTATTTCGTCCAGTCGTTCCAGAAGGTCGACCCCGGCAGGATCGTGCGTTTCACCTTGATGCCAGCGTCGCGCAACTGTGCGGCGACGGCATCTGTGGTGTCCTTGCGCCATGCGTCGTCGATGGAAAACAGCTCGTGTTCGTAGTCGGCCATGCCGGCTTCTTCCATCAGCGCGCGGGCACCTTCGGGGTCCGCCTCGCGCGGGGGAAGCTCGGCATATTCGGGGTGCATCGGGCCGACGTGGTGGTTTTCGGCGACCAGCCCGCGACCGGCATAGCCCAGTTCAAGC
Organism: Sulfitobacter sp. UBA1132; assembly: GCF_002311545.1. Taxonomy (NCBI): domain Bacteria; kingdom Pseudomonadati; phylum Pseudomonadota; class Alphaproteobacteria; order Rhodobacterales; family Roseobacteraceae; genus Sulfitobacter; species Sulfitobacter sp. UBA1132. The sequence continues at coordinate 65,204 of NZ_DCAN01000021.1, read as the reverse complement.
AGCACGGCGTTGTCGACCGCCATAGCCAGCGCCCGGCGGACACGCGCATCGGCATAGGGTGTCTTGCCATCCACCTCGGCCAGTTGGTTGGGGCGTATCACAATAGTCGCACCCGTGGCGATTTCGTTCTGGTTCCAGCCGTCCAGCGTGCTGAACACGTCGATGAATTCACCCTCGATGGAATAGGTGGCGTCGATCTCTTCTGCTTCGGCAGCGGCGACAAAGGCCGAAGGGTCAGTGCCGTAGTCGATGTATTCCAGCCGGTCGATATAGGGCCCGCCGTAGACCTCGGTGCCCCACCACGTGTGGTCGGGGTTCTTGACCAACACGGCCTTGATCCCGACTTCGACGGATTCGGGCAGGTAGGCACCGGTGCCGAGAGGGTTGTCGAGCATGGTTTCCGGATCAAACCCTTCGGGGACGATGGCGGCGGGATAATCGGCCATGCCGGGGATCAGGGTGATGTCGGGGCGGGGCAACGACAGCTTGACCGTATGGTCATCCACCACGGTGATCGCGCCTTCGATCGCCTGACCGGAGTCCTCGTCGATCAGCGTGGCAAAGCGCCCGGCCATCGAGTTGCCCTCGACCGATTTATCGCACCAGCCCGTGATGTTGCGCGCCACATCGTTGGCGGTGAAGGGCGTGCCATCGTTCCACGTGACACCTTTGCGCACATTCAGCACATATTCGGTGGCGTCTTCGTTGATCTCCCAGCTTTCGAGCAACGCGGGGGTGAAGGTGCCGTCATTCTCCCAGATCGCGAGATATTCAAGCCAGCCACGGGTGATGTTGGCGATCTGCGACCAGTCGTAGGTGCGCGGGTCTTTCAACGCGCGGACCTCCATCTGCATCCGTACGGTGCCGCCGGATTTATGCGCGGCCGCATGAGCGGGCGCTGCCATGCCGATCATCGCATAGGCGGTTGTCGCCGTGGCCCCAAAGGCGCTGGCGAGGGCCAGAAACTCGCGTCGGTTGACCGGATCGCGTTTGGCAGCTTCGGCAGAGGCGTGAATGGCGGCGGGTAAGGGGGTGCCGGTACGGGTTAAGAACGTCATGATCTTCCTCTCTGGTCGGGTGCTGCCCCTGTGGTTCGGGCGGCGGATACGAAGCACAAGCACAGGCGCTGGATGCTTTGCGGTGATGCAGCTTTGCTGCGTTTATTGACTAGAAATGTAACTAGCATGTATCACAGAGTTTCAAGCATTGCGCGGCGGTGCGTCAACCCACAGCAGCGGCGGTCACCGGGGTTTGCGCAAAACGCACTGCGCGCCCGACCCGGTTCAGGATCAGACGCGCGACCCGTGGCGTGCTGTTGGGCGCCTCCGGCGGGAGTTTATCTGGCAAAATGAAGC